>JAATGG010000035.1 GCA_015654835.1 Terriglobales bacterium
AAGCGAAGCTACGCATCGTTGAAGAAACCACGCCGATCCTGGTCGAAAGCCTGCGGGATCTGTCGATCGATCTCGCGATTCTTGCCCTCCCTCTGCGTCACAAAGATCTGGAGCTGTTTCCGCTTCGGACCGAACCACTTTTCGCTGTGCTGCCTAGAAGTCATCCCCTTGCCGCTAACGAATCGCTTACGCTCAAGGATCTTCGCGGAGAGTCGTTCGTCATGCTGCGCGACGGCCACTGCTTCCGAGACCTCAGTATCGCCGCCTGCACCCATGCCCGCGTCACGCCTCACATCGCGTTCGAGAGCAGTCAGTTCAGAAGCCTCTTTGCCATGGTCGCCGCCGGCGTCGGCATCTCGCTGGCCCCGGAGATGGCCATCGACCGGAATGCTGGTTGCCGTTATGTGCGGCTCAGTGACACACGCGCGACCCGCACCATCGTCGCGGCCGTGCTGCGCGGACGCAGTCTCAACCGCGTCCAGCAGGCCTTTTTGTCAGGAATCACAACTTAGGGCTGCGGATATATCCGAGACAGAAGAAAGACATAGTGGAGATATAGCCACGCAGATTAGTCTGGTAAATTAGGTAAAGATACTGGGGTGCCTGCAAGGGCATAACAGGGAAGCCGGTGTGAGTCCGGCATGGTCCCGCCACTGTGTTCAGGGAAAAGGCTATCCACTCGCCACTCGGCTTGCGCCGGGGAAGGCGGATAGCCAAGAATTGGCTTATCGCCGGTTCAGCCTGTAAATCAGGAAACCTACCCGAGATTGACTTGATTCTTCTCCGCGTGGAAACGGGAAGCGATCGCTCAATCTTTCAGAGCCTTTGTGCCTCCGTATCACGTTTTCGAGGTGCATGTTGCTCATCCCGAAGTCGATCTCTCCCGCTCGCACTATCAGCGTTCGTTTAACAATTGCGACTTGTGCCTATCTATCTCTCTGGGCTGCCTCTTTGTGGGCAGCAACCGGCGGTAGCATCTCGGGCACCGTGGCCGATCAAAGTGGCGCGGTCGTGCCGGCGGCAAAGCTGCAATTGGTGAACCTCGCGCAGCAAACTAGATTTTCGAGCGTAACGGACGGCCGCGGCCTCTACTCATTCCCGAATCTCCCCGTAGGCCACTACGATCTCACCATCACGGCAGATGGCTTCGCTGCGCAGAAGAAAGCGAACATCGTGGTCGATACCGATTCCGCGATCCGAATTGATATTGCCCTGGCCGTTGGCGTGAGTTCGGATACTGTGACAGTAACGGGCGACCCGGAGATACAGATTGACAGCGTGGCGACGCATCTCGGCGAGGTGGTGTCGAGCACCCAAATGACGTCACTTCCACTCAACGGGCGGAGCTATACGGACCTGCTAGCGATTCAACCAGGGGTCGCTCCTATCTCGACTCTGCTACCGAGTTCCGTTATCATGGCGGGCGTTACCGGCAGCATCGATCCGTCTGGAGATGAGAACGCTGGAAATCTTTCGATCAGCGGCCAGCGAGAGTCGTCCAATGGCTTCATGGTCAATGGACTGGACGTGCGGGAGCAGATGAACGGGGGCACTTCGATTGTGCCAAATCTCGATTCGATCGAGGAGTTCCGCGTCCTTACCAACAATTTCGATCCTGAGTATGGAAATTACAACGGGGGCGTGGTTACAGTTGTTACCAAATCCGGCAGCGATCAACTCCATGGTGGCGCCTTCGAGTTCTTGCGCAACACCGATCTCGATGCACGAGGATATTTTGACCCAACTCGGGCGACTTTCAGGCAGAATCAGTTCGGCGGTGACGTCGGCGGTCCCATCAAGCGAGGTAAGGTCTTCTTCTTCACCGATTATCAGGGAACGCGCACCGCGCAAGGAATTTCGACCGGCAATATATCCGTTCCGTCCCTGAGGGAACGTTCCGGGGACTTTTCGGACACTGTAAAAAGTTTTGCAACTACGGCCTCCGTAAATGGAACCCAGATTGCGGTCCCGAATACTGTGAGTGGGGCGTATCTCGCAAGCGCGGTTCTACAACCGGGGCTCGGTTACGCGGTAAGTGCTGGGGAACCTTACTACTTTACCGCAGGGGAATCCCATCCCGTCGATCCAACCAACCCGAACGCTGTACCGGCGGTCTACGCGTCAAACTGCACCTCATCTGCCGATTGCGTCTTTCCCAACGCAGTTGTTCCACAAAAGGCCTGGTCTTCTCCCGCGCAGCATCTTCTCCAGTACATTCCGTCACCCAACTCTGGATCAAATGTGTTCGCGACCTCGGCGTACGCCCAGACTGTTCGCGACGACAAGACCTCTGCCCGCCTGGATGGCAACAGCAGATTGGGTCAACTGACGGGATACTACTTCTTCGACCAATACTTGCTGGACAATCCTTATCCTGGCTCCGTGGCTGGGGCCAGCATTCCCGGCTTCGATGCTGTGTATAGCGGGCGAGCCCAATTGCTCTCCTTTGGAGACACCAAGGTCTTCGGTGCCAACGTCGTTAACGAATTCCACTTGGGCTACCTGCGAAATAACAACATCGTAGGACAACCGAAAGGTGGTCTCGGTGTCAGCCTGGCCTCACAGGGATTCGTTACGGGTGCGGGCACTCCCGGAATTTATGTCCAGGCTCCGCAATTTGAAGGCGTGGAGAATATCACCTTCCCGACCTTTGTGATGGGCGTGCCCATCACGAACCTGACACAGGTAAATAATACCTACTACGTGAGCGATGGCCTCACAAGGGTTATTGGATCGCACTCTCTCAAGTTTGGTGGTCAATTTCACATCGACCAGGTTAACAACCATCCTAACGCGACATTCAACGGCACCTTTAACATTGATGGGACAGAAACAGGGAACCCATACGCGGACCTGCTGATCGGCACTCCAAGCAATTTCACGCAATCTTCCGGGCAACCGTTTTATCTTAGAAGCCTCTATTTTGGCCTCTATGGGCAAGACAGTTGGCATGCTCGCAACGACTTGACCATCAACGCTGGATTGCGCTGGGATGTAGTCGCTCCGTGGTCGGAGAAGTATAACTCGCTCCAGACTTGGGTTGCAGGAGCACAGTCCACGCTCTATTCAGGAGCCCCTCCTGGACTTCTGGTTCCTGGCGATCCGGGAATTCCGGATACGATCACTCCGACAAGCTACAGTAATCTTGCTCCAAGAATTGGCGCCGCGTATTCGCCCAATTTCCAGGACGGAATTCTAGGCAAGCTCTTCGGCAGAACAGGAACGACGAGCATTCGAGCCAGCTACGGCATCTTTTATACAGCTTTCCCCGGCCTGTCAGCCGGCATCATGTATGCCGTTCCGCCTTTTGGCTACAACTATCTCAGTCCAGGACCGCCGGTGCTCGCGACACCCTTTATCACTGCCGCTACAGGCTATAACAACGGTCAGCGCTTTCCCTTTTCGTTTCCGTCGCATAGTGTCTCGAAGAGTAATCCCGATACGTCTGTAAACTGGTCAAACTTTTTGCCATTGTCCGCGGACCCGTTCTTCTACTACAGCAATCGTGTGCCGTATATCGATAACTATATGTTCTCGATTCAACGCCAACTTAGCCGAGAAACCCTGTTGACGGTAAGCTATGTCGGGAATCAGGGACATCACATTCTGGCGCTCGTATCCGTCAATCCAGGAGATCCAGCGCTTTGCCTGAGCCTTCCTGGCTGCGGTCCCTTCGGCGAAGATTCAAACTATACGAACAGCACTGGACAAACGGTCCTGGGAACGCGCGTGGGACAAAACAGTGTCGGAGCTCCCCTCATAGCAACCAGCGAAAACTACGGGGAAAATACGGCCGACAAGTCGGTGGCCAATTCGAACTACAATACGCTGCAGACTTCTCTCCGTTATCAGCACGGCGGATCGCAGTTTCTGGCCAGCTATTCCTATTCGAAGTCGATCGACCAAGGCTCCAATATCGGCGAGCAGCTGAATCCGATAGACGCCCGCCAGAGCCGCGCCATCTCGGCCTGGGATCTCAAGCACTCCTTCGTCGGCAGCTATACCGCGCAATTGCCAATCGCTCTGGCCATTCGAAAGAGCAACAGGCTGACCAACGACTGGAGCATTTCCGGCACGGCTCGCTTCACTACCGGCTTTCCGGTGACACTCTTTGACAATAGCGATAACTCGTTGCTCGGCACACTGGGCAACGGCGCTAACAACTACCTGCTGGATACGCCGCAACAGCTACCTGGCTCTCTGCAGATCAACACCAACGGACGGAACGGTAAGCTGGCATTCAACACGGCCCTTTTCCCTGAAGAAAATCTCGGCCAGTTGGGGAATGCACGGCGTCGTGCATTCTATGGTCCGGGCATTGAGAACTTCGACGCGATTCTGAAGAAGGTACTCAATCTTGGAGAAAAACGATCGCTCGAGTTGCGCTTCGAAGCATTCAATACGCTCAATCACGCGCAGTTCTATGGCCCCGCGGCAGTGGACGGTCAGAGAGACGATCCCGCTTTCGGTGAAATCGAGAACTCCGCATCACCGCGTCTGGTACAGCTTGGGGCTAAATTTGCATTTTAGATTCGGGGTTTTGGTTTGATATCGACATCTCCTGAAGTGGGGTTTGGAGGTCTTCGAACAAATAGCGTGTTGACAACAGAGGTGCGCGTTGACCGGCCGGCAGCGGCGGTCGAGTGTCCGGAGACCGCCAGACACAGGGTCCTAGCGGTGTTCATTCATCGAGCAACCCGGGAGGTTTTGGTTGCGGAGAGCGCTGTCTCAGATACAGCTAACCGCCATCTCGGGCGCTTGAGTGCGTTAGAGATGGAGCCCAATTTCTTCGATGACGGCCTCCGCGATGGAAGGCTCCGCCACGCCAACATTGGCCGTGTCGGCAACAGGCTTCGATAGCGTTTCGATTGCGGCGGAACAGGAAAGCCACAAAGGGGCTGGATAGAGGAGTTTCATCGGACATTTATGCAGAGGTTTCGCAGAAAACCCCTCCATCCGAGGACGAAGGGGCAGGAAGGTCGTTAGCAGCTTCTACCGAGCTTCATTCAGTTCAAAACCCATCCAAACTGATCTCGATCAGTTTCCAGGAGCAGCAGGAACCGCCCGGATCACCAGCTTTACGTCATGGAGCAGAATCGAATCCAGGATCTCAACTCCATTGACGCTACTCGTGATTACGCCGACGTGGTCATGCTTCTCACTGACAACATGGGCCGCCGCGGTCACTGGCTGTTTTCCTTTTGATACGATTGTGACTTCAACCTCGGATCCCGTCCCGGTCCACGTCACGTCGCAATGACCCGCCGGAATCTGGGTTGACCCAATCTGCACCGTCCCGGGGAAAGTCACCGTCTGCGAATTCTTCGCAGCATATGAAGAAAGCGAGAATAGAACAAGCAAGAGTCCTATGCCGAATGAGCGTTTCATGTATATCTCCTTGAATCGGCCGGAGAGCCGCCGCGCCTCTTAGAGGAGCTTGCCATAAAGACACCTTCCGGATACTCGGACTCTAGGACAATCAATGAGCTCAAAAAAGGTCCAACGGGTAGTAAAAGGAGGCGTTCGAGTTTAAGCTTATATTGTAGAATAACTTACATCTATCGCCGACTGCTATTGTCGGCCATGTATCATACCCCCATTGGGGAATGTATGTTGAAATCTCATTGCCAGGTTTCAACAGCCAGAATTTCTGGAGGACCCGAGTGTCCGTCGATGATGTGGGTTCCAATCACGGCCTCGATGTTCAAGCGATCCCAATTCTTGGGCGCTTTGTCCAGTAGCAAATTGAGGTAAACAGGGTTGTAAAGCACCTCGCTTGCGGCTTCGGTGCCTCCGCTTAAAATGCCTCCGACGACAATGACAGGCTGCCCCGTAGTCATGTCGTGGATACGGGCGATGATGGCATAGTCGCCCACCAACTTCCGATGAGAGGTATCCCACTGCAGCGTCCAATAGTTCCGATTCGCGCTTTTTCTGTCGATTAGTTTTCTTACGTTGCCTTCTGTTTCAAATCCAAATCGCAGCTTCTCGGTCACGCGCATGGTCCATGAATTGTCGAATGCGCCTATCAGGACAACGGGGCCCTCGCGTAATTGCGCAAAGCTTGTCTCTGAAGCGGGCAGCACGCGGAAGGTTCCGTGGCGAGGAACGAGCGGGACAATTGTGCGGGCGAGGGTCAGCACATCGGAGACATTCAAGCGCCCGGACATAGAGTTCCGTACACTCGAATCGCCTCCGAATAAGGCACTCTGCAATTCTGGCGCATCGCCTGGCTCGCCCAGGCAATACGTGATCGGGTATTGACTTGAAGTGATCGGCTTCCAGAAACGGTCGATGCTCGAAGCCGTCTGGCGAGGCCGATACCGGCCAATAGCAAAGCCCGCTGCCAATGCAAGTAGGATCCAGACCGCAGCAAGCATCTGCTTTCTTGTACGGCTGTGGCGAGGCTTAATGATTTCGGGGACATTGAGCATTGAGGAAGGGGGGACTGCTGGAGGAGCGTCTGGCTGAACGGATTCGGGGCTGATTTCAGGCGCCTCGATCTTTCTGGGCTCCGGTTCGCGAAATGCTGGGATGTAAGACCCTGCAAATAGCTCGATAACTAACTCTCCGGAATGTTCCGGATCGTAGTAGTACTGAATCAGCCGCTTGCGCACTTCGGATGCAGAGGTCCGGACAACGGGATCGAAGCTTACATTGTAGTCAGGCTCACGCCCGAACGCCTCCACTCCAATGGTTCGTTCTTTCAGATGGGCGCCCCGACCGAGAAGTGTTTGTTCGACGACGTACCCCAACAGCACCGGATATCGTTTGCTGTGTGTAAAGAGCGGATGCGCCAACACGCGGTTTAGCTGGCTCCGAATTGCCACGGGTTCAAGAGGGCCATTCGGCCCGGACGACTCCTTCGCGGGTTCCTCTAGCATCGCTTTCAATCCCAAGAAGAATCTCGAACCGAATCCGACTCCTCAATTGCTATAGCTTTTTAACCAAAGTGCGCCTTCAGTCACTTCAAAGCGTCAGATGCTTTGCTCAATTTGAGGAGGCAATCATACGTCCTGGCAATCAAGCATGTCCATGATGGCAAATTATGAGGTTGGAAATTGGTTACAACCACTATAAGTGCTTTTTATACGGAAAGGACGCAAAGATGGCGCAAACCAGTGGGTAGTTCCCATATCTGCTTGTGTAAATAATATTTCCTGTCGCGCTGATTGCGATGGGTCCGTGTTCCTATTTATTCCCGAGGAGGGGCTTGAACTCGGGATGTTTTTCGACAAGGTGTTTGGCAAGTGGGCAGATAACATCGACCCCCAAAGAATTCTCTTTGGCATATTGAAATGCCGTTGTCACAAGTTCGAGTCCGATTCCTTTGCCGCGCAGACTCTCAGCAACTTCTGTATGCCAGATGGTCATCCAACCGTGACCATCCGTTTCAAACTCCAGATAGCTGATCTGCCCATCTTGCTCGATCTCAAACCGGCTCTTCGTTACTTTGATTGAGTTGTTCATATCTGACCTCACAATTGAGATATTCGCGTTCTCAGGGGAGCCTCTAACTTGTAAGCTTCGATCTGGCCTGAGGCTTCACCGAAATGTTTGAGCACCAGCATCCGCAGGGCTCCGCAACTGTTTGGCCATGCATCGCGCATGATTTTCCGCAGAATTCAGAGAGGCTATGGCGCACTCCATAACATCATGGATAAGAGAATAGGAGAAGTAAGTGGGATCAGTACTAGCGCACCCGGCGTTAGGCAAATTGATATCTGGACCCAATAAAGCATCAACGCCACCGTGCGCACATCCGCTTATTTACGGGATCAGCCGGTCTTGCCTCAATCTTGCGAACAACTCGAAAAAGCTTTCATCTGTCGGCTGATATACCGTAAACCCCATCCTGCGGCTCTTCGACATATCTGTCACGACCTCTATCGGACGTCCCAAGTCGGCATCCGTATGCCACGCGGATGCGAGCCTGTCCAGGTCGCTCTCGGCCAATCCATATTTTTCGGCGATCTTCTTCCAGACTGGCACCGCCTCTGCAAGCTGTTTCTCCAGCGAGATGCCCTCGCCCTTCAGCTCGGATGCCTCGACTTCAAACCAGGCTGCAATCCGCTTCCACATCCAACTCCACCGGAAGACATCTCCATCGACTACATTGAAGGCCTGGTTGCGGCACGCCGGGGTGGTCGCGGCCCACTCAAGATGCTTTGCCAGCAGGCGCGCATCGGTCATGTCCGTGAGACTCTTCCATTGCACAGACGAGCCGGGAAATTGCAGGGGCTTGCCCTGTTCCTTGCAAATGCTTGCGTAGACGGCCAGGGTCGTGCCCATGTTCATCGCGTTGCCCACAGCGTACCCGATAATTGTATGTGGACGGTGGACACTCCAGCTATAGCCGTCGCGTGTCGCTGCTGCAAAGACCTCATCTTCTTGCGCATAATAAAAGTTCTCGAGATCAAGTCGCGGCTGCTCCTCGCGAAAGGGGGTGGAGGGCAGATTGCCCTTGCCATAAGCCTCGAATGGACCAAGATAGTGTTTCAGCCCCGTGACCAGCGCGACGTGCTGCACCGATCCGGCCTTCGACACGGCATCGAGTACGTTGCGCACCATGCCGCTGTTGACACGGATGTTCTCCGCCTCGGTCGGTTGCCGCAGCCAGGTAGTCAGAAAAATGTGGGTAGGCTTTACGTCCTTTAGCGCGGCCTTAACGGCGATCGGGTCCTGCAGGTCCACCGCAATGGGAATGACCCCTTCGCGCTGACCGGGATGACGCGCAATGCCGTAGACCGTCCAATCCGCCTCGGCGATAAGAAGGTCCGCCAAGTTGCGCCCGACGATGCCGGAAACTCCGACAATCAATGCTGCCTTTTTCATCGCAATCCTCACGTCCAGAAGCCTCTCGGCCTGGAAATATTTTACAGGGATGCCCCTCGGACCTTACCTTAGACTGGTCTCCCTTCTCATAGCGAACTTCCTGCTTTTGCGTCGCCGAAACTTGTCGTCTCGCTCAATACGTAATGAAACAAGTAACCCAAACCTTTGGTAATCGGCAGGCGCTTTCCCAGGTCGACCTGCAAAAGACACATCCTCGATTAGCAATTTTTCACACTTTCTCTTGGGGCGAAGATGTGACTTGGAGCCCTTCGCGTTACACTACCCCTGCGCTAGTACGAACGTCGAGCAGACCAGGGCTGCTGGTCCTAATTGATGAAAGGCCTCACAATTATAGGTTGTGAGCCTGAACGGTTCACAACATGAGGAAGGCAGATTTCCTGCCCAGAGCAGATGACCTAGGGGTGGCAATGTGTAAAGAGCCATGGCATGTCTTGCATGTGATAGCGAATCACGAGAAGAAAGTGGCTCGGCACCTTGCCGAGCGATCATTACAACATTATCTTCCTCTGTACGTAGAGCGTTCGCGATGG
>JAATGG010000147.1 GCA_015654835.1 Terriglobales bacterium
GCGTGAACCTGGAGTCCGCAGCGCGTATTCGGCCGATGAGACCGGCGGATGTGGAGCGGGTGGTGGAGATCGCCCAAAGCCTTGCCGATGCGGCTCATTGGCCAGTGAGTCTTTACCTTGCAGCGCTGAGCCCGCAACCGGTGTTGCCCCGCATTTGCCTGGTAGCCGAGGAGGGGCAAAGCGGGACGGTGGCCGGGTTCGTGGTGGCCGCCCTGACATCTCCCGAAGCAGAGTTGGAGTCGATTGCGGTGGCTGCGGAGGTGCAGCGGCAGGGGGTTGCGAGGGCGCTTTTTGAGGCTTTGGGAGCCGAACTGCGGCGGACGGGCGTTACAGAGGTCATGCTGGAGGTTCGTGCTTCCAATGAGGCGGCGCTGGGGCTTTACCGGTCGCTCCACTTCGCGGAGGTGGGTTGGAGACCGCGCTACTATGCTGATCCTGTTGAGGATGCGGTGCTCATGCGGCTGGGGCTCACTTAGCTGCCGGCAATGCGAGCGGGGCTGTTTCCTTCCAGAGCCGGGCGCGCCTGGGACCGCCGCTTCCCGTTTCGTCCCGGAATTCCACAACATGAAATCACATTTGCGCGAGATGGCTCTTGCCGATTGCTTTGCGGCAGAGGTATATGTAATTGTTCTTTAACGATAGGGAGGTGCCTCGATGGACGAAATATTCGACGCCACGCTGAGCGAAGAAATTAACCGCCTGAACGCCGAACATCGTCGCTACGCGCAGCGGCTGGACGAGCTTGTGCAAAAACCTTATCTCTCCGCGGACGAGCAACTGGAAGAGGTACGGCTGAAGAAGCTCAAGCTGCACGCCAAAGACTTGATCGTGGCGCTGGAGAACCAGTTGCCGGCGATTGCGTAAGTTCACGCCCGTAGGTCGATGCGGAAGGATTCGCCCAGCGACAGCTTGACGGCTGTGCGTCCGGTGATTGTGCGCCCTGAAACAGGAACGTAATCACCGTATAATCGTTGGGACGATGGTACGCGACGGTTATATCTACGGTTTGAGCCTGCTGGCAGTGGCCGCAGTGCTGGTGTGGGCGACGGGCAATTGGGCCTGGGCGATTGTGCCGGTGCTGTTGGCGGCGTTTTTCCTGTGGTTTTTTCGCGACCCCCAACGGGCTGTGCCCGATGGGCCGGGGTTGATTGTGTCGCCCGGCGACGGGCTGGTGACCGAGACGGTTACGATTGCTACGCCGGAGGGACCGCGGCAGAGAATCAGCATTTTTTTGAGCGTGTTCGATGTGCATGTGAACCGGTCGCCGATTGCGGGCGTGCTGACGCGCGTGCACTACCAAAAAGGCAAGTATCTGAACGCCATGAACCCGGCGTCGGCGGACCGCAACGAGCAGAACATTGTGACGGTGCGGGGCGAAGGCGTTGAGGTGACGTTCAAGCAGATTGCCGGCTTGCTGGCGCGGCGCATCGTGTTCGTGCTCCACGAGGGCGACCGGGTGGAGCGTGGGCAGCATGTGGGGCTGATCAAGTTCGGTTCCCGCGTGGACGTGGTGCTGCCGGCGGAGGCTGTTCTGCGGGTGAAGGTGGGCCAAAGGGTCAAGGGAGCGGCGACGGTGCTGGCTGCCATGCCCCAGGGAGATCGCCTGTGAGTGCCCAAGGCCCCGCCCTGGCGAATGCCAGGACCCGGTTCCACCGCGGCATGTACCTTCTGCCCTCGATCTTTACTGCAGGCAGCATCGGAGCCGGTTACTACTCGATTACCCAGACCATCAGCTCGGTCAGCGGGAACGCGCAAGCGCACCTGGACTGGGCGGCCATCGCGATTCTGTTCGCCATTCCCTTCGACGCGCTGGACGGGCGCATTGCGCGCATGACCAACACCACCAGCGAGTTTGGCAAGGAACTGGATTCGCTGGCCGATGTGATTACGTTTGGCGTGGCGCCGAGCTTGCTGGCGTTTATCTGGGGCGTCCATTTTTTGCCCGAATCGCTCAGCACGCATTTGCGCCAGCATTTGCAGGAGGTCGGGATTTTTCTTTGTTTCCTGTTCCTCATCTGCGGGGCATCGCGGCTGGCGCGCTTCAATATCAGCCACGATGCACAGCCGCGCAATCCGGGCCGGCCCGACCGCAAGTATTTTGTAGGGATGCCGATTCCGGCGGCGGCGGGGCTGCTGGCCTCGACGATCCACTTCTGCAATGGGATTCCCGTGCAGGCGTGGTGGGTGACGATTCTATGGCTGTGCGTGGTGGGGCTGAGCGGGTTTCTGATGGTGAGCACGTGGCGGTTCTGGTCAGGCAAGGAGATTAACCTGTCGCGGCGTCACCCGATCCAAGTGCTGCTGCTGCTGGCGATCATGCTGTATACCACGCTGCTCTACTCCAACGTGGTGCTGTTTGCGGGAGCGGTGCTTTATACCTTCTCGGGACTGTGGGCACGCGCTGCGTACTCATGGTCGCGCAGGCGGCGGAGGCAGCCGAAAGCTGCACCGTCGGCAGAGCCAGACCCGTTGAGCCGGCTCTAGAATCTCTCAGAAAACAAAGGAAGCTTGTGTATAAGATTGCGATTGCCGGAGCCTCCACGCTGGTAGGCAAGGAATTGAAGGACGTGCTGTCGGACTCGCCACTGGCGGGCTCTCGTTTTGTGCTGCTGGACGGGCAGGATGCGCTGGGCCAGTTGGATCAAGTGGGCGACGAGGTTACATTCGTCCAGGCCATTGGCCCGGATGCCTTCGAGCAGGTGGATTTTACGTTTTTCACCGGCCCGGAGGAGTTGACGCGGAAGCACTGGCATGAGGCGCTGCGCTCCGGTTCTACGGTGCTGGATCTTTCTGGCGCGCTGGATCAGGAAACGGGTGTGCTGGTGCGCGCTCCCTGGCTGGGTTCGGAGATTATGACGCCGGACCTGTTTACGCCGGCCGTGGTGCCCGCGGACCCCGCGGCCCTGGCCCTGGCGCTACTGCTGGAGCGGATTCAACAAGCCGCGCCGGTGCAGTTTGCGGCGGCCACCGTGCTGGAGCCGGCGAGCGAATTCGGGCGCGGGGGGATGGACGAATTGCATCAGCAGACCGTCAACCTGCTCAGCTTCCAGACCCTGCCGCGAGCCATCTATGACGCCCAGGTGGCCTATAACGTGTTGTCGGGTCTGGGCGAGGGCGCTACCGTCAGCCTGAGCCGGGCGGAAACGCGAATTCGCCGCCACTACGATGCGCTGTCGGGCGGACGCTGGCCGGCGCTGTCGCTGCAGGTGGTGCTGGCACCGGTCTTCCACGGACATACGTTCTCGATTGCCGTGGAACTGGAGCGGCCGGTCGCCATTTCAGCTTTGGAAGAGGCTTTGAGTGGCGATCATGTGGACTTAGTCCTTGAAGATACGGATTCGCCTTCGAACCTGGCGGCTACGGGACAGAACGACGTGCTGGTTCGCTTGCGTCCGGAACTGTCGGGATCGGGCAACGCTACGGGCGAGACTTCGCGGCTGTGGCTGTGGGCCGCCTCAGACAACTTGCGGCTCTATGCGCAGAATGCGGTGGAGTGCGCACTGGATCTAAGACGGCTGCGGCCGCAGGGAACCGTCCAGTAGCTGGACTCTTCGGCAAGGAAAGCCGTCAGCGGACTGCGCAGCGGACCCATAGCTGGTCGATATAGCTGTCGGTCATGCCGGCGATATAGTCGGCGACGGTGCGGGCCAAACCCTCGGTGGGAATCTGCTCGCGGTGGTCGTCGGGGAGCAGGCTGGGGTCGGCGGCAATCGCGGCGAACAGTTCTTCTACAACTTGAACGGCGTGGCTGTGTTCCTCCTCCATGCCTGGGGAGTTGTAGAAGTTGGCGTAAAGAAAGGCCTTGGCGGTGGCGCGGGCCGCCTCCATCGTGGGGCTCAGGGCCGCCAGCCGGTCGGGAGCCTGACGAACCTCGGCAAGCGTGGCGATGCCCGTCGCAGCGATACGGACCCGTGTTTCTCCCATCAAATCGGTTACCAGGGCGTCGAGGACGCGGCGGAGGGCTTCGCCGGCGGTGAGCTTGGGCGCGGCTGTCGGGAATTGCCTGAGCACAAGGTCGTGGAATCCGCGGAACAGGGGCACGCCTTCGCGAACCTGTTCCAGAGCGAGAACGCCGGAGGCCATGCCATCGTCGAGGTCGGCGGCGAGGTAGGCGATTTCGTCGGCGAGGTCGATGAGCTGGGCTTCGAGGGGTGGCCGCAGATCGAGAAAATATTCGGCTAATTCGGGATGCGCTGCCGAGGAGTAATCGCGGGAGTGCTTGATGATGCCTTCGCGGACGCCGAGGGTGAGGTTGAGGCCGCGAAAGCCGGGATACCGCTCTTCAAACCAGGTGACAATGCGCAGGGCATGGAGGTTGTGGTCGAAACGGAGGCCGTATGCCTGCAGGGCATGATCGAGGGCCTTTTCTCCGGCATGGCCGAAGGGCGGGTGGCCGATGTCGTGCACCAGAGCGAGGGACTCGGCCAACTCGGCGTTGAGGCCAAGGGCTTTGGCGATGGTGCGGGAGATTTGGGCGACCTCAAGGGTGTGGGTGAGCCGGCTGCGGAAGTGATCGCCGAGCGGACTGCCGGGCAGGCGGGTAAAGACCTGGGTCTTGCCGGCGAGACGGCGAAAGGCGCGGGTATGCAGGATGCGCGCGCCGTCCCGCGCAAAAGGGGTGCGATAGGGATGGGGAGGCTCGGGATGGATGCGGCGGGTGAGCTCGCCGTCCCGATCGTCGCGCACAGCGATTCCAGAGGGCAGGACGGCAGCGGGTTTGGACTCCACTTGGGTCATCGAGAGGGCACCATGCAACTCACGTCTGGTTATACCGCAGTTGGGCCGACGGGGGCTGGGCGTAACGGAAAACGGCGGCTTCTCCAGAGGGAGGCGCCGCCGCTCAGGTGAGGCACGGGAAGCGATTATTGCGGTTTGGGCTGGCCGCTGGCGTTATCCTGCTTGGCGAGCTTGACGCGGGCGGATTCAAGCTTGCGCTGCACCTTGGCCACGTCGCCGGGCTCGACATCGGCGGAAGCGGACTTGGCATATTGCGATAGCGAGAGTTCCCATTGGGCCGCAGCGAGGCGGATGCGACCGGTCTTCTCATAGAGATCGCCCAGATGGTCATGGACGGTGGGGTCGGTCTGATCGCGCTCGACGGCGTGGCGGAGATTTTCTTCGGCCAACTCATATTGGCCCATTTTGAAGTAGGCCCAGCCCAGCGAATCGAGATAGGCGCCGTTCATCGGCTCCTGCTCGACGGCCTTGCGGATCAGCTTGACGGCTTCGGCAACGCGGGTGCCCTTGTCGGCCAGCATGAAGCCGAGGTAGTTGAGGGTCATGGCGTTGTTGGGATCGAGTTCCAAGGCTTGACGGAAGAACTGCTCGGCCTGTTCGTAATGCTTCTGCCGCTCGGCCAACTCCCCCTTGAGGAAGAAGAGATAGATGCGATCTTCTTTGCGGGTGGTCAGGTTGCTCGCTTTGTTGAAGGCCTCTTCGGCATCTTTCCAGCGGCGCAGGCGCACATCCATCTGGCCCATGGCCAGCCAGACGGTGCGGTCGTTGGCGGAGTTGTCGAGAAGCCCTTTTGCCATGGCCAAGCCTTCGTCGGCCTTGCCCTGGTCGGCAAGCTCGCCCGCCAGCATCAGCTTCAGGTCGCGATCTTTGGGGTTGGCGGCAGAGGCCTTGCGGGAGACTTCGATGGCCTTATCGAACATTTTGGCGTCGCGATACGTGTCTACCTGACCCTGATAGCCGCGCATCGCCGTATCGCCGCCCATGTCGATCATCTTCTGGTAGGTGGCGATAGCCTGCTCGGTCTTGTTCTGCTCGTGATAGACGGCACCGAGACGTTCAAGGAAGATGCCGCGGTTGTTCTTTTCCTTGGCGGTGTACGCGCCGTTGGCGTGGGAGGTCTGGTCAACCATCTTCACGTAGAC
>JAATGG010000266.1 GCA_015654835.1 Terriglobales bacterium
CCCCACCGCGGGACAGGCCAGGTTCAATAGCCCGTAGCTATGCGGCGTGCGGATTTCAAAGCTCAGTCAGAGCGTCTTTTCGGTGACCGGCATGATGCGCGCCACCTGGGTCTGCATCTGGCGGCGCTCGAAGTTGAAACTCAGGCCCACCGGCTGCCAGGCAGCCGTCAACTCCCGGCACACGATCTCGACCACGCTGGCCAGAATGGCCTCCTCAATGTCGGTAAGCTCGCGCAGCGGCCCTTCCTTGCCCTCGCCGCCCAGCAGCAGGTCGACGATCGGCGGCGCCAGCGCCAGATCCAACTGCAGCACCGACAAGGCGCCCAGCGGCTCCAAACGCACCGAGGCAACGTAGCTGATTTCGGGGATCCGGAGCAGGAACTCGTTGAACTGGATCTGCTCGGCAGAGACCAGATTGACCTGGAAACGGGTGCGGAGCCAGGCGGCAAGATTGTGGGTCAGGTTGCGGGCGAACAGGTCGTTCAACATGCTGATGGCGCGCAATTGGTCGGTTGAAATCTGTCCCGCCGAAGAGAAGTTGTACGGCACGACCCGAGCGCGCACCTCGGTCGGAGGCGCCTCCGGTGTCGAGGTCCGCGCCGCCTGGAAGAGGGCGTCGATCTCGTCCTGTTTGAGGATCTTTTCCATCAGTCGTTACCCCTCGCGTCTTGGAAACCGCTCACGTTAGTTTGCCTCCGAAGTTTTTTTGCTGTCCGCTTGCCGCACAGCATGCTGCCCGTCTTCCGTCCTGCCCCGTTTGTTCCTGTCCGGTCCATTTTTTTGCGACGCTCTCCGCCTAATGCCGTGCCCGCTCCGAGGTTTTACGTGTCCGGTTCCGGTCGAACACACCCCGGCTGGCCAGGTCCTTGAGGGCGACCCGCAAGTGAACGACGGCCGAGGCGTGCACCTGCGACACCCGCGATTCGACCACTCCCAGCGCCAGCCCGATTTCGCGCATGGTCATCTCCTCGTAGTAATAGAGGGTCATCACCAGGCGTTCGCGATCGGGCAGGTTGCTGATGGCCTCGGCGAGACGGTCTTCGAGTTCGCCGCGCAGACACCGGAACAGCGGGTCCTCTTCAGGCCGTCCAGGCACGTAGGCCAGTTCTTCATCCCCGGAGTCCTCGTTGCGCTCCATGTGCAGGGTGCCGATTTCCAGCCCCTTCAGATCTCCCAGAAGCTGCTGGTACTCTTCCAGGCTCAGGGACATTTCGACCGCCACCTCGGCCTCGCCCGGGGCATGGCCCAGACGCGCCGTCAGCACCCGGATCGCCTCTTCGACCGCGCGGCCCTTGCGGCGCAACTCCCGCGGACTCCAGTCGAGAGTCCGCAGGCTGTCCAGGATGGCGCCACGGATGCGAAACTGCGCGTAACTGCGAAACTGCACCTTCTTTGCCGGATCGAACTTGGCGAAGGCGTCCATCAGCCCCACCACTCCGGCCGAAACCAGATCTTCGATGTCCACATGCTGCGGCAGACGCTCGTGGATCCTGCGGGCGAGAAACCGCACGATCGGCAGATGCTCAAGCAGCACCCGTTCCTGCTCGGCGGTCAGCATCGGAACTCCCGGCGCCACCGGCGGATAGCCGCCTCCCGCCACTCCCCTGCGCTCTGCCCGTTCATTTCCTGCCGTTCCCGCGGTTTCGATTCCCATATTTCCGGCCCCTTCATATAACTGCAAATCCCTGTCTGTCCCATCGCGACGGCCTTACCGCACCGTTCCTACGGGGCGGAGGCGAACCTCGGGTGGAATCTCTCCGGCCGATACGACGGCAAGCCGTGGCAGGATTGGTTCCAGCCAGCGCTTGACGTGATAACGCGCCGGACTCGGACAAAGAAGCACGGGAAGGGCCGCAGGCGATGCGGAGCCGATAAGTTGCCTCACAGAATCGGCGAGACGGCGCACCAGCGGCGCGCCCGGCTGCCCGCTTGAAGAGAGCATTCGCTGTCCGGTGTCGGGTGCGAGGGTGTTGAGAATCTCTTCTTCCATGGCCGGGTCGAGCAGCATCACCGGCAGCATTCCGTCGCCGTCCAGCAGCGGCTGGATCAGTCGCCGTCCCAGCGCCTGGCGGGCGGCTTCAACCAGGGCAATCGGGTTCTTGTTCATCGGCGCGGTTTCAAGCAGGGCTTCCAGAATCGAACCCAGGTCGCGGATCGAGACCCGCTCGCGCAGCAGCTGCTCCAGAACCCGGCCTACCTCGCCCAGGGTCAGCATCTTGGGAACCAACTCTTCCATCAGCTTGGGATGGCTCTCGTTCAAGCTGTCCATCAGCCGCTTGGTCTCCGCGCGGCCCAGCAGTTCATAGGCGTGCTGGCGGATGAGTTCTCCCAAATGGGTGGTGATGACCGTGACCGCGTCCACCACCGAATAGCCGGCGGCGATGGCCTGATCTTCCAGGGCTGGAGCGATCCAGATCGCGGGCACCCCGAAGGCGGGCTCCTTCGCTTCCTTGCCGGCCAGCGGACGCCGGCGCGGATCGCCGGACACGGCCAGCATCTGCGGCCCCTCGGTCTGCCAGCGGCCGATCTCCAGGCCGCGCAGGGAGAAAAGATATTCCCGAGGCTTCAGCCGGAGATTATCCGAAATATGGACGGGGGGGACGAGAAAGCCCATCTCGGCGGAGAGATGGCGACGCAGCGAGCGAACCCGGCTCAGCAACTGTCCCCCCTGTTTCTCGTCCACAAGGGGAATCAACTGGAAGCCGATTTCGAGGGTCAAATCTTCCAGTCGCAGCAGCGCAGCTAGGTCGGAGCCCTGTGTTTGCTCGGCTTTTTTCTTGTCGGCAGGGCCGGCTTCGGTGGGGGCGACGGCTACCAGTGCGCTCGACGCAACCTTACGGCCACCCCAGAACAGGCCCGCAGCCACGGCCAGAAACGCGAACTTCGGGAGACCCGGAATCAGGCACATCGCTCCCGAAACGGCGCTGGCCATATAGAGGGTGCCGGGACGGGCCAGCAACTGCTGGCGAATCTCGGTGCCCAGCAGGCCAGCGGAGTTGGCCCGGGTCAGGGTGATGCCTCCGGCGACCGAGACGAGCAGCGAAGGAATCATGGTGACCAGTCCGTCGCCCACCGTCAAAACGGTATAGGTGCGCACCGCCTCGCCGAGTGCGACGCCCTGTTGCAAGGTACCGATCAGCAGGCCGGCGATAATGTTGATCGAAGTGATCAGGATGGTGGCCAGAGAATCGCGCTGGTTGAAGCGGGCCGCGCCGTCCATGGCGCCATAGAATTCGGCCTCCCGGGCGATGGCCTGGCGGCGGCGGCGCGCCTCGAGCTCGTCGATCAGGCCGGCATTCATATCCGCGTCGATGGCCATCTGCTTGCCGGGCAGTGCGTCCAGGGTGAAACGCGCCGTGACCTCGGCGGTACGCACGGCGCCGTGCGAGACGACCAGGAACTGGATGGCGATCAGGGCCAGAAACAGCACGAAGCCGACGACATAATTGCCGCCGACGACGAACTGCCCGAAGGCCTCGATCACCTTGCCGGCCGCCGCCGTGCCTTCCGAGCCGTGCAGCAGAATACGGCGGCTGGAGGCGATATTCAGGGCCAGCCGGAAGAGGGTCAGCAACAGCAGCAGGGTGGGAAAGACCGAGAGTTCTACCGCCCGGCGGATCTGCACCGCGGAGAGAAAGACCACGATTGAGGCGGCCATCGACAGCGCCAGCAAAAAGTCCAGGGCAGCGGAGGGCAGCGGCACCAGCATCACGAAGATGACGCTGATGGCGGCCATCGGCAGCGCAAACTCCCGCAGCCGCTGCAGGATCGATACGGGGGCCAGCGTGGTCGCGGGCAGTGCGGCAGTGCTCATTGCGGGTCTCCTTCAATAGGTGGCAACGTCGGTGGCAGACTGGACGGCAAGGCGGAAGGAATCACGGCAGACGGCCGGGCAGGATCGGAACGGCCCGGACTCGGCCGACCGGAGTTCGGCCCCGCACCGGGCCAGCCAGTACCGGCTCGTCCGGCTGCCTGGGCACGCGCCGCGTTTTCCCGGGCACGCCGTTCGCGCAGTTCGCTCTCCACCCGCTGGCGATAGAGGTAGGCCAGAATGGCGGCGACCGCGGCATAAAGATCGACGGGAATCGCCTGCCCCACTTCGACCGACTTATAGAGCGAGCGGGCCAGCGGCGGGTTCTCGATGATCGGCACCCCCGCCCATCGCGCCTCGGCCTTGATCTCCTCGGCCAGCAGGTTGCGCCCTTTGGCCAACACCTTGGGCGCTTCCATGGTGCCGAAGTCGAAGCCCAGGGCCACGGCATAATGGGTTGGATTGGTCAGCACCACCGCGGCCTTGCTCACATCGGCCTTGACCCGGCGGCGGCGCATCTGACGCTGCAGGCCGCGAATACGGCTGCGAATCTGCGGGTTGCCCTCGGTCTGCTTGGCCTCGTCCCGCATATCTTCGCGACTCATCTTCAGGCGCGACTCGCGGCTCTGCCACTCGACGAGATAGTCCACCGCTGCCCAGGCGAAGAGCAGCCAGGCGGCGGCCTGCAGCAGCCCGAATACGTCGCTGGCCAGCATTTCCAGCCGCGTCGTCGAGAAGGGAGGCAAGGTCAACTGCCGTCCGATCCGCTGCACGGCAAAGACCGCCAGCAGACTGGCAGGGATCAGCGACTTGCCCAGGCGCGCCGCTGCCCGCAGGGAGAACAGGTTCTTGATGTTGCTCACCGGATTAATGCGGTTTGGCTTGAAGCCGACCGCCCCGGCGTAGAAGCTGATGCCCCCGGTCTGCAGCACGCCCACGAGAAGCACTGCGCCGGCCACCACGGCCATGACCAGAGCCACCGGCCACAGAACCGACATCGACAGCCCGCGCAGCGCGGCGAGGGTGGGCTGAATCGTATCCGGTTCCCAATTTTGCGGCATACCCAGGCTAAGAAAGCCGGCAAAGGCCGTTCGCCAGGCCAGCAGCGAATGGCTGCCCATCACTCCCAGGGCAATGATTCCAGCCAGGGTGCCAGCCGCCGACGACAGCTCGCGGCTGTGCAGAATATCGCCTTCCTTGCGGGCCTGTTCGCGGCGATGCTGTGTGGCCTGTTCTGTGCGCTCTCCGGGCATCGGCTATCCCCCCACCCCAGCAACCGCCCCGTAGCCGGGAGCCGAGATCAGCCGCTCCGCCATATCCAGCAGGGCATCGAAGCGGGCCTCGATAAAGCGCGGCCACAAGGCCAGCGAGCCAATCAGAATCACAAAGCCGGTGAGGGTCTTGAGAGGCACGGTCAGCGACTGCACAGGCAGTTGCGGACTGAGTTTGCCGAGCAGAGCCACGGCCACCTCGACCAGCAGCGTGGCTGCCAGGACCGGTGCCGCCAACTCTACGCCAGCCAGAAAGATGCCTCCGGCCGCGCGCACAATGGCCAGGCCGGCCGTCGGCGCCAATGCGTAGGTCCCCAGCGGCACGGCACGAAAGCTGCGCACCATCGACGCGAGCAGGATGCGATCGAGCCCGGCGCCGATCACCACCAATGTGCCCATCAACTGAAACAGGTCGCCCATCAACGGAGTTTCGATCGAGGAAGAGGGATCCAGCAGGTTGACTAACGAGAAACTGAACTGGAGGCCGACAATCTGACCGGCGAACAGCATCATCTCGTCGAGCAGAACCAGCGTGAGTCCGTAGACCAGCCCTACCGAGACCTCGCCCAGCAGGGCGGAAAAGTTGAGTTCCACCTTCGCGTTGGGCAGCGTGGCCACCAGAGGAGCCAGCAGGAACGCGACCGCCAGCACGAACACCGCCTTGACGCGTATGGACAGTGCCTTCGACGAAAAGAATGGAGCAAACGCCACCATGCCGCTCACCCGCACCAGGGCCAGCGTCATCGCGCTCAAGAAACTGCTCCACTCCACTTCGCTTCCGTGCGGCATCGGTGTTTTCTCTCGGGCTCTTAGCCCACGTAACGGTGCAGGTCGGAGATCAGCAGCCGGGTATAGGTCGCCATCCGGCCCAGGAACCACGGCATGCCAACCAGCATGATCATTGCCACCGCAGCCAGCCGGGGCACACTGGTCAGAGACTGCTCCTGCAGGCTGGTGAGGGTCTGCACCAGGCTCAGCAGAAAACTCAGCAAGGCCGATGCAATCAACACCGGCGCGGCCAGAATCATGGCCTCTTTCATCAACTGCCGCAGCAGCTCGGACACCATGTCAGGCGTCATACGGACCTCCTTCAAAAACTCTTCAACAGCGAACCGGCCAGCAGGTTCCAGCCATCCACCATCACGAACAGCAGGATCTTCAAGGGCGTCGAGATCACCACGGGCGGCAATTGAAACATGCCGATCGAAGTGGTGATCGAAGCCGTGACCATGTCGATCAACAAAAAAGGCAGATAAAGCACGGCGCCGATGGCGAATCCGGCCTTCAGTTCGGAAAGAATGTAGGCCGGCACCACCACACGCATGGGCAGGTCGTCCGGCTTGTTGGGCCGTGGAATCTGACCGGCTGCCGTGAACAGTCCCAGGTCCTTCTCCCGCGCATACCGCAGCAGAAAGTGCTTCAGCGGCTGCGCGCCGCGGTCGATGGCGTCCATGCCGGTGATCTGGCCGGCGCGAAACGGTTCGACGGCCTGCTGATCGATCTGGGTCAGCACCGGAGTCATCAGGAACCAGGTCATCATCAGCGCCAGCCCCATCAGGGTCGGGTTCGACGGCGCGGTTTGTGTGCCCAGCGCCTGGCGTAGAAAGTGAAAGACCACCAGCAGCCGCACCAGGGGCGTCATGGCCATCAGGATTGCGGGCAACAGTGTAATCAGCGTAAGGACGAAGACAATCGTCCAGGGGGTCGAGTCCGAGGGATGCAGACGCGCGTTCAGGTCCGGCAGCAACGGCATGGAAGCAGCCGAGGCGGTGCGCGCCGCGGCCAGCAGTGCTACCACGAGACCCTCGCAGACGCTTGCGAAGCGGACGAAGAGCGAGCGCCGTTGCGGCGGCGCTCATCGAGCGCGTAAAAAGCAGGTGCGCCTTCCGGAGATGTCGCGATCAGAAACCGCCGTCCCTCCGCTTCCACCAGGGCCAGCGATTGCCTCGGCGCCAGCGTGATGCGCTCCAGCAAAGCCAGCTTCGGCTTCGACCGCTGCACGCCCTTCCACCGCTCCAGCAGCCACCCGGTCAAGCCCGCGACTGGCGCTGCTGTTTTTTCTCTGTTTTCGGTTCGCTTCATTCCCCGGCCTCTCTCCCCGCGTTCTTTTCTACAAACTCCCACCCGCCGTTCAGGCCAGCCGGGTCACCCGTACCGCCAACTGCGATTCGATCACTTCGAACTCGCTCCAGGCCAGTTGCACTTCGCCGGAGGCCAGCGGCACATCGTCGCCGTGTCCCCAGTCGCTCTCGATGACCTGTCCCGGTTCGATAGCCAGCAGGTTGCGGACACGGAAGTCGCGAATCGGCACTGCCACGTCCAGTTCCACGGGCAGCCGCGCCACCGACGATCCCATGGGAATACTGCCGGCTTCTTCCGGTTCGGAATGCGAAGGCACCAACGCCTGTTCGGCCGCCAGTTCGGCTGCGCTCTGCGTCTCCGGCGCTTTGGAGGGGTCGAGGGAGGCTGTCGGCATCGTATGTGTGGTGGCCATGCCCTGAGATCAGCAGAACAGTGACCAGAACTGGGACAGAAATGATGAGAAAAATTTAACGAGGAGCGCCGAGAGTGATCGTGAGAGTTTTCTTGCCCGCCTGCTAGAGGGGAAACCGGACGCCAACATCGCTGCTACACTGGTAGCTGCTAGAGTGTGTTCTCTCCCTGGCATTTCCAGCTTGCGAAGTTCATGGGCCCAGCGGGTTGCCGGGGGCCAAACCGAGCGGAATCTGCAGAACGGGACGGATCGGACACCCTCGAGTCCAAGCGCGGTGGCTGAGCGCAATTTTTCTGAGCATGATTTTCCGGGCCGAACCGGGGACGGCTCTGAACCGAGGTCGAAGAGATGGCTGAATTGAACGGGAACAAGAATTTTGGAAGTACCAGCTTGCGTCTGAAAGTAGGCTTGGCCGAGATGCTCAAGGGCGGAGTCATCATGGACGTCATGAACGTGGAGCAGGCCCGTATCGCCGAAGAGGCTGGCGCCACTTCGGTTATGGCCCTTGAACGGGTTCCAGCCATGATTCGCGCCGAAGGCGGCGTCGCCCGCATGGCCAGTCCGCGTCTGATCAAGCAGATCATCCAGGCGGTTTCGATTCCGGTGATGGCCAAGGCCCGCATCGGTCACTTTGCCGAAGCGCAGATTCTGCAGGAACTGGGCGTCGACTTCATCGATGAGAGCGAGGTTCTTACTCCTGCCGATGAAGTACACCACATCGACAAGCATGCTTTCACGACGCCTTTTGTCTGCGGTGCGCGCAACCTGGGCGAGGCTCTGCGGCGGATTGCCGAGGGTGCGGCCATGATCCGCACCAAGGGCGAGGCGGGCACCGGCGACGTGGTGCACGCTGTGCAACATATGCGCCAGATTACAAAGGAAATGAAGGCTCTGACGGTTCTGAGCGAGCAGGAACTCTACGCCGCAGCCAAGGATCATCAGGCGCCTTACGAACTGATTCGCATGGTTGCGCAGACCGGCAAGCTGCCGGTGCCCAACTTCTCGGCAGGCGGCATTGCCACACCGGCCGACGCTGCGCTGATGATGCAGCTTGGCGCCGAGGCGGTTTTTGTCGGTTCGGGCATCTTCATGAAAGAACGGGCAACCCCTCTGGATGTCGAAAACGATCCCAAGGAACGCGAAGAGGCTGTCTCCCGCGCCAAGGCCATCGTGGCTGCGACCACTCACTACAAGGACCCCAAGATTCTGGCCGAAGTCAGCGAGCAGGTTACCGGCACCATGAAGGGCCTGGCTGCCGCCGGTCTTGAAGAGTCTCAACTACTGCAGACACGGGGCTGGTAGGTGGGCTCAGGGGAAGCGGGTTTGGTCGAAAAAAGCACGTTGCCGCGTATTGGCGTATTGGCAATCCAAGGGGATTATGCCGCTCATGCGGAGGCTCTGGCCGAGGCCGGAGCCGAGCCTGTCGAGGTCCGCAAGCCGGAAGAACTGGCCGGCCTCGACGGCTTGATTCTGCCCGGCGGCGAATCGACCACGATGCTCAAGTTCCTTGAAAAGCAGGGGTTCTTCAAGCTTCTTGAGGAATTTTGCAGCCACAAGCCGGTGTTTGGCACCTGCGCGGGAGCGATCCTGCTGGCACGCGAGGTTCGCCATCCGGCGCAACGCAGCCTGGGCGCGCTCGATGCCGTGGTGGAGCGCAATGCCTATGGCCGCCAGATCGACTCGACCATCCTCACCGAGCCTACTCAACTTGAGGGCGGTCCGTTGGAGATGGTCTTCATCCGCGCCCCACGTATTGTGGAAGCCGGCCCTCATGTACAGGTCCTTGCCCAGCGTGATGGTGCTCCCGTGCTGGTTAAACAGGGGACGCTGATGGCGGCCACGTTCCATCCCGAGCTCTCGGCTGACCGGCGCGTTCACAAACTGTTTGTGGAAACGGTGAAGTGCGCCCTCTCATAGCAGAGTCGCAAACATTAGAAACCGCCAACAATAATTATGGGACACCTCCTGCTCCGCTTTTCGGCCAAAAGAACCATCCTCCTAAAAACTCAATGCGTCCAAGCGGAAGGTAGAGTAATCTCATTTTCACAGAGGCCTGAATGCCCGCTACCTTTACGCGCTCCCCTGCGGAAACGGAACGGCGAGAACCGGGAATCGGCGGCAAGCCCCCTGTGTCCCGGCGTCCCACCGGTGGCGGGGGCAACGGCGACGACGACTGGAGGAATCATCGCCGCGGCCCGCGCGAGCGCCTGCAGCGTATACGAACCTTCGTTTTGTTCGGCTTGGCCGGCGACATGATGTTCTTTGCCGTCCTGGTCATACTCTTCTTCGCCCGTCAGGCCGGCATGCACATGAATCCGCGCACCAGTGAGCCGGTTGGCGACTGGCACCCTGTTCTGTTGCCGCCCATTCTCTACCTGAATACTGCCGTCTTGCTGCTGAGCAGCCTGACCATGGAAATCGCACGGAGCAATATCTTCCGTGAAATCGATGTACTGGAGGAATGGCTGGGGCTGGGACGCCCCGCCTTGCGCCGTACCTTGCCGTGGGTCGCCGCGACGTTGTTTCTGGGGGTGCTGTTCCTCGGCGGACAGTGGATGGCATGGCGGCAACTGTCCGCAGAGGGATTTGCGTTCGATCGGTGGTCTACGCCCGCAAGCTATTTCTTTTATGTCATTACCGGCTTACATGCCGCGCACCTGATGCTCGGCGTCGCCGCACTGACGGCCTGTCTGACCGGGCTGCAATGGCTCAAACGGGTCGAGTCACGCCAGATCGTCATCGACGCCACAGCGTGGTACTGGCACGCCATGGGGCTGGCTTGGATGGTCTTGTTTGCTGTGCTGGCGGTGGGTCAATAAATCTGGCGGGAAATTCCTGGGAATACACTTCCGGCGCCACGCGCGATGGATCTCTCAGGCCGATCGTTTCAGCCCGACTAACAGCAGGCACCGCTCTCTAAACCCGGGAACTACGGGGCACCCGAAGTAGATCTCGCGATTCTTGGCCATCAACAGCTTCAGCGCCAGCGCGCGCCCCTCATCCGATGTGGAATCATGCGTATTGGGTATGTATTCGTCAACCAGGTACTCGATGGCGTGACCCAAAATTTCCAGGGCGTGGCCGGCCTCGGGACTGATCCGCCGACGCCGGTCCGAATGCCCCCCGCAGGCGAAAACAGCCTCCGGAGATCGTGTTGCTGCTGAGCTTGCCATTCCAGTGAGCCTCGTCCCCCTTTCTCTTCGCCGGCCATCTCATGCCGTGAGATGGCGGACGTGCCGGATTCCACAGCGGAACAGAGAATGATCGCGTTGAATTTCGCAAATGGAAGTGATGGCGCGCACTGCCTGCTCTTGCAGGCCGCGGATATACCGGTTTGTGAGGCAGAAACCATGAAATCAACTCCTCGAACTCCCGGTACGTTTCGGAAGCACGTTCAAATTGCGGTTGCGCACACCGCCAGCCACACCGACATGCAGGCTGGCGCCGCCATTCCCGGCGTGATTCCTGTGCCCCAGTCAGTGTGCCCTCATGGCAATCACTACTGCCTCGCCTGCGAAGACTGCGGACGTCTCGATCCGAGAAACCGCGACTGAGCAGAAGGCTCCTGCTTCGGAGCTTCTCACGCGCAATGAAATAATCTACTTGCGGTGGGGTGCTCAAGAACGGAGCGGATTTTCTTTTGCCCTGTCTCTTGAAGGGCTTGGCCTCGCCTCCTGAACTCGCGGGTGGACTCCTTCCGACGCCTTGACGGGACGAGCCTGAAAACCTAATCTCAAACCAGAGGCCTGCCGCACCGGAGAGAGATGCGTTCGTCCGGTATGGCCGGCACAATTTTCTTTGGACTTTTCAGACAGGCAGCCATGATTCCCTACCACTGGCAATATCTTCCGCTGTTGATGCAAATCCTTGTGGCCTTCGGTATGGGCGCGGGAATGGTCACGGCCTCCTGGTTTATCGGGCGCCATCGCAACTCGGTCGTCAAGCTGGCCGCGTACGAGTGCGGCATCGAGGCCGTAGGCGACGCGCGCGGACGCTTCAGCGTGCGCTTTTACATGGTCGCCATGCTGTTCATCCTCTTCGACGTGGAAGCGGTCTTCATGATGCCCTGGGCAGTGATCTATCAGCAACTTCCCAAACTTACCGGCTCGCGGCTGTTCGGCTTTTGGGAAATCCTGGTATATCTGGGATTCGTGGCCGTCGGCCTCTACTACATCGTGCGCAAGGGCATCCTGAACTGGAGCCTGGATAAGGCGGATCTTTAGCATGGCGGCTGAAGCAACCAAGAACGCACTGTTGGATAAGGCGGCCGTCCTCGCAGGACTTCCGGAACACCCAGCCGTCAAGGCAATTCTGGCCTGGAACGCGGACGCGCTGACAGACGCAAAATTCGATCGTGGTGAAATGACGCTGACCATCGCGCCGGATCAGATTCGCGCCGCTGCCGCGACGGTGCAGGCAGCCGGCTATAACTTCTTTGAAGATTTGACGGCTGTCGACTGGTATCCGTCATCGCCGCGCTTTCAGTTGAGCTACCACATTCTTTCGCACACCTACAAAGAGCGCCTTCGCTTGCGTGTCCTGTTGGAAGAGGCCGACCCGGCAGTGGAGTCGATCACGCCCCTGTGGCCCTCGGCGGACTACTACGAGCGGGAAGTTTTCGACCTGTTCGGCGTACGCTTCGAAGGGCACCCCAATCTGCGGCGCATCATGATGCCGGACGACTGGGAAGGGCATCCCTTACGCAAGGACTATCCCGTGGAGGGCTATCGTTAATGCATTTCTCCTTCGTGCCTCCATCGAAACCACGGCCGTCACGTGGCGATTTCTTTGAGAACTCGTCACCCTCTTATCAGTTTGCAAGGGCGATATCGGAAGGAGAAATGCTGTAATGACTGAGTTGTCCGGAACGCCCATTCTCGAAGCCCCTGTTGCGCAAGGCTCCAGCGACCAGCACATGGTTCTCAACATGGGGCCGCAGCATCCCTCCACCCACGGCGTTCTGCGCCTGGTGCTGGAAATCGACGGCGAAATCGTCGTCCGACTCTACCCTGAAATCGGCTATCTGCATACCGGCATCGAGAAGACCTGCGAGGCCAAATTTTATCAACAGGTGGTGCCGCTCACTGATCGCATCGATTACCTCAGCCCCATGGCCAACAATCTTTGTTATTGTCTGGCCGTCGAAAAACTGCTGCAGCTTGAAATTCCAGAGAAGGCGCAGTGGATTCGCGTGCTGCTGGCTGAGCTGACCCGCCTGAATTCGCATCTGGTCTGGCTGGGCACGCACGCCATGGATATTGGTGCACTGACCGTCTTTCTTTACACCTTCCGCGAGCGCGAAGAGATCCTCCGAATCTTCGAGTACGTAGCCGGCCAGCGCATGATGACCAGCTACTTCCGTATCGGTGGCCTCTCGATGGAGCCACCGCTCGATTTCTTCAATCGCGTGCAGGGATTCATTCGCACGTTCCCTGAAAAGATCGACGAGTATTCAAACCTGCTGACCGGCAATCCGATCTTCGTAAACCGGCTCAAGGGAGTCGGTTATATTTCCGCCGAAGATGCCATCGCACTCGGCGTGACCGGACCGCCGCTGCGTGCCTCAGGCGTCGATTTCGATCTGCGCCGCGACATGCCCTACTCCGGCTACGAGAAGTTTCAGTTCAAGGTTCCCGTTTCGACGGATGGCGATACCTGGGCTCGTTACGTGCTTCGTCTCGAAGAGATGCGCGAAAGCGTCAAGATCATTCAGCAGGCGCTCGACGGAATGCCGGAAGGTCCCGTGAAAGCGGATGCGCCCAAGATTGTGCTGCCCGACCGCGAAAAGATGAAGACGCAGATGGAAGCATTGATTCATCACTTCAAGATTGTCACCGAAGGTTTCGCGGTGCCGGCGGGCGAAGTCTATCAGGGCATTGAGAGCCCCCGTGGCCAGATGGGCTACTATGTGGTTTCAGACGGTACGGCCAAGCCATATCGCGTGCACATGCGCAACCCATCGTTCGCTACGTTGCAGGCGCTTGAAACCATGTGCAAAGGCCGCATGTTGGCCGACGTGGTTGCGGTCATCGGCTCCATCGACATCGTGCTCGGGGAGATCGACCGCTAGTGCCCATGACGGCGCAGTTATACGTCGAATTATGGGTATCGCTCGCTTCCCTGCTCCGCAGCTACACTGCGGCCCATGGATTGAACGGCAATCGGCAGGCGACGGTCGAGTTGGGCGAAGAACGAATTACGGTGCGTCACGGAGACAGTTGGCTCGACCTTGAACGGCAAGGCACGGCTGTAACCTGGAAGCGCGAAGATGGAAGGACTGGGACATTGGAGTTGACTGAAGATGGCCGATTCCGCGGAACAGGGCCGAACCAGGCAGGCGAGGAAGAGATGGATATAGCCGCAGAAGCGTGGGCACGGGAGTTAATGCTATGAGTCTTGAAACCATGACCATCTTTTCGCCGCAATTGGCAGCTCGCCTTGACGCGCTGGTCGCGAAGTATCCGGTCAAGCGGTCGGCGCTGATTCCCATGCTGCTTTATGCGCAGGATGAAATCGGCTATCTGTCCGACACGGTGATTGCCGAGGTTGCCGAGCGCATCGGCATCAGCGAACTCGATGTGCGCAACGTGGCTACTTACTACTCCATGCTGCGCTTCAAGCCCGCCGGCAAATACAACGTGCAGGTATGCACCAACATCAGTTGCATGTTGCGCGGTGCGTATGATGTCTACGAGCGCTTTCAGGAAGAACTAGGCGTTGGGCACAAGGGTGTTACACCCGACGGCTTCTTCTCGCTCGAAGAAGTGGAGTGCATTGGGGCCTGCTGCTGGGCGCCGGCTATCCAGGTAAACTATGACTTCCACGACGAACTGACGCCGGGTCATGTGCCCGGCATTTTGGCTCAGTACCGCAGCAAGGCTGACAACGAAGGTAAGGTTCCCCATGCCTAGGCTGGTTTCTCATCCCGATGAAGTAAAGATCGTGACCCGGCGCTTCGGCCAGGGCGCGGCCAACATCGATAAGTACATCGAACTGGGCGGTTACGAGTCCGCAAAAAAATGTCTCGCGCAGGGGCCTGAATGGATTATCAGCGAGATGAAGGCCTCGAATCTGCGCGGACGCGGCGGCGCGGGATTTCCGACCGGTCTCAAGTGGTCGTTTGTGCCCAAGCAATCGGCCAAGCCCAAGTATGTTTTGGTCAACGGTGACGAGAGCGAACCGGGCACCTGCAAAGACCATCTGATCTTCCTGCACGATCCGCACGCAATCATCGAAGGCACCATGATTGCCGGTCTGGCTATTGGCGCAAAGATCGGCTTCATCTACCTGCGCGGCGAGTACCGCTATCTCATCGAGATCATGGAGAAGGCGGTCGCCGATGCCTACGCCAAGGGCATCCTGGGCAAAAACATTTTCGGCTCGGATACGGAATTTCAGATCATCACGCAGTCGGGTGCGGGCGCCTACGAAGTCGGTGAAGAGTCGGCCCTGATGGAGTCGCTCGAAGGCAAGCGCGGTGTGCCGCGCATCAAGCCGCCGTTCCCCGCGGTTGTCGGCCTCTACGGCGGTCCCACGGTCATCAACAATGCCGAGACCATCGCCACTGTGCCGCATGTGATCGAGATGGGCGGAGCGGCCTATGCTGCCGTCGGCTCCGAGCGCAACGGCGGTACGCGTTTGTTCGGTCTCAGCGGGCACGTGGAGCGCCCCGGCGTCTACGAATTGCCGATGGGCTACAACCTCAAGAAGATGATCTACGAAGTGGGCGGCGGTGTACGCGGTGGCCGCAAGCTGAAGGCCGTGGTGCCTGGCGGTTCTTCGACGCCGGTGCTGTTGCCGGAAGAGATCGAAAACCTGGGCATGGATTTCGATCAGGTTGGCAAGGCCGGCTCGATGCTAGGTTCGGGTGGTGTGGTTGTGATTGACGACCGGACATGCATTGTTGAGTTCGCTCTGCGGACCATCAGTTTCTATCAGCACGAAAGCTGCGGATGGTGCATTCCCTGCCGCGAAGGCACCGACTGGCTCAAGAAATCGCTGACGCGTTTTCACGCCGGGTTCGGTGTCGAGAAAGACATCGACAACATCCAATATCTGGCCGAGAACATGATGGGCCGCACCTTCTGCCCGTTGGGCGATGCGGCCGCTATGCCTACCCTCGGCTTCGTGAAAAAGTTCCGTAAAGAATTTGAAGATCACCTGAACGGCAAGCCCTGTCCGTTCGCCAAACATGTTGAACTGGCCGTAGTGTAAGGGGCGCTGGAGACGAATGGCTGACGTAACCTTCACAGTCGATGGAAAGAAGCTGACCGCTCCCGCAGGGACGCTGCTCATTGAGGCTTGCCGCAAGGTAGGCATCGAGATTCCAGCTTTTTGCTACTACCCCGGGCTCTCGCTTCAAGCAGCCTGCCGCATGTGCGTTGTGCGCCAGGAGAAAGTGCCCAAGCTGCAAACCGCCTGCACCACCGCGGTCGCCGAGGGACAGGTCTTCATTACCGATTCGCCTGAAATTACGCAGGCGCGCAAAGCCACCATTGAGTTGCTGCTCGGCAATCATCCCCTTGACTGCCCGGTCTGCGACGCTGGCGGCGAATGCGAACTGCAGGACATGACTTTCAAGTACGGCGCCGGCGAGAGCCTCTATGTCGAGGCCAAGCAGCACCGCGAAGAGCAGCAGTGGTCTCCGGCCGTCTTCTTTGACCGGCCTCGCTGCATTCTTTGCTATCGCTGTATCCGTATGTGCGGCGAGGGCATGGATGTATGGGCGCTCGGCGTACACAATCGCGGCGTCTCTTCGATCATTACGCCCAATGGCGGCGATCATCTGGACTGCGAACAATGCGGCATGTGCATCGATGTGTGCCCCGTTGGCGCACTCACCAGCGGCAGCTATCGCTATAAGACGCGCCCTTGGGAGATGAACCACGTTTCGACCGTCTGCACGCATTGTGCCGATGGCTGCAAGGTAACGCTCGGCGTCCGGCAGTCGAATGACGGTTCCGAGATCGTGCGTGCCGATAACCGCGACAAGAGCGGCATCAATGGCGACTTTCTTTGTGCGAAGGGCCGCTTCGGCTTCGACTTTGTTGAGAATCCGGAGCGCCTCACCAAGCCTCTGGTCCGCAATACGGCAGGCAAGCTGGAACCCGCAACCTGGGAACATGCGTTGCGTTTCGCAGCCGGTAAACTCAGGGAGATTCGCGACAACAAGGGTGGCAGTTCGATTGGCGTCATCGGTTCCAATCAGACCACCAACGAAGAGAATTACCTGCTGCAGAAGTTTGCGCGCACCGTGCTCGTCACCAATAACATCGACCACGAACGCAGCGCGGATTACACAGCTTTCGCCCGGGCCATTGCGGGACACGAAGCCAAGTCAGCGAGCCTCCGCGAGACGGCTACTGCTCCTGCGATTCTGCTCATCGGCGGCAATCCGACCGAGGAGCATCCGCTGCTGGCTTGGAACCTGCGTACCAACGTCCGTCTGAACCACGCGCGGCTCTACATCGCCAATGCCAAGACCATCAAGCTTGAGCGTCAGGCCAAGGCTGTGCAGGGCCTGCCACCGAACGGCTACAAGGATTTGACGGCTCTGCTCGACCGCAACGATACCGATTTCAGCAAGGCTGTTCTCGCCGAAGAGTCGCTTCTCATCGTCTTCGGCCAGGAATATCGCGGTGAGCAGATTGAAGCTCTCGTTGCCTGGGGATTGAAGCGCGGGAATGTGCGTTTCGCCTTCCTCAGCGACTATTCGAACTCGCGCGGTGCGGCCGACATGGGCCTGCTACCCGATTTGCTGCCCGGCTATGTGCCGGTCACGACGCCCGGCGCCTTTGCCACCGAGTATCCTGGTCTGCCTACTACACCCGGCAAGACGCAGCCTGAATTTTTTACCGCCGCGGCCAAGGGCGAACTCGGCGCGCTGCTCGTTGTTGGCGCAAACCCGGTCGCGAAGCTCGGCGTCGATCCCGTTGCTTTGAAGAACACCTTCGTGGTGGTGCAGGATCTCTTCCTGACGGAGACCGCGGCGCTTGCCGATGTGGTCTTCCCTGCCGCCAGTCTGTACGAAAAGACAGGCACGGTGACCAATACCTTCGGCGATGTGCAACTAGCCAAGAAGGCGGCCGATCGCGCCGGCGTTAAACCCGACTTCGAGATTCTCGTCCGTCTGGCTGGCTCGATGGGGGTGGACGTCAAGACCCTGGTTCCGTTCGGCGCAGGCAATGTGACGGCCGACCTGGGGCAGTCGCGCGGCGCGCAATCGGGCGAAGCCGATCGGCATGCGGTGTGGTTGGCAGCCAACGGGCTTGAGCCTAAGCTGAGTCCCTTCGATCCCCTCGCTGTTCTGGATGAGATCGAGCGGCTCGTGCCCGCCTACAAGCTGGACCGCTTGAATCTTTTTGGCGGCAACGATGCGCCCGTCGAACCCGGACTCGTATCTGGCTTTGTGCCTGTCTCAGTGCTGACCGGCACGCAGGACGATCTCGTGGTTCCCGCGCACGATGGACTGTTTACCTCAGGCACGCTGGGCCGCTATAGCCCGGCGCTCAAAGAACTCGCACGCCATCAGGCACCCGCACTCGCAGAAGCGGCAGCAGATTGAACGCAGTTTTGGCAAGAGAGGCTGAAGTCAAGTGACGATTTTGCAGTTTTTCCTGTGGAGCTTGCTCAAGGTCGTTGTAGTCACGGTCGTGATGCTCATGGCCGTGGCCTACACCGTGCTGCTGGAGCGCAAGCTGGTGGGTCGTATCCAGAACCGCTGGGGACCGAGCCGCGTGGGTCCTTTCGGCCTGTTGCAACCGTTGGTGGACGGAGCCAAGCTCTTCCTCAAAGAGGACCTGATTCCGACCGCGGTTTACAGACCGCTCTATCTCATCGCGCCGGTGATCGCCCTCGGCTGCGCGTTGATTTCGATCGCCGTGGTGCCTTTCGGCGAACCCAATGTCGGGCCCGGCGGTATTCACTTCTTTCAGATCTCGGACGTGAACATCGGTTTGCTGGTGATCCTCGGCATCACCTCCATCGGTGTCTACGGCATCGCACTTTCAGGCTGGTCTTCGAATAACAAATATTCGCTTCTCGGCTCGCTTCGTTCTTCGGCGCAGTTGATCAGCTATGAGTTGGCGCTTGGTTTGGCTCTGGTGGGCGTTGTGATGCGTGCCGGCTCGCTCAATCTGCGCGTCATCGTAGAGAGTCAGGCGGCCAAAGGCATCGCCTCGTGGAATATCTTTGGCGGATTCCAGTTTGTGGCCTTTCTGGTTTATCTGACGGCCGCTTACGCCGAGACCAACCGCGCTCCGTTCGATCTGCCTGAAGCGGAAAGCGAACTGACCGCCGGGTATCACACCGAGTACAGTTCCATGAAATTCGCCATGTTCTTCATGGCTGAATACGCTAACATGATCACGGTCAGTTGCGTTGCCACATTGCTCTTTCTCGGTGGATGGACCAGCCCGCTCGGCAATCTCTTTCCTCCACCGGAAAACATCTTTGCACACGCTCTGTTTCCAATCTTCTGGTTCGTACTCAAAGTTTTCTCTTTCCTCTTTCTGTACGTGTGGGTTCGCGGCACGTTGCCGCGTTTCCGCTATGACCAGCTTATGAACTTTGGATGGCGCTATCTGATGCCCATCGCCATCCTGAACATCCTCGGAACAAGCCTTTGGCTTGCCTACCGGTGAGTTACAATCGGGGAGGATTCCCGGAGCCTGAATGTTTCGCTCCACGGCCCTTCCCCTCAATCCGGCTGTTCTTTTGAATCAGCCCTGACCCCGTACGCGATGGAACGATGCACCTCATTCTATTTATCGTCTTTGCCGGATTCTGCCTGGCAGGAGCTATTAACCTCCTGCTCCAGAGCCATCCCATCAACAGCGCTCTCTCGCTGATTGTGGTGATGACCTCGCTGGCAGTCCTCTACCTGCTGCTCGGCGCGGAGTTTCTGGCCGCCGCGCAGGTAATCGTCTATGCCGGCGCCATCATGGTGCTGTTCACCTTTGTGGTCATGCTGCTCAATGCAGGGCGTGAAGACCGTACGCTGGGCAGCCGCTCGGCGCGGGTCGTCGGCTTCCCCGCCGTGGTGGTCATTCTGGGTGTTCTCGCTACTGTGATTCTCAAAGCGCAGGGCCTCGGCGTGGTTACGCTGAGCGACGGCATTACCTCTACAGCAGACCTCAGCACAGTGCTCTTCCGCGAGCTATTGCTGCCCTTCGAGGTCACCTCGGTGCTCATCCTTATCGCCATTCTCGGGGCTGTTGCCTTGGCTCGTTCCGGCGACGGAGAAAGGACCAGCAAGTGATTCCCATCTCCTGGTATCTTCTGCTGAGCGCGGCGCTGTTTTCGCTGGGCATGGTCGGTTTCCTCGTCAAGCGCAACATCGTGACCGTCTTCATGTCCATTGAGCTCATGCTCAATGCGGTGAACCTTTCGTTTGTCACCTTCGCCCACCAGTGGCATATGGTGAAGGGCCAGATCTTTGTCTTCTTCGTAATGGTGGTTGCCGCGGCTGAGGCTGCCGTCGGTCTGGCCATCATTATTGCCGTCTTCCGCGCCCGTTCTACCCTGGCCGTCGACCGCATCGACTTGATGAAACTATGAACGCATCTCTCCATCTTTGGCTGATTCCGCTCCTGCCCTTTGCCGGTTTTCTCGTCAATGGAATTCTCGGTTCCCGGCTCCCTAAGCGTTTGGTGACTACGGTTGCCCTGCTCGCGCCGCTGGCTTCGTTCTGCGTGGTTCTCAGTGCCGCGCTGGCTGCTTTCGGCTCCGGTTCCGTGGTCTCTCTGCCCTACATCGAGACCTGCCCGCTGGGCTGGATCAATGCCGGCACACTGCATGTCGATTTCAGCTTTGTGCTCGATCAGCTTTCACTGATCATGCTGCTGGTCGTCACCGGCGTCGGATTCCTGATCCACATCTACTCCGCCGGCTACATGGCGCACGAAGACGGCTACTGGCGCTATTTCTCTTACCTGAACCTCTTCCTGTTCTTCATGACGGTTCTGGTGCTCGCCGGCAATGCTCTGCTGATGTTCGTCGGCTGGGAAGGTGTGGGCCTCGCGTCCTACCTGCTCATCGGCTTCTATTTTCAGCGCAAGTCCGCCGCGGATGCCGGTAAGAAGGCCTTCATCGTCAACCGCATCGGCGATTTCGGCTTCCTCATTGCCATGTTTCTGCTGCTGGGTAACTTCGGCACCTTGACCTTCAGCAAGATCGGCGCCAGCCTCGCAATGAACCCTGCCTGGCAAGGTGGCGTGCTGACGGTCATTGCTCTGTGCCTGCTTCTCGGCGCCACCGGCAAGAGCGCGCAAATTCCGCTCTATATCTGGCTGCCCGATGCTATGGAAGGCCCCACACCGGTCTCCGCGCTGATCCACGCAGCAACCATGGTGACTGCCGGCGTTTACATGATGGCCCGTATGCATGTCCTCTTTGACCGCTCGCCCTTCGCCCTCGACATGGTGGCGATCATCGGCGCGGCCACTGCCTTGTTTGCCGCCACCATCGGTCTGGTGCAAACGGACATCAAGCGCGTTCTGGCATACTCGACGGTTTCTCAGCTTGGTTATATGTTCCTCGGCTGCGGAGTTGCGGCCTATTCGGCCGCCATCTTCCATCTGGTAACGCACGCCTTCTTCAAGGCTCTGCTCTTCCTCGCGGTGGGCTCGGTCATTCACGGTCTTGCCGGCGAGCAGGATCTCCGCAAGATGGGCGGCCTGCGCAAGAAGTTGCCAATCACTTTCGCCGTAACGACGGTCGGCGTTCTGGCCATTGCAGGCATCTTCCCCTTCGCCGGTTTCTTCTCGAAGGACGCGATTCTCTACGCGGCCTTTGTGCAAGGTCCTGGCGGTAAAGTGCTCTGGTTTGTCGGACTGGTCACTGCCCTGCTTACCTCCTTCTACATGTTCCGGCTCTGGTACCTCACGTTCATGGGCGAGTCACGCAGCCACGATGCTCATCCGCATGAGAGCCCCTGGTCGATGCTGGGACCGCTCGTGATTCTTGCGTTGCTTTCCATTGGAGGCGGCTGGATCGGGATTGAGCACTTCGGCGCATATCTCGCTCCCGTTGTTGGTCCGCGCTCCGTGGAAGCCGGTAGCGCTTCTCTTGAACTGATGCTGAGCATCCTGGCTGTCGTGGTCGCACTGCTTGGCTGGTTCGTGGCAGACCGTTTCTACCGTCAACGGCCCGAGACTCCTCAGAAGCTCGCCGCTGCTCTTCCCGCCGGCTACAACCTTCTCTCCAACAAATATTTTGTCGATGAGTTTTACGGCGCAACGGTCGTCAAGCCGCTCTTTGCCGTCTCCAAGTTTGTGCTTGGCTGGGTTGTGGATGCGGGCTTGATCGGCGGCGCTGCGTTGCTACTGGCTGGCGTATCCAAGCTTGCGGGAGCGATCCTGCAGCGTTGGCAGTCCGGCAATCTCCGCTCGTATGCGGCATGGTTGGCGGCGGGCGCTGCGGCCGTCTTGCTCTTCTTCACAGTGCCGTGGGCCACGGTTCTGTCCAACTTCGGAATTCATCTCAGCATGGCGGGACACTAGGATATGACGACGATAGACCAGTCCATTCTCACGTTGATCCTCCTGGTTCCGCTGGCCGGCGCGGTGCTGGTCGCTTTATTGCCCGACCGCGGTAAGCTGCCTAATTGGATTGCGCTTCTCACCGCGCTCCTCAGCTTCGGCCTGACGCTTCATCTTCCGGCGCACTTCATCGCCGGTGCCAACGGTTTTCAGTTCGAGATCAATCATGTCTGGATTGAGAATCCTGCGATCTTCTATCACGTCGGCGTGGATGGCCTGAGTCTCTGGCTGGTCGTGCTCACCGGTCTGTTGGCACCGGTCGGCGTATTGGCTAGTTGGAACGCGATCAAGGAGCGGCGCAAGGTCTACTACGCGCTTTTTCTGGTGCAGCAGACGGCCATGTTCGGCGTTTTTATTTCGCTGGACCTGATGGTCTATTACGGCTTCTGGGAATTGTCGCTGGTCCCCATGGCTATCCTGATCGCCATGTACGGCCGCAAGGACGGGCCCAAGGCTGCCGTCAAATTCTTTCTCTTCACCTTCATTCCCTCGGCTCCGCTGCTGGTAGCAATTCTTTGGCTCTACGCCCGCACCGGCAGCTTTGACTTTGCTACTCTGCAGGCCGCGGTCGTGAGCGGGTCGTTGCCCGCCGGGCCGCTCTGTTGGGTTGCGCTGGCGTTTCTCTTCGCCTTTGCCGTCAAAGTGCCGGTCTTCCCGCTGCACGGTTGGCTGGCCGATACATTCAGTGAAGCTCCTGTTGCCATGGCCATGGTCGTCGCCGGTAAACTGGGCCTCTATTCCATGCTGCGCTTCCATGTCGGCTTGTTCCCCGATCAGGCCCGCGCTATCGCCCCGCTTATGATTGCGTTGACCGTCATCGGCATCCTCTATGGTGCTTGTCTGGCCTTGGTTCAACGTGATTTCTGGCGGCTCATCGCTTTCGCGACTGTCAGCCATTTCAGCCTGACCACACTCGGCATCTACGGCCTCACTTTTACCGGCTGGGACGGCGCCATCTACCAGATCCTCAATCAAGGCGTGATTGAAGGTGCCCTGTTCGTGCTGCTTGGCGTGCTTGAGACCCGGTATGGATCTAGCCAAATCGCTGCCTATGGCGGAGTTGCGAGCAAGCTGCCGCGCACTGCGACGTTCTTTGTCATCACGGCTCTCGCCATGATCGGCCTGCCTATGTTGAACGGTTTCGTCGGCGAGTTCCTGATTCTCTCCAGCACCTTTACCGGTGTGAGCCGCAGTTGGGCCTTCGCCGCCACTCTCGGTGTTATCCTTGGCGCCACGTACATGCTGTGGCTGGTGCAGCGGCTGTTCTACGGGCCCGATGGTGAGTTGGCAACCATGAAGCCCGCCACCGATCTGCACTTCCGCGAACTGGCCGTGCTGGTTCCCCTGGTTGTGCTCATGCTGGTCATGGGACTGGCTCCGTCGATCTGGATGTCGACCATCGAGAAAGGCGTCACACCTCCACAGGTTAAGGGAGCTGCCGCTTTGCATGAAACCCTCTCGCCCAAACCCGTTATAGCTGGGTCTGTATTAAACGCTTCGTCGCGCCTGGAGGCCCAGCGGTGAATTCTGTGCCCGATATCTTCCGCATTCTTCCCGAGGTCGTTCTCACCATCACAGGTGTAGCCGTGATGATGATCGACGCTTCCCTTCCTGCTGGCGTGGCCCGCCGTTCACTCGGCTGGGTAGCCGCAATCGGAACCACATTGGCCCTATGGGCCAGTCTCTGGCAGCTTTCTCTTCCCGAGGGAACCGGTTTCTATGCCACCGTCGAAACTACCGCCTTCACGGTTTTCTTTCATGTACTCATCTGCGGCATCGTGCTGGTATCGCTGCTGCTCTCGCTCGATACCCTGCCCGAACGCAATCATCATCAGGGCGAGTATTACGCGTTGATGGTTTTCGGCGCCGTGGGTATGTGCCTGCTCACCAGCGCGGTTGAGTTGCTGCTGGTTTTTGTGGCGCTTGAAATCTCGTCGATATCCACCTATATTCTGGCTGGATATCGCAAGGAGACAGGCCGCGGTCCTGAAGCAGCCCTCAAATATTTTCTGCTCGGCTCGTTTGCCACTGCTTTCTTGCTTTACGGCGTGGCCATGGTATTTGGCGCCACCGGTACTACGCAGATCTACGAGATCGCCCGTCTGGCTCCTACGGCTCAGAATCACGGTTTTGTGTTGCTGGCTCTGGCCATGATGCTGGCAGGCATCTTCTTCAAGGTGTCTGCCGCTCCCTTCCATGTGTGGACGCCGGACGTCTATGAAGGCGCGCCGTCTCCTGTGGTGGCCTTGCTCTCGACCGCACCGAAAGCTGCTGCCTTCGCGCTGCTGCTGCGCGTTCTCTATGAGATGCTGCCTACGCTGCGCCCTGTCTGGTCGCCGTTGCTGTGGGTCGTGGCTGTGCTTTCCATGACCGTGGGGAATCTGGCTGCGCTGCGGCAGGAAAACGTCAAGCGCATGTTGGCTTACTCTTCCATCTCGCATGCCGGCTACCTGCTGGCAGCCTTCGCCGGCCTTGGTTCAAGCGGCATCGCCGCTGCCAGCTTCTACATCGCGGCCTACGCCGCAATGAACGTTGGCATCTTCGCGGTGGTCACCCTGGTCAGCGGATACGACGACAAGCTCCCCTTAATTGCCGATTTCCGCGGATTGATGTACCGCTCTCCTCTACTGGGGAGCCTGCTGATCTTCTTCCTGGTTTCGCTGGTCGGAATTCCCTTCACCGGTGGATTCTTTGGCAAGTTCTATTCCTTCTCGGCGGCTGTAGGCGGCGGCGCAATTGCGCTGGCAATCATCGGTCTGCTCAACTCCGGCTTGGCTTCGGCATATTATTTGCGCCTGGCTTTTGCTGCCGCCCAGCGACCTGCCGACCGGTCCGCAGAAACACCGCTTCTTACCCCGCAGGTGGGAGTGGCCGTAGGAGCAGCCCTGTTGCTTGCCGTTGCCGCTACACTGGTTCTCGGCATCGTACCGGGTGAAGTGCTCCGCGCCGCAGAGGCTGGAGCGCACACCCTGCAAGCCATCCCCGAAGCCGGCGCTCATGTGATCACCATGGCTCCTCAATTAAAGCCTTAAAAGCATTCCGAATTTACGTGAATGCCGGGTAACTCCAGTCTCTCTACAGCTTGCCCGATGTCGATATGATCGATCGGCATCGGGCAAGCTGTTCACGCCGATTCCGATCTCTCTTCCAATTCAGTCATCTGCTGTGAAGGCCGTAGCTGCTTGAGCAGATTCTTATAAAACTCCGTAGTCATTCGCAGCACATCCCGGTCTACATAATGCTCCAATACCCATGCGCGAGCGGCTCTGCCCATGCTTTGCCGGCGCTCCGGGTTGCGCAACAAGCATAGTACAGCCTCACAAATAGCCTCCGGATACCCAGGCGGGATGAGCAGGCCTGTGACCTCGGGCACCATTGCATCGCGAGAACCCGTGCAGAGGGTCGCGATCACCGGGATTCCCGTAGCCCCGGCTTCCAACAAAACATTAGGAAAACCCTCCCGCCAACTCGGCAGAACCATGAGATCCATAATCCGGTAATAAGGTGCCGGGTCGGCTACATAGCCGGTGAGACGAATGTGAGGATGGGTGAGGATGCGTATCCGCATTGCATCATCCAGAGCATCTTCCGAGGCGTCGAACCAGCCTACCAGCAACAAATAGGTTTTAGGCTGGGCCGCCAGAATCACATCGAAAGCCTCGATCAGCTCCGGAATCCCTTTATCGCGCGTCAGCCGTCCCACAAAGCCCAATACCAGTGCGTCCTCAGGCAGCCGATGGTGGCTTCGCAGCTCTTTTGAGCCTGGTCCCGGTGAAAATCGCTCCACATCGACGCCATTGCTGCTGCCCGACCCCAACATGCATAGCTTGTCCGCAGGCGCAATTCCCATGGAGCGTGCTTCATTTTTCAGACTGGCGCTATTGCACAGCACGACATGAGCGCAAGCACAGCTCAGACGCTCTGCGGCCCATAGAATTCTCCGCTTTATCCCGGTGCAGGTTTCTAGCTTGAGGCCGCGCAGCATATAAACCCGCATGGGAACGCGGGCAATTTTGGATACAAGATTACCCAGCAATCCAGCTTTAGGAGTGCTGAATTCGGTCAAATCCGGATGCAGCCGCCATAACAGATACCCCAACCGAATCAGGGATATAAAGTCGGCAAACGGCGCGATGCCGCGCTTCATCGGACAGGAGATCGATTCAACTCCCTCTGACTTGCTTGTGAGTTCGAGCAAATCTCCGGGGTTCGACACCAGCGTGACCCGAAAACCAGCCTCGCGCAGAGCCCGTAGTCGCCCCGAAAGCACCAAGCAGGTCTGGGCATCGGTGATGCCTACCACGATGTGGGGGGGGGAGGGGGGGGGCTCGAAAAGAATGTGCGATGGTTTGCCTACAAACATAGATCGTCTGGCCCTCGCAAGATTCCTGACTGATTCATCAATTGTCGAGAATCTGCCGACAACGCCTGAGGGCAAAACAAACATCATGACTTCAGATCTTGCAGCCTAACCTTAAGCCCAAACTATAGGCATCGAGGTTTACTCTGAAGTTCTTGCATACATTCTTAGTGAATTCAAAATAATGTATCATTATTGCACACCTTAACCGCGCCCCGAGCATCATAACTCTTTAGTTATTAGCCGCTTTTCCAATTTCCACTTCAAAGCCATGACTCAGCGTCCCCTGGTTCTCTTACTCATTCCGCATCTAGGCAATGGCGGCGCCGAGAGAGTTATCGCGCTGCTAGCCTCCAATCTTTCTCCGGAAAAGTATGAGTTATGCCTGGGGCTCGTCACCGAAGGACAAGTTACAGGGGCAGATGCTTGTGTTGAACCGCTTCCGGCGTGGGTTCGTGTTTATCCTCTTGGTGCACCGCGAGTTCGTGCGGCAACACGCAGGATTCTCGGGCTGGTGTGGAAGCTTCGCCCAGACATCATTTTGTCCGGAATGGCCCATCTCAATTTTCTGGTGCTTCTGCTTCGACCTTTCTTTCCGCAGAAAACACGCATTCTGGTTCGGCAAAATGGAACGGTTTCGGCCCAGTTGGCGTCGGAAGGAATGCCGTTCTACACGCGCATGTTTTATCGCCGGCTTTATCGCCATGCGGATAGCGTGATTTGCCAAACGCGGTCCATGGCGAAGGATTTGGCGGCAGTGGCCGCGTTACCTGCGAAATTATTAACCGTGTTGCCCAATCCGATTGACGTGGAGGAAATTCGCCGCGCAACCCACGGGCACTTCGGTTTATGGGCTCAATGGGATGGTCCCGGTCCGCATTTGCTCGCTGTCGGCAGGCTGTCCGCCGAGAAAGGCTTCGATCTGCTGCTCCAGGCTTTCGCAGTTGTGCGGCGGCGCTTCCCTTCCGCCTGTCTCCTCATTGCGGGAGCTGGTCCGGAAGAAGCGGCCTTATGTGCCCAAAGCCGCTTACTGGAAGTGAATGCTTCCGTCCGCTTCACGGGACGTATCGTTCGCACGGCCTCCTATTTCCCTGGCGCAACCCTGTTTGTCCTGTCCTCCCGGCATGAGGGCCTTCCCAACGCCCTGCTCGAAGCTGCGACTGCCGGACTGCCGTTGGTCGCGTTACCAGCCTCGGAAGGGGTTGCCGACCTGCTGCGGGATCAGCCGGGCGCCTGGCTTGCGCCCGAGGTCTCAGCCGAGGCGCTGGCGGTCTCGCTGCTGGCAGCGCTCGACAGCCTGCGGCCCGGGGAACGCTTTCCTCACCGCTGGATTGAGGAGTTTCACCTCGACTGGGCCATTCACGCCTATGAGCAGCACATCGATGCAATTCTGACTGGAGCACAAAAGTGAACCATGTCGCGTTCCTGATTCCGACCCTGGACCGCATCGGAGGCGCCGAGCGGCAACTCATCCTGTTGGCCAAAGGACTATGCCGGCGCGGCTGGCGAGTGACCGTCGTGGCACTCTCGGGCACAGGCAGCGATGCGGCAGCCGAACTCACTGAGGCAGGAGTGGGCTTTCTAAGCCTTAGGATGCGTAAGGGATTGGCCGATCCGCGTGGATGGTTTCACTTCAAACGCTGGCTGGAGCAGGAACATCCCGACGTGGTTCATGCCCACCTGCCCCATGCGGCGTGGCTGGCGCGCTGGTCGCGGCTTGGGGCGCCGGTGCGGGTGGTGGTCGATACGTTGCATAGTTCTTCGACCGGCAGCTTTGGCCGTTCGTTGGGCTATCGCCTGAGCTCCCGGTTCCCCGACAAAGTCACTGCCGTCAGCCGATCGGTCGCGGAGGCACACCTTTTCGCCGGCATGGTCCTCGCGGGCCAGCTTGCCGTGCTGCCCAACGGAGTGGATGTGAGATATTATCGCCCGGATGCCGAGGTGCGTAGAGCGTTGAGGCAGAAATCGGGTGTGCAAGAAGGCGAGTTTCTCTGGTTCGCAGCCGGTCGTCTTGAACCGGTAAAGGACTATCCGACGTTGCTGCGCGCCATGGCCAAGGTTCCCGAGCGGGCACGGCTGGCGATTGCCGGGGGAGGGATACTTGAAAACAAGCTGCGGCAGATCTCCGCGACCTTGGGACTGACGGCACGAGTCCGCTTCCTGGGCTTTGAGGCCGATGTACGGCCCTGGATGCAAGCCGCCGATGGTTTCGTCCTTTGTTCCCATTGGGAAGGGCTGCCGATGGCTCTGCTGGAGGCTGCCGCCTGTGCGCTCCCTGCTGTTGCCACAGATGTTCCCGGCACCCGTGAGGCTGTCGTTCACAGGCAGACCGGCTTGCTGGCCGCTGCAGGCAGTGAGCAAGCCCTGCAGGAGGCAATGAGCCAGATTATGTCGATGCCGCCCGAGCAACTCCGTGCCATGGGCAGACAGGCGCGGCAGCACGTCATCGACGGGTTCAGCCTCTCTTCGGCCCTGGACAGATGGGAGAGCCTCTACGAGGCATTGCTCACGGAGAATCCCAAGCCGCGCCGCTGGGGACGGGCGGTCTGAAAGATCCAATCAAATGCGGTGCCGCAATCGTTTTCGGGCTCGGGAAGCGAGGAAGCGCCACAACACCATCTTCGCTCTCAAGTCTTCCATGATCCCCAGCCTTTGCGGTTTAAACTCCCTCAGAACCCGCTCCACGGAAGTGAACTTCGCCGCATGTTGACCGAGGAAGACGCGCAGTTGCTCAACCTGGCTGTTGCGGGCGGAATTGCTATGGATGCAGATGGTCCATAGACCCTGCGACTTCGCTACCGGCTCCCAAAGCTGCTGGGGAATCCAGACGACTCCTCCGCGGGTGAAAGGAACACGCGCCAATCCATCCGAGAGCACGCCGATTCCCTCCTGACGAAGCGCCAGCAAGGTATTGCGATCGAAGCCGTGGCGAGGCGCGACCCATATCCGAGGATCGAGCCCGTGGCCGCGAAGAATCTTCAGACCAGACGAAATCCACTCGCGCTGTTTCTCTTGGGGAACGCCGGCAAACTCCGTTTTTCGATGCAGCGGCAGCCATCCGCGGGCTTCGCTGTTATTCAGGTGCCGATAGCCGTGCAAAGCGATCATGGCCCCTGCCGCCTCAAGGGCGCGCATTTCCGCCCAGAAGTCCGGCGACGGCGGTGAAAACTCAAGCTCGCGATCCCGATTGTCGGGAACGACAGCCAGAATGGGTTTGATGCCGAACTCTGCGATCAGAGGGACAAAACGTCGCCAGCGGTCGGCCGCGAACGTTGGGCAGAGATCGTCGAAGCGCAAAAGATATTGTGCGGGCCGGTTCATCCCTGTGTCTCCGCTGCCGCTTTCGGGAGGAGTTTTTCGGCCCAGTAGCAAAGAAAACAAAACGTGCTCACCGTCCACAGCGAGGTGGCCAGAGCGATTCCGGCTACGCCGAACCATCGCATCAGCAGCAGGTTGAGGAAGATATCGAGCACCAGATTGAGAGTGCCGCAATAAAAGATCAGATCGGTGCGGCGCATGGCCACCAGAAAGCGGTAATAGACGCGGCTGGAAACGAAGAACGGAATCTGAATGGCATACATGGCTAACACCGGAGTGACCACTGCCGTGTCGGATGCGCCAAAGGCCCCATGCTGAAAAGTGACCCGGATCAGCCAATGCGCGCCCCCGATCAGCGCCAAAGCAATCGGCGCGGAAACGATTGCCGTGAGCCGGACCCAGGTGCGCAGAGTCCGCCGGCAGCCTGTCCAGTCTTCCCGCGCAATCATGCGGGAGAAATAGGGCACCACCGCCGTCGAAACCGCGCCGCCCAGCAGCGTGAGCGCGACGGTAACAAAGCGTCCGGCATAGACCAGCGCCGAGACGCTTCCGGCAGGCAGCGCAGCGGCCATCGACTGATCGACCAAAAGCCCGCCCGAGGCTACTACACTGCTCAGCAAGACCGGCCCATACTGATGCGCGACCTCCCGGCTGGCAGCGTCCATCTTATGCCAGTGCAACCGCAAGCGGTATCCGTGCGCATCCATCATCCACGACACCAGAACGGCGTGCACCAGGGCTCCCGCCAGGGTGGCATAAACCAGAGCCCAGATGCCGAACCGGCGGCCCAGCAGCAAGGCGCCGGCCATGACCATCAGCGGATTCGCAATGGGCGCCAAAGCAGGCACGGCGAAGCGGTCGAATGTATTCAGCACGGCCGTGCAGTTGGTCGCGATTCCGGTTATCAGCACCAACGGCAGCAAGGCGTAAAACACATGCACCGAAAGATCCAGCTTGGGTGCGGAAAAGTGCGAACCGATGAGAGGAAAGAAGCTGCGCGCACTGAGAGCCATCGCCGCCGACCCGGCCACCAGCAGCAGACACATCCACGCCATCGAGCTTGAGAGCAGCCGCTGCGCAGCTTCATGGCCTTGCTGTTCCCTTACCCGCACCAGCGTGGGGACAAGCGCCTGATTCATCGATTCCGAGATCAGGTTGATCAGGAGCCCGGGAATGAGCGCCGCCGCCAAAAAGGCGTCCATTGCATCGGTGCGTCCGTAGACGCCGGCTACCGCAAACTCCTTGAACGTGGCGGCAATTTTGACCAGAACACCCGCCGCCGTAACTGAAGCGGCGGCAATGAGGATATGACGGTTGGTGCTGGTCCCTCTCAGCCGCCGGGCAGCTTGCAGAATGGCGGCTATCGGCGCGCTCACCCGGCCGTCCGAAGAGAGTGCCTCGCGTGCGGCACAGGCTCGTCCTCCGTGTCACTTTGGAAGCACGCGGCAAGTTCTTCCGGCGCTTCCTCGGCCAGCCTCCCTGCCAGGGCGATGAGCGCCAGCAGCAGCCAGGTTGTCCGATTCTCCTCCACAGTGGCGACCAGGGAACTGATCCCCCAAATCAGCAGCGCCGTGGTCATCGCCATCTGCAAAGCTCCTCTGGTTCTGAGAATTGCGGACGCGACAAACGCAAAGACCGCCGTGGCGAGGAGCAATGCGACGATTCCTCCGCCGACCAGGATCGATAGCGCGGTATTGTGGGCGGTATCGGCAGGCGCCAGTCCAGCGGCTTCCACAAAGGTGCCTGCGCCTGTGCCCAGCCAAGGCGCTTGCACAAAGGCGTGCCAGCCGGCGATCCAGATATTGGCCCGCTGATTCAGGTTGCCCCCTCGCAGTTGTTCATAGAGCGTGCCCAGCCGTTCTATGGTTGCGACGGGAATGGCGAACCAGGCAGACGCCGCAAGGACGGGCAGGCCCAGGGCAGCAAGCAGCACGCCATGCTTTGCCCGCCGCATCAGCAGGACGCCGCAGCCCACCAGAGCGACTACTGCGGCCACGAAGCCTCCACGCGAGGCCGTCAGCAGTACCGCGATCAGCCCCAGCGGCAGGTAGCCCCAGGCGAGCAGGCGGCCCGGCCAGCGCGGCTCCGCCGACAACAGCAGCGCCGCCATGGGAAATCCAAGATCGAGAAAACGGGCGACATCGTTCGGGTCCTGCCCTTCGGCCGCAAACCGGATCTGGCTGACGCCGGCCCCTCTCGTCGAGACAAGATTGGCAACCGTCAAAATGGCCAGCACCCACGAACCGGCCACATAGGCCCGCAACAATGTACGTAAGTCGCGAGGAGTTTCCGCGAACTCCCACACTGCCCAGACGATCATCATCACCTGGAAGTAGGCGCGTAATGTTCCCAGAGTCTCTACCGGATCGATCGTCCAGAAATAGGTGCAGCATAACCACAGATAGAGAGTCACCATCAGCCAATGCAGCGGGCCGGGAGTGCGCCAACGACCGCGCTGCCACACCGCGAGAAGCGCTACCGGAATCAGAATCAGTCCTACGACGCGGGCAATATTGCCCAGGGAACCGCCTAGTTCCAGGGAGTATTCCCACGGAATCGTGAACGCCAGAAATACCAGCAGCCACCAGGCAATCTTCCTCATCCTTAGAACCTCTGCGACTAGAACCTTTGCGAATAGACCAGTCCCGCGTAGATCGACACCCCGAGCGCCGATTGGATCGCCGACTCCATCGTTTTGTTCCACAGGTTTTTTGCTGCGGAGTCGGGCAGGTACAGAATGTCGCGGTCGTGAATCGGCTGGTCGGGATCCTGGCCGTGCAGCATCCGCTTCACGTTAAGGGTCGTCAGGGTGCGCCCTCCCTTCTGCTCGCGAATCAGCAGGGCTTTGCCGGTGGCCGCGTTTGCTGTCGGTCCCCAGGCGAGCGAAAGCGCTTGTACTACCGTAAGCCCCTGCGCGGGATCTACGGGAAATCCGCCTGGCCGGATCACATCGCCGATAACGTACACCAGACCGGCCCGGCTTACCTGGACAGTGTCGCCGGGAGTCAGCTCCGGATTGTGGTCTGCGCCGGTGGCGGTGCCGCTCGGATCGAGCACTACCGGGTGCGGCGTCTCCGGATCGCCACGGCGAAAGATATTCACCAAGCGCCCCGCCGACGGCGACAGACCGGATGCCGCGGAAATCAGATCGAGCAGCCGGTGGTGCAGGGTGAAGGGATAGACCCCGGGCCGCGTGACCTCCCCCAACACGCTGACATCCTGCCCCGCATACACCATCACCTGCACAGAGACCTGTGGATGCAGCAACATGCCCTGGGTCAGCAGGGCAGCCTCGATCGCCTGGGCCGCAGTTTGCTCCGTCATTCCGCCGATCTGGATCTCTTTCACCAGAGGGAGCGTGACCGTGCCGCTGGCGGAGACACGCGCTATCGAGTGGAACTCCGGGGTGTGAAACTCGCTGATGTCGAGAAGGTCTCCAGGGCCGATGGGAGCCGCCATCTGCGAGCGAACCGCCGCTGCCGTGGGCAGCCCTGTCTCGGGTGCCGGGCCAGCCTCGTTCCATACCGCGGGAGCTTCCTTGGGATTCGGCACAGTCCTGGGCGCGGGCGTGGAAGGAAAGTGAGCCACGCCGCTGGGCAATCCCGAGGTGCTCGGCGTAGGCGCCTGGCAATACGCCCCAGCGCAGGCCAGAAGCAATGCCAGCAGCGCCGCCGATGCGGGAAACGATGTCGAGCCCGGATGAACGTAATCCATCAACACAGCGCCCCCCAGAGCCAGCCACAGGCTGGCAAAAAAAGTAATGGCGAGATAGAGGGGCGGATTGGGTGCGACCGGCTTAATGGGCTGGCGAGCATAGTCCACCACCGAAATCGTCGATACGTGGATACCATCCAGCAGCCCCGCCTCTTCGACCCTCCCCAGCACCCGCAGGTAGAGCTGGTGGCTTGCATCGGCTTCTCTGCGCATCACCGCGTACTGCATGGAGGCTTTGTTCAGGGGCATGGCTTCCGCAGTGCGTTCGTCCAAGCTCTTTCGCACCATCTGCTCGCGATCGACAGCCGTTTGCAAAGCGCGATGAAACCGCTCCAGCAGCCTGCCGTCTTCCGTTTTGATCTGCCGGTCCAGGTCCTGCAACTGCTGCCGAATTTCGACGACCCTGGGAAATTCAGGTCCGTGCTCCGTGCTGAGCTGGGCCAGTTCCTGATCGAGGTCGCTATGGCGTGCATGAAGCTGCTGCAGCAATGCGGTCGCAAAGGTACCGGCATCGGCCTGCATATGAGGGTCCGAAGCCAAGACCAATTCCGGATCACCCCGGGAGGCTGCGCGGTATTCGGCTTCGCGCAGGATTCGGTCTGTCGTCGCAGCTACCTGCTGCCGGCCCAGTTCGTCGATCTCCAGCAATACGGATGCATGCTGGCTCTCGCCTTGCTCGCCGTTGGCCAGCATCTCCGGCGTGCTCACAATCCCATGCTGCTGCTGGAATGTACTCAGCCGCAGTTCATCCAGATCCCCACGGTTCTTCAGCTCTTTGAGCTGTCCCTGTACCCAGCCCGAAGCCTCCGCTGTGGCTTGCTGACGGGTTTCACTCTCCTGCTGCCCGTAGGCGCGAATCAGCGCATTGACCACTGCGGCTGACAACGCCGCATTCCTCGAACGGAAACGAATATCGATCAGCAGCGTATGAGGCAAACTCTGAACATGAAGGCGCTTTTGATATCTCTCCAGCAGGTAGGCTTGCGCCGTTGGCGTGGGTGCGTCGATGTGGAAATCGGGAAAATGCCGCCGAAAACTGCCTTGGAAGCCAGGGGTGTCGTAGAGGCGAAGCTCGGCAATCACCCTCCAGGCCAGCCGGTCACTGCGGAAGGTGGTGGCCAGCGTCTCCAGTTGCAGAGGGGCGGAGAGGACCGTGGCCGCTGCCGTCGCCTCGGGGGGGCCCATGCTTAGCGCCGGGTTCGGAGCCGTGCCCAGGGCGACCCTGCCGCTTGCTTCGTATTCGTTGGGTGCGAAAAGGCAATACAGAATACACAGCGAGAACAGGCCGACCACGACGGAGATCACCAGGCGGCGATGGCGAATCGCAGTCTCCCCCATCGTCCGTAGTGAGGACGATGGACTGGACCGGCCTGCTGCCTGCGGCTGCGGATCGAGCGCGCGATATGAATCATGCGGAACAGCAGAAGGATCCGGCAAGGGTCTGGAACCTCATCCCATAGGCTCTGCGGCCGGGTCCAACCCAGCAGGTCACAAAAAACCGGCGCGGAGAAATCCCATGCAGTGTGACTGATCCATCTCTAAATGTTAGTGAGTTATATCACAGATGCGAAAAGAATGATAAGTTCTGCCTAACTTAGACGGAAACAAGCCTCGGCTTCACCTTCTATGCAGATAGCCAGATTGTCTTGGCGGTTCCGTGGTTTCTAGCTAGCTGTTAACTTGTGCATAAATTAAAGCCAGGGTAAACATCATGAAAGATGAGTTTATCTAACTCGACCTGCCGGACTGAGTCCGTGATAATCGGCCCCGCGGACAAGTTGCATAGCTGCCTGAAGACTGCCTCCGGAGCCAAAGAGGCCTGAGCGACGAGATCCTTTAACAATTCATCGATATATGCCCAGTGGGTCTCGGCAATTTGCTGCCTCATGTCCCGCAGGGCATATATCTTCACCGTTCCATGATCTTGTACGGCCAGCAAAACCGCGATTCCGGCCGAGTCCACTATCGAGCCCGCACCACAATATTTAAGCGTACAGATAGTCGCGCTTAAGTCCGAGAGGGGTGTGTTCAAAGCATCCGCCATGATTCGTCTTCGCGTGTTCTACCAAACCAGGCATGGAGTGAATCATATTCTTCACGAGTACAGGGTTTGAAATTCGCTGCATGCAGCGTTGAAAACGCAAGAGCGCCGTGGGAGTTTTCCATTCATCCGGCAAGCTGCTTACGACGTCGTCAAGTCTTTTGGACGCAATAGCTTGAATCGTCCTCTGAATATCTTCGATATCCTCTGCGCCGATTTCAGAATAGATGCGAGGGTCGAGGAATCTGGAGGCCAGCAAGTTAGGAGAAGCAGTGCCATCCGCACCTCCGAAGAGATGACCGTGATCCAGGAAATAGGCCTCAAGCCAGCGGGTCTTCCGCTCAACAAAGATGGCTTGGCGATTGTCGGCGTGCTCACAGAGCGCGTCCAGAACCCAAGCTGTCCAAAAATCCCTGCGGTTGCGGATGCGAGAAAACCGGCTTCCCGGCAGTATCTCAAATAAGGGGCAGTTTCCTACACTTAAAAATCGGGAGCCGAAACACCAGCCCGCTCTCGGTCTGCGTGGCCCCTCTTCTCTCTGTACCCAGGATTCGTAATTCCGGTCCAGGAAGCCGTTTGAAAGGTAGACGAAGTTCCATTCTGGAACCGGCAGTCCAGCCAAAGCAAACAATTCGGTTCCTAAGGCATCGTTGAACGGTATGTTGGGGCCCTGAAAGTTATCAAGAAATTTAATGACGTAAAAATTGCCGTCGCTCGCCGAAATTAGAATCGGTTGCGATCCCCCCCGCAGTCTCCGGATGTACTGCAATGCTGCAACATGCTTGATCTGTCTCATCTCGTTGTGTCCCGATCTCTTCCGTCGAAAAAAACGTCCTTGGCAATACACAGAGACTGGAAAGAAGATAAACACGCAAAGAATTCAGTGAAACACTGTCGTTCCGCAACCTACGTGCGAGCTTTGCCGACGTCGATTTTTCTCGTTTAGGCAGATTAATGCTGCAACCGCCAAGACGGGAATATTCGCGTCAATCTGTATTGGATCGGATTCCCTAAAAATCCGACGCTCGCATCGCAACAACCCGCAGAGGGGCGCTTTTGCCCAAGATGCGTCAAATTCACACACTTCGGCAGGCGCATTTTTCTTCAGGATGCTGTAATTGGATTTTCTTTATTTCCACGAAACCTTGTCTATACAACTTTTGAACTATTTATCTTAATGGAATCTTTATTCAGGAAATAAATCTGTGGAAATGCCGTTTAGGTCCGGAAATCTGCCTCGGCGAATTTCCTCGGGCCGAAAGGGGCATGAACAAACCCAAACGGCCCAAATCACTCGATCGTCCATCCTCACCCTTGTTCGCCTTGCTTGTACCACGCCACGGTCCGCCCCAATCCCTCGCGAAAATCGACAACCGGCCGGTAGCCTAGCAGTTCTCCCGCGAGGCGGATATCCGCCAGAGAGTCCCGAATGTCACCTGCCCGTCCCGTTGCGTAGGCTGGTTCGCCTTCGTAGCCGGTCAGCTCTCGCAGAACCCGGAAGGTTTCATTGAGCGTGATCCGCGAGCCCGTCGCGGTATTTATCATTTGCCCGGAAACCTTTTCCGCAGGCGCAGCCGCGGCCAGCAAATTGGCGTGGACCACGTTGTCGATGTAGGTAAAGTCGCGACTCTGCTCGCCGTCGCCGAAAATTGTCGGCTGCTCTCCGGCCAGCATCCGCCGGCAAAATACGGCCAACACGCCGGAGTAGTGCGAGGTGGGGTCCTGGTAGGGGCCGAACACGTTGAAATAACGCAGAACCACCGTCTCCAGCCCATAGACCCGGGTAAAGGCGCGCAGGTAGTGTTCCCCGGCCAGTTTGGCCACCGCATAAGGAGAAATCGGGTTCGGGATCATGCCCTCATGCTTGGGCAGGGTCGGCGTATCTCCGTAGGCGGACGAAGAGCCGGCATAGATCACCCGGCGCACCCCGGCGGCGCGGGCGGCTACCAGCAGGTTCAGGGTGGCGTCCACACAATTCACGTTGGTGGCCACAGGGTCGGCTACCGAGCGCGGCACCGAGGCCAGCGCCGCCTCATGGAAAATAATTTCGATTCCGGCACAGGCACGGGCACAGGCAGCCGGATCGGCCAAGTCGCCCTCGATAAACTCCATCCCTTCGAGGCCGATCAGATTGGCGCGTTTTCCCGTGATAAAGCTATCGATGCCGCGAACTGTTTCTCCCTTTGCCAACAAAGCGGATGCGATTGAACGCCCGATAAACCCGGCGGCTCCGGTAACCAGATAATTTGCCAAATTTTTTCTCCAAAAAAGATTGCGCGGGTCTCGCACCGTATCCACCGGCGCAAGATCCGCACCGGTTAGGATACTATCGCGTGCTTCCGGGGGCATTGCCCACTGTCACAGGGACAGGTTTTACAATCGGATGCATGACAATTGAAGTTGCGAGCCGGCTGGCCGAGCTCAAGCACAAAATGGAAACCCGCGAGGCCCGCATCGGCATCGTCGGAATGGGATACGTAGGGCTGCCGCTGGCGCTGCTTTTCAGTGGCGAGCGGTTCCGCGTGACCGGGTTCGACATCGCCTCAGACAAGGTGAACGCCCTCAATGCCGGCGGCTCCTATATCGTCCGCATTCTGCCCGAGGCCATCCGGGATGCCCAAAAGGCCGGCTTCCGCGCAACATCGGACTATTCGGAGATTGCCGCCATGGATGCGGTCATCATCTGCGTGCCCACTCCGCTCAACGAGCACCATGAGCCCGATCTCAGCTACGTCACTGGCACCGTCAAATCCATTGCGCCCCACATTCACCAGGACCAGTTGATCGTGCTTGAAAGCACCACCTATCCCGGCACTACCGAAGAGGTGATGGTGCCCCTGCTGGAAGTTGGCAACGGCCATGGCCTCAAGGTGGCGCGCACCCTCGATGACGCTGGGGTCCACGTCGCCTTCTCTCCCGAGCGCGAAGATCCCGGCAACGACACCGTCGCCCGCCATGACATTCCCAAGGTCGTAGGAGGGTGCGGCCCCGTCGCTGTCGAGTTGGCTGCCGCGATGTACGGGTCCATTTTCCGCCGTGTCGTGCCCGTCAGCAGCCCTTCGGTCGCCGAAATGACCAAGCTGCTAGAAAACATTTATCGCTGCGTCAACATTGCCCTGGTCAACGAACTCAAACAGCTCTGCATGCGCATGGGCATCGATATCCACGAAGTAATCGACGCAGCGAAGACCAAGCCTTTCGGTTTCCAGGCTTTCTATCCCGGTCCCGGGCTTGGCGGCCACTGCATCCCTATCGATCCCTTCTACCTATCCTGGAAGGCCAAGGAGTTCGACTTCCGCACCCGCTTCATCGAGCTTGCGGGCGAAGTCAACACCAACATGCCTTACTTCGTTCTCGACCAGATCGCCGCAGGCCTCAATCAGCAGCGCAAATCCATCAACGGATCGAAGGTGCTGGTGCTCGGCGTGGCCTACAAGCGCGATATCGACGACCTGCGCGAGTCGCCCTCGCTCACCATCATCGAGTTGTTGCGAGATAAAGGCGCCATCGTTGCCTACAACGACCCTTACTTCCCCACCGTGGGCCGTGGCCGCCAATACGATCTGAACATGACCAACACGCCGCTCGACAACCTGGCTCAGTACGATGCCGTGGTGATTGTTACCGACCACACCACGTACGACTACAAGGCCATTGTGGAGCAGTCCCAGTTAGTCGTCGATACGAGGAATGCCACCAAGGGCATCGACTCCGCAAAGATCGTTCGCTGCTAAAATTCACTCCGAATTACATGCCGGATGAGACAGGGCGAAGCTTCCTTTCTTATCCGGCACGATGTATCCTCCCGATCACTTATCTCAGTTCTTCAAGATCACTGCGGCGAAGCAGAGCATCCTTTTCTGGGCAATTCGATTGCGCCCGTTGGCCTTCGCAAAATCCAGAGCAGGCCGCGCCGCGCTCAAGCCACTTCGTTTTCCAATGTTCCGATCGGCTCAATCGTGATGCGGATCTTGTCGCCGCTCGCGAGCGTAAACGGGCTCGGCGGCACAATGCCGGTGCCGGTCATCAGGAAGCATCCGCAGGGAAACGAATTGTCCCGCAGCAGATAGTCAACCAGGGTTTTCAGATCGCGCTTCAACTCCGTCAACGCCACCGAGCCTGAAAACTCGATTTGACCACCGCGCAAAATCTCCAATGAAATCTCGGTCGATTTCGGCAGCGGGTCAGAGGTCACAAGAATGCCGGGCCCTAAGGCGCAACTGCCGTTGTAGACTTTGGCCTGCTGCAGATAAAGCGGATTCTCGCCTTCGATGTCGCGCGAACTTATGCCGTTGCCGACGGTGTAGCCGATGATCTCTCCCGCCGGACTCACCACCAACGTCAATTCCGGTTCCGGCACCGACCAGCGTGCATCGCTGCGCAGCCGCACCTTGCCGCGTGGGCCCACGGTGCGGCTGGCTGTCGATTTGAAAAAGAGCGCAGGGCGCTCCGCCGAGTAGGCACGATCATAAAAGTCGCCTCCTCCAGAGTCTTTCGATTCTTCCATTCGCGCGCGGCGGCCGCGAAAATACGTCACGCCCGCGCCCCATACTTCCTGCTGCCCAATCGGAGCGAGAATTTCTGCCGAGTGAAACGCCAGCGACGGCGCTTCACCCGCGATGACGGCCCGCAAATAGCCGGCTAGATCTTCATGTGCCAGTAGCCCATCCCACGCCAACGCATCGACGCGGTAACAGTGGCCCTCGTGCTCGACGAAACAACCCGAACCCGTACGGTAAAGTTTCACGCGCGCACGCCTCCCTGCGTTTGTCCTCCATACTACATCCGGTTTGCTTCGTGTCGGAGAAGGAGCGGACGAGCGGCTTTGTCCTATCAAACTGTCGTATTTATTCAGCGAGATTTTTTTGGAAAGCTGAAGGTACGGGGCCGGTTTCTAGAGAGGGTGATCCTTTGCACGCTGTCGAAGCGGTGAGACGTGAATCGAAGATGCTCTAAGCGCAAGCGAGTAGCTTATGCAGAGTTTCTGTCCACTCGTCGAGTTCCGCCGCGGGCACACATTCTCGATTCGAATGCGCGGTGTGCATATCGCCGGGGCCGATTACGATGACCTCTTCGGCAACGTGAGCCAGGCGGCTGGCTTCCGATCCAAAACTGATGCCGATGGGCTCGCGCGCGATGGGCGCAGTCACGGCAAGCCGTTGACGCAGCGGACCTGCCGTCGCAGGGGCGAAGCCCGCCTCTGCGCGCAGCGGTTCCACATGAATACGCGCCCGCGGATGCTCGACGCGTATCCGGTCCGCCAGCCACTCCAACCCAGCCAGTGCCGCCCGCGGAGCGTCACCGGGGATCGGCCGCCACTCCACCAGAAACGAGCACTCCCGGGCCACGATATTTTTCGCCGAACCGCCCTGGATGACGCCAACGTTCAACGTGGTCTGCGGCGGATCGAACAACTCATCCGTAGCGGCAGCAAACTGCGACAGCTCGCTCTCGATGCGCGCAATGAATTTGGCCGCCAACACAATCGCCGAAAGCCCTTCCTGCGGATAAGCGGAGTGCGCTTCAAGGCCGTTGATCCTGACTCGCGCCAGACCATATCCCTTGCCCGCAATTCCCGGCCGCAGCGAGGTAGGCTCACTCACAATCGCCGTGCGGATGCGCAGAGTTGTCCCGGCCAGCAGACGCTCCATCCCTTTGCAGCCAATCTCTTCGTCCGCAGTCAGAATCAGGGCTGCGTTCGGCCAGACATGCTGCGGCTCGAAGCCCTCCAGCGCCGCCAAAAAGCAAGCCAGCGCACCCTTCACATCACAGGCTCCACAGCCGTGCAGCAATGGCTTCTCGTCCGAGGCAGTCAACTTGAGAGCGTCCGTCCATGCCTCCGCAAACGGCACCGTATCCGTATGGCATACGAAGGCCAGATCAATCACGCCGGCGGTCCCTGACGCACCGGCGGGCCGCGCAATCAGATTGGCTTTGGCTACACCGTTCTCATCCGTATAGGGGAACAACTCGACCCGCCAGCCTCGTGCTTCGACAAAGCCGGTGACCCACGACAGCAGCGGCAGATTCGACAACGCCGATGGCGTGGCAATGGCAACCAATTCGCGCAGAATCTCCGCAGCTTTCATTGCGTCACTTCCTTACCTGCAACAAAGACACGCGGCCTGGCCGGGGCTGCGACAAAGTACGCAATCTCTCGGTAGTCGGTGAACTCATGTAAAAGGAAATCGGCCTGTTTGCCTATTTCGAGAGAGCCAATCGTGTCGCCGAGGCCCAGGCTCCACGCCGCATTGAGGGTGGAGGCGGTAAGCGCCTCAGCCGGCGACAATCCCATTTCAAGACACGCCAGAGAAAGCATGAAAGGCATCGACGCCACCGGCGACGATCCCGGGTTGAAGTCCGTAGCCAGCACAATCGCGAGCCCTGCTTCAACCATCTTGCGCGCCGGCGGATAGTTCGTCCGCCCCAGCGCGAACACCGACCCCGGCAGCAGCACTGGCTGCACGTTTGCCGCCCGCAACAGGCCGAGCGTCTCCTCGGTCACCGTCTCCAGGTGATCGGCAGTCGCTGCGCCCAGCTCCGCCGCCAATGCCGCTCCGGTGCCGGGCCTGAACTGCTCCGCGTGGAGACGCAGCCCCAGTCCGTGTGCGCGGGCCGCAGTCAACACGACCCTCGTTTCATTCACCGTAAAGGCATGGTCGTCGCAAAACGCATCGCAATATTCCGCCAATCCGGTGGCAGCGACTTCGGGAATCAACGCTTCGACCATCCAGCGAATATACTCATCGCGCCGATTTGTAAACTCGGGCGGAACCGTATGCGCCGCCAGCAAAGTGGAAACGATGCGTGCCGGCCCCTCGTTGTTGAGACGCGCCTGCACACGCAGCATCCGCAGTTCCGTCGCATCGTCCAACCCGTAGCCGGACTTGGCTTCGATCGTGGTTGTACCTCCGCGCAGCATCCAGTCGCGATGCCGCCGCGCCATCGCGAGCAACTGGTCTTCACTGGCTGCACGCGTGAGCGCAACCGTACGCAAAATTCCGCCGCCCGCTGCGGCAATCTGCTGATAGGTCGCGCCTGCGATACGCTGCTCGAACTCCGCCGCACGGTTGCCGGCAAACACGAGGTGGGTGTGCGCGTCCACAAATCCAGGCGTGACGCAACGCCCTTCGGCATCGACCACCGTCGCCTGTTTCGGAATCCGCGTGCGCAACTCCGCATCACGACCGACAGCAGCGACGCGGCCACCTTTCACCAGCAGCGTCGCGTCTTCGATCACATTAAGCTCGCGCAGCTCTGTGCCAACGCGCGGGCGCTGAGGACCGGCCAGCGTAACAAGCTGGCCGATGTGAATGACTGCAACTGTGCCGGCCACGGTTACTTCCCTGCCATTGGAATATGCACGCCGCGCTCTCGCGCCGTCTGCTGCGCGAGTTCGTAGCCCGCATCCGCATGACGCGCTACGCCCAGTCCTGGATCGTTGTTGAGTACGCGGGCAAGACGCCGCGCCGCATTGTCCGTTCCATCGGCCACGGTAACCTGCCCGGCATGGAGCGAGAATCCCATGCCCACGCCGCCCCCGTGATGGAAGCTGACCCACGTTGCGCCCGAGGCCGTGTTCAACAGCGCATTCAATACCGGCCAATCGGCGACAGCATCCGAGCCGTCGATCATCTTTTCCGTCTCGCGGTAAGGACTGGCTACCGACCCTGTATCCAGGTGGTCGCGGCCAATCGCGATCGGCGCGGAAATTTCGCCCTTGCGCACCAGGTCGTTGATGGCCTCGCCCATGCGCTGACGCTCTCCGTAGCCAAGCCAGCAGATGCGCGCAGGCAAACCCTGGAAGGCAAACCGGCCCTTTGCCAGCCGCAGCCACCGGGTAAGAATCTCGTTCTCCGGGAATAACTCCAGAGCCAGTCGATCGGTGCGATCGATGTCTTTGGGATCGCCCGACAAAGCTACCCAGCGAAACGGCCCCGTGCCGGTGCAGAAGAGCGGCCGAATGTATTCCGGCACAAACCCCGGAATCAGGAATGCTTCGCCGCAGCCGGCGTCAAACGCGAAACGGCGAATGTTATTGCCGTAGTCGAAAGCCACGGCACCGGCGCGCTGCATGGCCAACATGGCATCGACGTGCACCACCATGGTTGCCGTGGAGCGGCGCACATATTCCTCGGGATCGCTTTGCCGCAACGCGGTGGCTTCGGCGAGAGTGAGCCCTTGGGGAACGTATCCATTCAACGGATCGTGCGCGCTGGTCTGATCCGTCACGACATCGACTTCGACGCCGCGCCGGACTAACTCCGGCAGCACATCGGCGCAGTTGCCGACCAGGCCCACTGACAGGGCCCGCCCTTCGCGCTTGGCTGTTTCGCACAGCGCCAGCGCCTCGTCAAGATTCTCCGTCACTTGATCGCAATAGCGTGTCTCGACGCGCCGGTCGATGCGGGTGCGGTCCACATCGATCGCCAACACCACACCGCCGTTCAACGTAACGGAAAGCGGCTGCGCACCGCCCATGCCGCCGACGCCGCCGGTGACCACGAGCTTGCCCTTCAGCGATCCGCCAAAGTGGCGCTCGGCCAGTGCTGCAAAGGTCTGGAACGTGCCTTGCAAAATACCCTGCGTGCCGATGTAGATCCAGCTTCCCGCGGTCATCTGGCCATACATCATCAGGCCCTTGCGGTCGAGTTCGTTGAAGTGCTCCCAGTTCGCCCACTTGCCCACCAAGTTGGAGTTGGCGATGATCACGCGTGGTGCCATATCGTGCGTGGGAAACACGCCCACCGGCTTGCCCGATTGCACCAGCAGCGTCTCTTCGTTGCCCAACTGCTCCAACTCGCGCACGATGGCGTGATAGCAGTCCCAGTTGCGCGCCGCCTTGCCGATGCCGCCGTAAACCACCAGATCCGAGGGGCGTTCCGCCACTTCGGGATCGAGGTTATTCATCAGGCAGCGCAACGCCGCCTCCTGCTGCCAGCCTTTGCAACGCAACTGGTTGCCGCGAGGGGCGCGAATCATAGGAGCTGCCAATACGCTCATTCTTCCTCCTGAAATCTTTTTTGAACTGCGCGATAGCGCGAACGGATTTCTGCGGCCAGCGGGTGCCGGCCATCTTCCATGACAAACCTGCCCGCTACGGCAACATCGCGAATTGCCGAGCGGCTCAATACAAAAACTGCCTGCGCGGCCAGTGAGTCTAGGTCCGCGCCCAAGATGGCCAGGTCATCGAGATCGGCGGTAAAGAAATCTGCCGGCTCGCCCGCAGCCAGTTTGCCGCCGGCAATTCCTAAAGCCCGATAACCCGCAGCCGTAGCGGAATCGAACAGCCGCGCTGCAATATCTTCGCCGCCGATGCCGTCAAGAATGCCCCGCTCCCGCTGCTGCAGCCGCAGGTGATATTCGTTCTGCCGGGCATCCTCCAATATATCGATTTGCGCCTGGCTGTCCGTGCCGAATGCGACTGGAATGCCCAACCGCGCCGTTCTGTCTGCCGGAAAGATGCCATCGCCGAGGTTGCGTTCCGTCGTGGGGCACGAGCAGATCGTGCTCCCCAGTGCCGCAACCTGCCGAAACTCGGCATCGGTCAAATGGATTGCATGAACGAGAGTCGTGCGCGAATCGAGAATCCCATGCTCAGCCGCCAGCGAAACCGGGGTCTGCCCATACTCCGCGAGACAGGCCTCATTCTCGGCCGGCTGCTCGGAGATATGCATGTGCAGCGGCAGTTCCTTTGCGCGGGCAAAGGCAGAGATCTCTTTCAGCACCGATAGCGGAACCGCCCGAATGCTGTGCGGCGCAGCGCCCACCGTGACTCCAGGCCTGCCTGCGGCGGCGTGCTGCAGCGCTTCAAGGCTGCGCAAATAATTCGTCCCGTCTTCATAGAAACGGCGCTGGCCGGGATGCGGCTCCCGCCGATAGCCGGCGCGCAGATAGGCGGTGCGCAACAGGCAGATGCGGATGCCTACCGACTCCGCCGCGCGCATGACCGCAAGCGCCAACGTGTTCGGGTCGGCATAGGGCTGGCCTACCGGATCGTTATGCAGGTAGTGGAACTCGCCGACGACCGTGATGCCCGCCGCCAGCATCTCCAGGAACGTTACCCGCGCCACATCGTAGATGTCTTCCGGCGACACAAAGCCTGCCGCACGGTACATCTGCTCGCGCCAAGTCCAGAATGTATCGCCGCCACTGATCCTGCCTTCGGCGCGGGCGCGAAACAGCCGTTGAAACGTGTGCGAATGGGTGTTCGCCAGCCCCGGCAACAGGGCCTTTCCGGCGAGACGAACGATTTCCGCATCGGAAACGGTTTCCGCGGGCGCTATCCCCATCACGCGCCCATCATGCCCCACAAGCAGCCCCGCGCCTGCGTGCGCGCGTCCTTCGGCAAACAGCAAATCCGGTAAATAGAGTCGTACCACGGTAGTCCTCGGCGGTTACCCAGGATACTACCCGCGAGGAGACATTTCCCAAAGAGACAATCGCCTGTTTCCTTCGCCCGCTGCCTTGGATTGGTGCGTGATATGCGCAATTTGAAGCGGATTCGATGACGAAGCAAACTCCAGACCGGTTTCACTGGCCACGGGCCTGCGTCCCAGATCCCCCGGCATGGAAAACACGGGCATAACCGGCTGCTGCTGAGGTTTTCCCTCTGCGTGGGGAAAACCAAGTATTGCCCCGATCCCGCTGCTGGTTCGGGCCGCAGCCACGCCGAGCATCAGCTTCCACAGGAGGGAAAATAAGATACGGGCCGTTCTGAGCATTACATCGAAATCACTCCACATCGTGGCGCGCTTCATGTAGGCCAAAGAGATCCGAATCTTGTCCGGTGCAATCACCGTTTTGAAATAGCGCACCGGATTTCGAACCGAAGCCAATATTTCAGCTTCCCGGCAATACTTCAGCGAGGCCGGGTCGGTAAGGCCCGGGCGCACCTTTAGCAACTCACGATAGGCGGCGTCGAACTCCCGCGCCAATTCCGGAATCACGGGACGGGGGCCGACCAGGCTCATATCGCCTCGCAGGATATTCCACAGTTGGGGCAGCTCGTCGAATTTAAACCGGCGCAGCCATTGCCCAGGGCGCGTGATTCGCGGATCCGCTCCAATGGTGATGGGCGAGCCATGGCTGTCAATGCTCATGGTGCGTAGTTTCAGCAGTTCAAAACGCCGGAACCGGAGCCCCATGCGAGTCTGCCGAAACAGCACAGGTCCACGAGAATCGAGCTTGATAAGGATTGCCGAGAGAATCAAGAGCGGCAAAGTAAGCGCGAAGAGAAAACCTGCCAGGATAACGTCCACAGTGCGTTTGATCACGAGTCCTCCGGCTTCAGCGCCTTGTCTCGATTACCGAGATAAGGGTGCGGCAGAAAAGCGCGCTCAGCGTGCCAGGAGTTTTATGGCCTGTTCCGGATCAAACGATACCGCGTGTGCGAACCGCTGCATCCGCTCCCGTGCTTGTGCCCAAGACGTTTTCCCATCGTGACAACGCAGAGATCTTCTTTTTGACTAGATTTCCACATGTCCCAAAACGATTCAGTATCGTGAGGAAAGCACAAGCTGGGAAAAATAGTCAATCCGTTAAGTGACAATAGGAAAACTTTCTTTTAACTTTTTACAAGGAAGTAGTAACGGTGGGGGGCTCTTGCGCGCAGGAATAAGGGACTTCATATCGTCTTCTAGCCATTTAAGCTGTTTAAAATCATTCATATATGGAATTTATTTACCATATCGCAGACTACCTTCGGACATGATCGCTATTTTTTAGCAAAATAGGCATTGAACTTGCAACATTAAGAAATCTTCTTGCGACAAGGCGGCGCTCCTGTTGGAACTTCGACAGGTCGCCGCCTTGCCCGTCTCAGCCGAAATCGCTGCCGTTATCCGAGCCGCCGTCGTCAAAGCTGGTGGAGTCATCGAGGCTGCTTTCGTCGTAACTGCCCTGGTCGTCCCCCATGTTGTCGTCGCCGGCCGAGGTATCGTAGCTGGCGTCTGTGAACTGCGCGCCGCCGCGGTCGCCGGATTCGCGAAAATGTTGCTCTCCGCCCCGACCTCCGCCGGGCTCGTCGTAATAGTTGTTGACGACGGTTTCTTCAATGGGACGTTCGAAGCCGCCGCCCATCATGCCAGGGCCCATGCCGAAGCCTGGCTCTCCCCAGCCATAGCCGCCGCCATGTCCGCCGAGCCCGTGCAGCACAGACTCTACGCCTTCAAAAGCCAGCGCCCCGGCAGCAACTCCGGCAGCCGTCTGCATGGCGCCGCGCAAAAAGCTCGACTGGCCTGACGGAATCGGAGCATATTGGGGCTGCTGGTACTGGTATTGCGGCTGCCCGTAGGGCGGAGGCGGAGCGGGCTGCGCGTAAACCGGCTGCTGCGGAGGCGCCGGTTCAGGGTCGCGGTGCCCCAACAGGCTGCCCAAAAAGCTGGTAGCGTGAGCCGGTTGCCGTGCCTGCTGCACTTGCTGCTGCAGTTGCGTTACCTGAGCCCGCGCCTGCCCCAGCGCAATGTCCTGCACCAGAACCGTCTGCGCCAAAATATAAAGCGCATCCGGATTGTTTCCCAATTCGCGGTTCAACAGGTTTTCCGCGTCGGGGTCTTTTTCCTGCAATTGTGTCGAATTCACTCGCTGGACCAGCGACTGCAATAGCTGTTCTTCCTGGGGAGTCACGCATCAACCTCCGGCGGCCTATCCTTCACGAGCCAGCCGCCTCTCAGCATTGAGACGCAAGCCAGCCGTCAAAGTTGCTCGCCTTCTTTAAATACGCAGAGGGAGCCGCGACAGTTCCGGAGAACGCGGGTCCCGGCTTTCGAACTAGACCAGCGCAAATGCGCGGATCGTCTCTTTACGCACGGTGAGCCGCTCGACCAGGTCGGTACGAACCTCATATCCGCGCCCCGGCGTGTCGGGAATCGCGATCTCGCCGGCCGGGGAGACAGTGACTTCGGGCTCGATAATGTCTTCTTCCCAATAACGAGCGGAAGCCGACACATCGCCGGGCAGGGTAAAGTTTTCAAGCGATGACAGGGCGATATTGTGCGAGCGTCCAATGCCGGACTCCAACATGCCGCCGCACCACACCGGAATGCCGCGCTCCTGCGCCGCATTGTGCACGGCGATGGCCTCGGAGAAGCCTCCCACGCGACCGAGCTTGACGTTGATGACTTTGCAGGATTCCATTTCGATGGCGGCCAGGGCGTCGCGGCGGTTATGGATGGATTCGTCCAGACAGATGGGAGTTTCGAGGCGTTTTTGCAGCATGGAGTGGTAGTAGAAGTCGTCGTGCCAGAGAGGCTGCTCGATCATCAACAGATCGAAGGCATCGAAGGCGGCCAGATGATCGGTGTCTCTGAGCCGGTATGCCGAATTCGCATCGCAACTGAGCGTGATACCCGGCCATCGATTGCGCACCCGCTCGAAGACCTCGATGTCCCAGCCCGGCTTGCACTTGAGCTTGATGCGCTGATAACCGGCCGCCAGTTCCTTCTCAATCAGGTCCAGCAGTTCAGAGATCGAGGGCTGGATGCCCAGAGAGACGCCACATGGAATCGTGTCGCGCACGCCACCCAGCAGACGGGAAAGCGATACGCCCTCGCGCTGTGCTTCCAGGTCCCAAATGGCATTCTCCAGGGTGGCCTTGGCCATGCGGTTGCCGCGCACCTGGCGGAAAATGCGCGGGCATTTTCCCCCGTGCTCGGGCGACTCGGCAGCCAGCATCGGCCCCAGTTCGTTGACGATAACCTGCCAGGCGCTATCGGTCGATTCACCGGAGAAGAAAGGGCGCTCGCCGGCTGTGCATTCACCCCAGCCGGTCAGCCCTTCGGATTTGATTTCGGCGAGCAGAATTCTCCGTTCGCGGGTAACGCCAAAACTGGTCTCGAAGGGACGCACCAGGGGCAGGTGCAGTTCACGCAGAATGATTCCGTCAATTCTCATAATTTTTTGAGTTCCTTGAGGCTACAGCATTTCCCGTCGATGGAACGATAGGAAGCCACAAACCTTGAGCCGGATGCGACCACCCACGATAACGGCCTTGATCGATTCACGGTCGTACCTGTACGCGATCCCTGTAAATGCTCCCGGGGGCCTGCTTCTGCCGAGCCAGAGGGCCCAGTTCGAAGACGCCGTTTCCTTCCGAATCCCGCAGGAAGCCGACGACGGCCAACCCCTGGGAAAATGCCTGTTGAAACTTGCCGCGGTTCTCCAACTGAACTGCGAGAGCCCGATCCCGGTCCACTTCAGAAGCCTTCCACCGATAAATGGAGGCTGGGACGAGGATGCGTTCCTCGATTGCGTGCGCGACCGCCGGGCGTCCCTTCAGAATTGCCTCAACCCTGGGCGAGTCAAGCTCCCACTCGGCCACCAAACGATCTGTCGGCAGTCCACCCTGCAGTCGAGATGAGGATACACCATAAAAATTCACGCGGTAACTACAAACCACAGCTCCCAGCTTGTGGATATTGAGGAAAGCATTTTTGATCTCAAGGGGATCGAAGGTCCACTCCATGTGACGAATTCCGCGGGAAAGCGCCTCGGCGCGTTGCTCCAGCTTGAGTTTGGCGCCTAATCCGCGATTGCGGTAGCTCTCACGCACCGCCAGCATGTGCGAGTGCAGATACGCGCGGGGCTCGCCGTCTCCGCTCTTGATGCCCGGCAAAGACATGGCGAAGCCCACCATCGACTCTGCCCCGCCCCGTGGCGAAGCGCCGGGAATCTCGGTGTCGAACGCGCCAATCACCTGGCCGCCGATCTTTTTCGCCAGCAGGAAGCCCTTGCGCGGCATGATGTCGCCGCTGTCGTAGCCCCAGGTCTCGACCTGGAGTTGAACGCAGGCCGCCAACTCGTCAAAGCCCTCGCAGTTGCGGATGACTATCATTTCCGCACCTCCGGTTGAGCCTCGGACACCGCTTCCGCAGCCAATTTGCGCTTGGCGGCCGCCCATAGCGCTTCCAATTCGTCCGCGGAAAGTTCTTCCAGAGGACGCGAAGAGGCCAGTTCCATCTCCCGAAACCGCTGCCGAAAGCGCGCATTGCACCCGCGCAGCGCCATCTCCGCGTCTACATTCAAATGCCGGCCCAGATTGACGACGGTAAACAGCAGATCGCCGAGTTCGGCCTCGACGGCGGGCTTGCGCGCCGGATCGGTCGATGCCGCCTCGACTTCCAACTCAGCGGTTTCTTCTGCCAGCTTCGGCAGCAGGTCGCGCCAGGTGGACCAGTCGAAACCGGCTTTCGCCGCCTTGGAGCCAAGCTTTGCGGCCTCGGCCAGCGCCGGCATGGCCCGTTGCACGCCGTCCAGCCGGGAAGGAGTCCTGTCGGCAGCTTCCTTTGCGTTGGCGGTGGTCTTTTTCTCAGCGGCCTTGATCTCGTCCCAGTTGCGGAGCACCGCCGCTGCCGAACCCGCCACCTTGGCGTCTACCTCGGCCAGATTGCCGGCAGCACGCGAAGCCTCTTCGCCAAAAACATGGGGATGGCGCCGCACCAGCTTCCGGTTCAAGTGGTCGAGCACGTCGGCAATCGTAAAGTGGCCTTCATTGGCTGCCATCTCGGCATAAAACAGCACCTGCAGCATCAAATCGCCCAATTCCTCGGCGAGATGCGGCCAGTCCCGGCGCTCGATAGCGTCGAAGACCTCGTAGGTCTCTTCCAATGTGTATTTACGAATGGAATCGAAGGATTGTTCGCGATCCCAGGGGCAGCCATCGGGAGCGCGAAGCCGCGCCATAATGGCCACGGATTGATCAAAAAGGGCCGCCGCCCGCGCCGGATCCGAAGTTAAAGCGTTCCGGGAAGCGGTTCGAGAAGGGGCTGGGTCTGAGGTGTGTCCGTCTCGAGCAACGTCCATCCCCCTTAGTCTACCCCTTGCGCGGTAACCGCGTCTCACTCAAGTGCGCCTTCCATGCGTCCGAGCGGTTACGATCGTGCGGACGTCTGCTCGCCGTATACTCGACCTCGCACATGATGCGCATTCTTGGAACCGGATTTGCCGCGCTGCTCGGGCTGGCCTTTGGCAGCTTTCTCAACGTGTGCCTCAGCCGCTGGCCCCAGAGCGAAAGCGTGGTCGAGCCGCGTTCCCACTGTCGCAATTGCATCCATACACTCACTTGGTGGGAAAATATCCCGCTGCTGAGCTGGCTCGTTCTTCGTGGCCGCTGCCGCAACTGCCGGACCGTCATTCCTCTGCGCTATCCACTCGTTGAGTTCGCCGTGGGGGTCCTGTGGGCCATTGCCGCCTGGCAATCGCTGCAAGGCTTCTTCGATCCAGACTTATCGGTTCTCGCACTTTATGGCCAACTGGCTACCCTGATCGGCCAGTTCATCTTCTATTGGCTGCTGGTTGCCCTGGCTCTGCTCGATGCCGAACATTTCTGGCTGCCTGACCGCCTCACCTTGCCCGGAACTGCTCTCGGCCTGATCTTCGCTCTTCTCGGCGCGGTTCTGGGCAGCTTTTCGACGGCACACGATTCTGTACCGCTCGCTCAGCGTGCGGTGGCGAGCGCCCTTGTCAGCAGTTTGCTGAACATCCTTGGGGCTGCCGCTCTCATTCTGTTGATTCGCTGGCTTTATTGGCTGCTGCGCCGGAGGGAGGGCCTGGGGCTCGGGGATGCCAAGCTGATGGCCTTGCTGGCCGCATGGCTTGGCTTGCCCGGCGCATTGCTCGCTTTTGGACTCGGTGTCGTGCTCGGCGCTTTGATCGCCGTAGTCCTGCTGGTGCTCTCGGCGTCGAATCGAGCCGACACGAATCCGGCCCATCCGTGGGCTCTCAAGCGGCTCCCGCTCGGCACGTTTCTTTGTGCAGGCGGACTCATCGCCAGCTTTTGGGGCGAGCGCATCATCGCTGCGTATCTGCGCTGGGCCGGCTTCTAGCAGCCTCTACCGACGCAGGTCCTATTTCGGACTCCCCGCATTCGCGAGATCGGGCTCTTTCAGGGCCTTGCGCGCATCTTTGCCGTGGCGGCTGTCGGGATCGTATTCGACGACCTTTTCGTAGTGAGTCCGTGCCTCGGCAAGATCTCCCAGGTGACGTTCGGCCTCTGCCAAGCCCCAATACACATCGGGATTTTCAGGGTCCAGCACCATGGCGGACTGGAAGCGCGAGAGCGCACCTTTCCAGTTTCCATTGGTCAGGTAATAGGTGCCGACACTGATGTCCTCGGGAGCATCTTCGTGGTGAGGCTCTTCTTTTTTCTTGCCGTTCTTGGGCACATCGGGCTCGGCCCCGGGCAGCAGTTTGTCCATGCCGGCGAAGCTGGAACTGGAGCTTGAACCGCCGTCTCCCTGGCTGCTTCCCTGATTCGGTCCCCGGCCTGTCGAGGAAGCGCCCTCGTCGTCAGGGCTGCGGGCAGGGTCGGAATCCGCACCCGGAAGCGGGCTCGCGCCATTGTCAGCGCCGGCCGCCGCCGGATCCGCGGCGTTGGCGTTCGCAGGCAGCACCGGCACCGTGCTGGTGTCGTCGGGGAATGGATTGGCATCCTTCGCCGGCGGGGGAACTGGCTGCTGCGGATTGGCGGCCGGTTTCTGCGCATCGGCAGGCGGCTTGCTTTGCGCCGGAGCCTGCGCAATCATCGGCGCCGCCATCAGGCAGGCCGCACAAATCAGCGCAATGTAGAAGCCCCTTTTCATCGTGATTCGTCCTGCACCTTCAAGTCTCATGCCGTCAGATGGTAGGATGCGATCCATAGAGCATCTCCAGGTTTCCGCAGGCTCGACCCGGTCGGATTCTCCTGCGAGAGGATCTCAGTGACCAGCGCAGCGGACCACTCCTGAATATGCTGCGACATCACCTGCCATCAAGGAAAGCATCGCACATTCCCATGGGACTTATCATCCGTTCGTCCGCCATTCACGCCGCAGGCTGCTATACCACCACTTCCGTGCGCAAAGGCACCCGCGTTGCCGAGTACACAGGCCGCCGGCTTTCAAAAGACGAGGCCGACGCCTGTTACGAGGATCAGCCCATCACCTACCTGTTTGGACTCGGCGACGGCTCGATCGTCATCGACGGCCACTGCGCAGCCATGTTCATCAACCATAGTTGCAACGCCAACTGCGAAACCAGTGAAGAAGACGATCGCGTCTGGATCACGGCGATCAAGGATATTGCCGCCGGCGAAGAGCTGACCTATGACTATTGTCTCTACGACGGTGGGGACGACGAGGCCATCTGTAACTGCGGCGCAGCCAACTGTCGCGGTACCATGTACTCGAAAGAAGAGATTCGCCGTCGCAAGGCTGCCGCCAAAAAGGCGGCCAAGAAGAAGCGCAGCAAGCGCAAGACCGGCAAAAGCACCAGGCCGGCGAAAGGCAAAAGCACTAGAGCGGCGAAAAACGGAGCAGCGTGAACCAGGAAACGGAACTTCCGCCTCTCACTCCGGAGCAGATTCAAGTGCTTCGGCGTTTTGCCTCCTTTGAAGCAGGAGTTGAGGACGTCCGCAACTCCTTGGCTGGCGTCTTTGAATTCGATCTGGAGGCGGAACACAAGACCGCCACCACGTCGTTCAGAGTGCCGGAGCCGGGCATCGTCATTACCCGCGACCACATCGCCCGCGCCCTGGAACAGAAACGGCTGGGCCTAATCTCCGAGCGGGATCTCGTCCACTGGGCTACGATTTTGCTGCTCAACGACGCCTATGTGCTTGATCCCGGCGATGAAGACCTCATTGCCGACTGGCTCAATGACATCAGCGTCCATCTCGACGCCAGCTAAGCGACCCCTTTTAAATCCAGCCCGAATGCGGCGCCGTTTTCCACGCGTCCCCACCCCGGTGCGGAACGATACAATCCCACATAGGCCGCTTTCATTTCAAGGCGAGCCCCAGGGAGCAGGTACACACATGGGTTATCAGGTTTTGGCCAGAAAATATCGTCCGCAGCGCTTTGCCGACGTAGCCGGCCAGGATCACGTCACCCGTACCCTGTTGAACGCGCTGGCTCAAAACCGCATCGCGCACGGCTACATTTTCTCGGGCCATCGCGGCATCGGCAAAACCACCATTGCCCGCATCCTGGCCATGGCGCTGAATTGCCGTGCCGAGGTGGGTAGCGCGGAGCGGCCCACGTTCGAGCCCTGCCTCAAATGCGTCTCGTGCCGCGAAATCTCTTCGGGGGGCAATCCCGAAGCCGGCAACGAGGCCATGCACTCTTTCGACTTCATCGAAATCGATGCGGCCTCCAACCGCGGCATCGACGATGTGCGCTCCATTCGCAACGAAGCGACGGTGCAGCCGGCCCGCGACCGCTACAAAATCTTCCTTCTCGATGAGGCGCACCAGATTACCGACGCCGCCTTCAACGCCATCCTCAAGACGTTGGAAGAGCCGCCCGAATGGGCCATCTTCATGATGGCGACGACACAGCCCGAGGACATTCCTCAGACCATTCGCTCGCGCTGCCAGCACTTCAGTTTTCATGCCGTCAAGTTCGACGACATTCTGGCGCAATTGAAGATGATCGCCGGCCACGAGCAGGTGGAGGCCGAAGACGCCGCGCTGGCCCTGCTGGCCGAGGCCGGCGACGGCTCCATGCGCGATGCGCTCTCCATCATGGACCAGGCGATAGCCTCCGCGCCCGTCGAAAATGGCCGCCCGGTGCTGGCCGCTGCGCAGATCCGCGAGTTGATGGGGTCGGTGCCCAACGCCGTTTTCGAACGCCTGCTTGAGGCCGTGGCTGCCGGGCAAAGCGCCGAATTGATGGAGCAGTTGAACGTGCTGCTGAATGCCGGCCATAGCCCCTCATCGCTGGCTCGGCACATGGTCCGCTACCTGCGCAACACGCTCATGGCCAAGCTGGGCGGCGCTGAGACCGAACTGCTGCAGATCTCCGGCGACGAACGCGCCCGTGCGGCCCGCACCGCCCTGCTGTTTACCGAAGAAGAGCTGACCCGCAATCTGCAAATCGTGCTGCGCACCTTCGACGAGCTGAACTACCGCCAGGAGCAGCGTTTTCATCTGGAACTGGGTCTGTTGAAGCTGGTTCACGCACAGCGTCTGCTTCCGCTGGAAGAATTGCTCAGCGGCGTTGCCAGCGGAACCGGCACGCGCAGTTCCGCGCCGCCGGCTTCCCTGCCGCGATCCAGCAGTGGCTTCTCGTCCAGCCGTCCCTCCAGCGGTCCGGTAGCCAGCGGCCCATCGGGAGCCAGTTCAACTCCGGCTCGTCCTGCGGCTTCGCCGGGTCCCACGGCTCCACCAGCCGCGCCGCCCCTTTCGCCCTTTGGCCCGACCGGCGGCGCGTGGAGCGGAAGCCCCAGCATCAAGCAAGTCTCCAGGGAACCTGCAGGCGGTTCCAGCCAGATGGGGCCAGGCCTGACGGGTCCAAGCTCGACGGGGCCAAGCTCGACGGGGCCAAGTTTGATGGACATGAGTCCGTTTGCCTCCAGTCAGGTTTCTTCAAGTGCCGCTTTTAGTAGCCCCGTTGCGTCAAGCCCCGCCGCGTCAGGTCCAGTTGTATCGAGCCCGGTCGCCGAGATGGAGCGCCCGGTTTCCGTCGCGGTCGGTGAAGCAAGAACAGAAATCGCCAGTGTGCCTCGCACCGCTATGCCATTCCCTGCAGCCGCCGAGCCTGTCTCTGCCGCTGCTGTTGGCTTTGCCGAGTCGCTCACTGAGGGTGCGCTGGCCAAAGCGCCTGCGCCCGTCGCAGCGCCCACGGCGAGTGGCGAGGTTCCTACCGCCGATGCTCTTCGCCAAGCCGCTGTGTCCGCCTTGGCTGCCGCTGGACATGCTTCTGCCGCCCAGTTGCTCGGCGCTGGCTCGTGGATGCTGGATGCCGCCAGCCTGCGCATCGAAGTGGCGGGCATGGGTAAGAAGATGCTCGCCTTGACGGTGAATGCCGCGGCGGAAAAGATCCTGCGCCAGGAGTTGCAGCGCCTCGGTGCCCCTGCACGCTTCCTTGTCGTTCCCGGCGAAGGCGGAGGATCGGCTGCGCCGGCCGCCATGGCCACCCCGCTGGCCGGCAGCATTGAAGAGGCGGCACTCGCGCATCCGTTGGTACAGCGAGCAAAAGAAATCTTCGGCGCAGAGGTCCGCAGTGTGGTCGACCTTCGCATCAAGTAACCGCTAATTGCCAATGAGGAAACGACCATGGTGAATCCGTTCAAAATGTCGGAAATGCTCTCCCAGGCCAACCAGATGCAAGAAGAGGTTCAGCGCAAGCTGGAGCAGACCGTGGTGGAAGCAACCAGCGGCGGCGGGGCGGTAAGCGCAACCATGAACGGCAAGAAACAGCTTTTGAAACTGCATCTCGATCCCGCGGCGGTCATGGGTCTGAGCGGCGGTCAGCCCGACGTGGAGATGCTTGAGGACCTGATCGTCGCCGCGATCAACGAAGCTGGACGCAAGGCCGAAGAAGCCCTGCAGTCCAGTGTGCAAGGGATGCTTGGCGGCCTCAAGCTGCCGGGCCTCAGCTAGGGCAAAGCCCCACAGGAGGCGCGCACGGTGTCACGCTATGCCGAGCCAATGGCGCGGCTCATCGAGGAACTCAAGAAGCTGCCCGGCGTAGGAACCAAGAGCGCCCAGCGATTTGCCTTTCACATCCTGCGCTCCAGCGAGGACGATGCGGTAGCGCTTGCCGATGCCGTCCGCGAGCTCAAGGCAGGTCTGCGCCTGTGCTCCGTCTGCAACAATGTCACCGACGTCGATCCCTGCGCGTATTGTTCCAGTCCGGTGCGCAACCAGCGTTTGGTGTGCGTGGTCGAGGAGCCGACCAGCATCGCCACGATCGAACGGACCCGCGGCTATCTCGGTGTCTATCACGTGCTGCACGGCACCCTGTCGCCCCTGCACGGCGTGGGGCCGGAGCAGCTTCGCGTCGGAACCCTGCTGCAGCGAGCCGAGCGCAGCGAATTGGATGAGGTGATTCTGGCTACCAGTCCCACCCTGGAAGGCGAGGCGACTGCGAACTGGTTGGCCGGCGCACTGCGCAGCTTCCCTGTCCGCATCACGCGTATTGCTACGGGTGTCCCGGCCGGCAGCGACATTGAATATGCCGACGAAGTCACGATGGCGCGCTCCCTTGAGGGCCGCCGCGACCTATAGTGCATACGAGTATTTCCGGGTTCAGGCAGAAAACAGGCAAGGCGGCTTCTTCTTGCGGGCATCCCCACCGAGGCCGTCAGGATAGAAGACCACGATGGCTTGCGGAGAAATCCCCGCGGGTGGATGAAAGAAAAAGCCGCCTGACAGCATCTGCGAGACCCTCCCGCGGGAGGCCCACAGGCCGTCTTAGGCCCGCAACTTGCTGAGCAGGTCCTGAGGATGAACAGGCTTGGCCAGAATCTCGAACTCATAGCCCTGCATCCGCGCCTTCTCCAGAAGATCGGCGGTGGCAGCCTGCCCTGAGAAGAGCAGGATCTTGATCTGAGGCAGCAGAGTGCGAATACGAATGGCTGCCTCGATTCCGTTGAGATCGGCCATAATCACGTCCGAGATCAGCATATCCGGGACAAAAACCGGAGCCAGTTCGACAGCCTTTTCGCCGGAATACACGGCACGGGCTTCAAAGCCGCTCTGATTAAGGATCATCGCCAAGGTGTCGGCAATCACCCGCTCATCGTCGGCAACAAGTACCTTGGGTTTCGTTATGCTTTCGGGCATACTCTCCTAAACGTACAATACGGTTATGGCTTCCCGGTTCTACTCTATTTGCAGTCCCGCGAAGCGCGCCTCTGGGGGGGAAGTTCAGGAAACGGTGGATTCCCTGGCTAGACGCCTTCTAGAATGATACGCTCTGCATGAGCCGTTCATGGCATCAGTTCTTCACCTTCAGCCGGAATAACATACGAGCCGGAAGCCCGGCAACGGAACCACGGGTATCATGAGGCATGGTTGAGCCGATTTACCTGGGTGCAACCCGGCAATCATAAGCTTGAAACAACCACCGGCCGCGTCTTCCGCCAGCGGACCCCCTCCGGAGAACTGTGCCATGCAAGAAACGGGCATCCCGAACGAGACTCAGACCTCAGTTGTCGAGGCCATCATTCGCGCCGAAAAAATCGAGAAATATTACGCGCAGCCGAGTGAGAACCGCATCCAGGTCATCTCCGCCACCGACCTCAAAATCGTGCCCGGTGAAATTCTTGCCTTGCTTGGCCCCTCGGGCTCAGGGAAGTCTACCATGCTGCGCATGTTGACCGGGCTTTCGCGGCCCTCCGCAGGACAGGTCTACTGGCACGAGAAGCCCATCGGCGACACGGAGATCAACGTCTCCATTGTCTTTCAAAGCTTTGCGCTCTTCCCCTGGCTCACCGTGCTCGAGAACGTGGAAGCGCCCCTGCAGGCCCGTGGAGTGCCTCCGGACGAACGGCGCGAACGCAGCTTGCGCATGTTGGACACGGTCGGACTCGACGGCTTTCAGGCCGCATACCCCAAGGAGCTTTCCGGCGGCATGAGGCAGCGTGTGGGCTTTGCCCGCGCCCTGGTCGTCGAGCCCGAAGTCCTGTTCATGGACGAGCCTTTTTCCGCTCTCGACGTACTCACAGCCGAAAACCTGCGCAGCGAACTGCTGGAGCTGTGGGCCAACAAGACCATGCCTACCAAGGCCGTCTTCATCGTGACCCACAACATTGAAGAGGCCGTGTTGCTGGCCGACCGCATTATTGTGCTGGGCCGGAATCCCGGCCACATTCGCACCGATTTCCGCGTCCAGCTTGCGCAGCCCCGGGACCGCAAGTCCGAGCCCTTTACGCAACTGGTCGACTACATCTATAAGGTGCTCACCAAGCCCGACGTGGCGCCTGCCCAGGCTCCCGATCAACAGGCGGGTCCGCGGGTGCGCGATCAGCGCCAGATGCACTACCAGATGCTGCCCCACGCCCGGCCCGGCGGCATGGCCGGACTGCTCGAACTGCTGCTCGACAAGGGCGGCCGCGACGACATCTATCGTCTTGCCGACGACTTGGCCTTCGAAATCGACGACCTGCTGCCTATTGTGGATGCCGCGCAACTGCTCGGCTTTCTCAAAATCGAAGAGGGCGATGCGGCGATTACCGAAAGCGGCGCGGAGTTTGCGAACTCCGAAATTCTTCGCCAGAAAGAACTGTTCCGCGACGCTGCCGTCAAAAACGTTTTGCTGCTGCGCCAGATTCGCCGCGCTCTCGAAACCAAGAGCGACCATACCGTTCCCGAGGACTTCTTTCTCGACGTGCTCGACGAACAGTTCAGTGAAGAAGAGTGCCTGCGCCAGATGGAGACCGCCGTCACCTGGGGCCGCTACGCCGAGTTGTTCGACTTTGACGCCTCCCGCCGCCGGTTTGTGCTGCCCGACGCGCAGGAAGAAGAGGTTGATGCCAACGAGGAAGCCGAGTGAAAATCCAACATCCCTTTGCCCGTTCACTCGTTACCTTTCGTAGCTGGCCCTTCGTCATCGACCTGGGCGTGGCTCTCTGCGGGCTGGCTGTCTTCTTCGCCATCCTCCACATGGCCGCCTACTGGATGGGGACGCCGGTCCCCGTTGTCCCCATCTCCCACTCGATCAGCGCGCTGCCCCTCTATGCCTTCTACTCGCTGGTGCGCATCGGCATCGCGTACCTGCTCAGCCTCACCTTCGCCATCACCTACGGCTACATCGCTGCCTACAATCCACGCCTGGAAGTGTGGATGATCGCGGCTCTCGACATTCTGCAATCCATTCCCGTCCTCAGCTTTCTGCCGCCCGTCGTGCTGGCCATGGTCGCGCTGATTCCCGGCCACCAGTTGGGCATCGAGATGGGCGTCATACTGCTCATCTTTACCGGGCAGGTCTGGAACCTGGCCTTCAGCTTCTACTCGTCGCTCAAGAGCATTCCACGCGAAATGACGGAGGCCTCGCGCATCTATCGCTACTCCGCGTGGCAGCGCTTCTGGCAGCTTGAGATGCCCAATGCCGCAATCGGCCTGGTCTGGAACTCGATTGTCTCGGTGGCCGGCGGCTGGTTCGCGCTCATTGCCTGCGAAATGTTTACCATGGGGGACCGCAACTTTCAGTTGCCGGGCCTGGGCAGCTATTTGCAGACGGCCACTTTCTCCGGCGATATGCGGGCTCTGTTTGCCGGCATCGCTGCCGTGATCCTGATTGTCGTAGCCACCGATCAACTCATCTGGCGGCCGCTCATTGCCTGGAGCGACAAGTTCAAATTCGAGCAGGTCGAATCCTCCGACCGCGTGACTTCGCCGATCCTTACGCTGCTGCAAAGGTCTACCCTGCTCAGTTCCATCCCCGGCCGCATCTGGACGCACATCGAAGAGCCGATCTATCGCCGCATGGCGCAGACCAAAACCTGCCGCATCGTTCAGCCGCTCGATCAAGACACCAAGCGCCGCAGCGGCACGCCCGGCCTTTGGATTGCCGCGGCCCTGGCCATCCTCGTGATTGCCTGGGGAGCCGATCAGGCCTTCCTCATGTTGCGCACGGTTTCCCTGGCAGACGTACGCCTGTTGCTGCTGGGGGCCGGCGCGACCTTTCTGCGTGTCAATGCCTCGCTGCTCATCTCCGCCGCGTGGACGATTCCGGTGGGGGTAGCTATCGGCTTCAATCCCAAGCTTGCCCGCATCGTGCAACCCGTTGCCCAGGTCATGGCCTCCGTGCCGGCCACAGCGTTTTTTCCCATTCTGCTTATCGGTCTTGTCAAACTGGGTGGAGGCCTCGGCGTCGGCTCCGTTGCCCTCATGCTGCTCGGTACGCAGTGGTACATCCTCTTCAACGTGATTGCCGGAGCCATGTCCATTCCGTCGGACTTGAAGGAAGCCGCATCACTCTACCGCTTCACCCGCTGGCAACGTTGGACGACCCTGATCCTGCCGGGAATCTTTCCTTACCTCATCACCGGCATGGTGACCGCCTCGGGAGGCGCATGGAACGCATCTGTCTTCGCCGAATACTCGCACCTGCGCCACCACACGCTGCAAACCATCGGCCTCGGTGCGCAGATCGACGCGGCCACGGACAGCGGCCGTTTTTCGATCCTGCTGCTCGCCACCATTCTCATCTCGCTCATGGTTGTCACCATGAACCGCCTCGTCTGGCGCCGCCTTTATCGCCTTGCCGAAACCAAGTACAAACTTGAAGGCTAAGCGGCAGCCGCAAGCTGTTCTCCGATGCAGCGGACCGGGTTTTCCTCCGAAGACGCAGTCGCCACAGGAGTAGTCTGAAGTCTTCGGGAGTCCACGTCCCCTGGGACGGAGTTCGCTATGAATCTGATGATTGTTGAAAGCCCCAACAAGGTAAAGAAGATCAAAACCTTGCTTGGATCGGGATGGGACGTTGCCGCCAGCGTGGGCCATGTGCGCGATCTGCCGCAGAAATCCTTGGGCGTAACCACGCCCGACTACCAACTGCAGTATGAGTTCACCGAGCGCGGCAAGGGCGTAATCGACGGCCTCAAATCCCGTGCGAAACAGGCCGACGCCGTCTATCTGGCGACTGACCCCGACCGTGAGGGAGAAGCGATTGCCTGGCACCTCAAAGAGTCTCTGAATCTCAAGCAATACCAGCGCGTCACCTTCGACGCCATTACCCAGGACGTGATCCATAAAGCGCTGCGAACACCGCGTCAGTTGGACATGAACCTGGTGCACGCGCAAGAGGCGCGGCGTGGCGCGGATCGTCTGGTGGGCTACAAGGTTTCGCCGGCTCTCTCGCGCGAGACAGGCATTGCGCGCCTCAGCGCCGGCCGTGTGCAAACCGTTGCCGTTCGCTTTGTTGTCGACCGTCAGCGGGAGATCGAGAACTTCAAGACGACCAAACATTTTGGCGCCGAAGCCATCTTCGAAGACGGCAAGTGGACGGCGCAATGGGACACGGCGCCCTTTCTCAAAAAAGGCGAGAAGTACATTCTCGACTCGGCATTGGCGGAGCAGGCTGCCCAGTGCCGCGCCTTCAAGGTCATCGATGCGGCTACCAAAAAGGCCCATCAGGCGCCGCCCGCACCCTTTACGACCTCCACACTGCTTCAGGCGGCCAGCGTGACGCTGGGCTTCAAGCCCGACCAGACTGCCCAGCTTGCGCAAAAGCTCTTCGAGCAGGGTTTGATCACGTATCACCGCACGGATAGCCAGAATTTTTCAGCCGAAGCACTGGCTGAAATTCGCGCCTTCGCCCAGGCCAATAACCTTCCCATTCCGGCCAAGCCGCGTACGTGGAAGTCGAAGGCAAGCGCCCAGGAAGCGCACGAAGCGATTCGGCCCACACACTTGGAAGACCGCTCGGCCGGCGAGGACGAGGCCCAGAGGAGGCTCTACTCTCTTATCTGGAACCGAGCCATCGCCTGCCAGCTTGCCGATGCCGAATACAGCGTGAATACGCTCCGGTTGGAGGCGCAGCAGGGAGAGCAGAAGTTCTTCTTCAAGAGCACTGGCCGCACGCTGGTGTTTCCCGGCTGGCGCGGCCTGACCGCCAAAGATGCTGCCGAAGATGCGGATGAGCATGCGGACAACAAAGACGAGGACAACGGAAAGGTTCCTGCGCTTTCGATCGGTACCGAACTGGAATCGACCAGCACCCGCGTCCTGAATAAGCAGACGAAGCCGCCGAACGGTTATACCCAGGCCAGCCTGATCAAGAAGCTGGAAAGCGAAGGCATTGGACGCCCTTCCACCTATCCCGCCATTCTGAAAAATGTGCTGACCCGCGGTTATCTGATCGAGGGCAAGAAGATTCTTTCGGCTTCCGATCTGGCCATGCTGCTGATCGATGCCCTCACTGGAAAATTTCGGTTCGTCGAGTACGACTACACCCGCGCGCTGGAGCAGAGCCTCGACGATATTGCCAGCGGCAAGGCTCTCTATCTCAGCGTGGTTTCCGCGCTCGACACGCAACTCACCGCAGAATTGGGCCAGTTCCATGTTGCCCAGCGCCCCGAGTTTGCCGCGCATCGGACCGTAGGAGAGCCTCCAGCCGCCGACCGGCCCGGCATTCCCTGCCCTAAATGCAAAGTCGGACGGCTGCGGCGCCCCGAGGGGAAAGACTTCTTCGGGTGCGACCAGTTCCGCCAGGGATGCACGTTCATTGTCAGCACCG
>JAATGG010000078.1 GCA_015654835.1 Terriglobales bacterium
ATGCCGCGCATACCGAAAGCTGCCGCCGGACAGCATCAATCCATACGAATATTGAGTCGTTCAAATTATAGGGGACGCCTGCCCATCAAGAGAAAAGGCGAACCGTCGCGGTCCGCCTTCCCGTATGGCTGCAACTCTTCACAGGCTTCTTCCCCGACCCGCCGCTCTAGCTGGCGAAGGCCGCTTCTTCGACCCGCGCCTTCTCCGTCAGTTGCACCGGATAGTACGCGTTGCGCATGTATTGCGTCACCATGCGGTTGGTGTTGAAGTAGGAACCGTTGAACGCAATCGTAGTGCGCATCATGTGAGCCCACTTCTCCGGGGCCTGAAGATAGAGCGGAACCACGGAGTTTTGCAGCTTGTCGTAGAGCGACGCCGCTTCTTCCGCATCGTTGGCGCCGTCTTCAATAGCCCAGCCCGTCACTCCCTCGATGCAGCCCTCGATCCACCACCCGTCCAGAATCGACAGGCTGGGAACGCCGTTCATTGCCGCCTTCATTCCGCTGGTGCCCGACGCCTCATAAGGCCGCCGCGGCGTGTTGACCCACACATCCACGCCTGCGGTAAGCAGGGCACCGAGATCCCACGCATAGTTTTCCAGATACACGATGCGCAGCATGTCGTTCGACAGCTCGCCTGCGGTCTCAATAACCTGCCGGATCAGCGCCTTGCCGGGCTCGTCCTGTGGATGAGCCTTACCCGCATACAGAATCTGCAATCCGCCCGCTTCCGTGGCAATCTTCAGCAGCCGCTCCGGGTCGGTAAACAGCAGGCTGGCTCGCTTGTAGGTTGCGGCACGGCGCGCAAATCCCAGCGTAAGCACCTTGGGATTGAGCACCAGGCCGGCACGCGAGGCCACCTCGGCCAGCAATTCCTCTTTCGCGAGCGCGTGAGCCTGAATCACCTCGGGCAGAGGCAGGTCGATAGCATTCCGCACGTAAAGATTGTCCCGGCGCCACGACGGAATGTGCGTGTCCAGCATCTGCTGCACCGGCTCCGAAATCCACGTCGGCGCATGAACGCCGTTGGTGATCGAGTCGATGGCAAACTCCGGAAACATCTCGCGGGAAACCTTGCCGTGCTGCATGGCCACTCCGTTGGCATAGCGTGAAAAACGCAGCGCCACCATGGTCATGTTGAGCAGGCCTTCGTGGAAGCAGCCCAGCTTTTCCAGCCGTGCCGTCCGGTCGCCGCCAAGAATGCGGATAGCCTGTTCGCTTGAAAAACGGTCGTGGCCGGCAGGCACCGGGGTATGGGTGGTAAAAACGCACTTCTGGCGCACCACTTCCACGTCCGCGGCCTCCACCTGGCCCAGCGGGCCGCCGCCCAGTTGGCTCTCCAGCAGCGCCAGTGTCAGCAGCGCAGCGTGTCCCTCGTTCATGTGGTACACATTCACGCGCAGGCCCAACGCGTTGGCCATGCGCGCGCCGCCCATGCCCAGCACAATCTCCTGCTGCAGGCGATAGTTGGTGTCGCCGCCATACAAGTGGTCGGTCAGGCCGCGATCCCATCCGGTATTGGCATCCAGATCGGTATCCAGCAGGTAAATGGGCACAATATGCCCGGTACACCCTTTCAGGTCATAGCGCCATGCGCGAATCGCCACCGTCCGGCCTTCTACTGAGACCGCAACCCGCGGCGACTCTTCGGTGAGAAAATCCGCCGGGTTCCACGCCTGAATGTCCTCGCTCTGCACACCCTTGCTGTCCAGATGCTGCCGAAAATATCCCTTGCGGTGCAGCAGTGTGATTGCCACCAAAGGAACGCCCAGGTCGGCTGCGGAGCGCAGCGTATCCCCGGCCAGAACGCCAAGGCCTCCGGAGTAAGTGGGCATGGCTGGGTTGATTGCGATCTCCATTGAGAAATACGCAACCAGACCTGCGGAAGGAAAACTTTCAGGTGTCAACGATTTGGGCTGCATGATCCTTTAACATCTCCGCCGTGCCTCCGGCTTGCGAAGCGACGGCCTGGGAATAGAAAACCGCCGAGGCTCTACTTCGTCTTGCTTGTAGATATCCTCATCGGGTCTTCATCGGGCAAAATTCAAGTCGATTCTACCAAGGAATGCGCCGAAAAGCCTTGAATTAACCGCCTCTGCTCTGTAAAAGGACAGACCGTTCCCTCCTCACAGCCATCACGCGGGACCTATTTTTTGATCCCGCGCAATTTCACCGCCATAAACTTTGCTCCTGCGAAAATTCCCGTCCCAACGCAATCGGCGAGCCAATTGGCCAGACAAGCCGGCCTTACTCGATCCGGTGCGCCCCTCCCGAGGCATGGCAAATGTGGATCTGGGGCTTGATGCCGGTCTTGGCGGCGTAGCGTGCGCCCAGCGCCTCGGCAAACGCCGGAGCCTGGCTCCGCTCCACCAGGTTGATGGTGCAGCCGCCAAAGCCGCCGCCGGTGAGCCGTGCGCCGATCAGGCCGGGCAGATCCTGCGCCAGCTCCACCATGGCATCGGCCTCGACGCAACTGCCTTCAAAATCATGGCTATAGCTCTTGTGCGCCTCGGCCATGAGCCGGCCCAGTTCCACCAGGTCGTGGCGAATCAGCGCATCGGCTGCGGCAACCGTCCGCAGGTTTTCGGTAATGACGTGGCGCGCCCGCTTGAGCGCGTTCGGCGTCATCTCCGACCCCCACTTCTCCAGGTCTGCCGGTGTCGCATCCCGCAAGAAGCGCACTTCGGGCCGATGCCGCGCAATCACCGCGCACGCCTCTTCCACCTCCGCCCGGCGAGATGTATATTCCCCACCCGTCACCGCATGTTGCACCATGGTGTTGGCAATCACCAGCGCCACATTGGCTGGAATCGGCGCCAGTTTGAAGCTGAGATCGCGGCAATCCAGCAGCAGCGCGTGATCTTCGGCGCCATTGGCGGAAATGAACTGGTCCATAATGCCGCAACTGGAGCCGACAAACTCATTCTCCGAGCGTTGGCACAGCCGCGCCAGCACCGGCCCCGGATAGTGGACGCCCATCAGCGATGTGACGGCAAGCGCTGTGGTTACCTCAAGCGCGGCGGAGCTCGAAAGCCCCGAGCCCAGCGGCACATCGCCCCACAAGCTCAGGCTGAAGCCGGGAATTTTATTGCCTTCGCCGGCCAGAATCGCCAGCACTCCCAGCGGGTAATCGCTCCAATGCTTGCTCGCCTTCGCCGGCAGCGCCGCAGCGTCGAAGGTCCGCTCCTCGCTGTAATTCTCTGCATAGATGACCACTTTGCCATCGGTACGCGGAGAAATGGCTGCCAGCGTAGCGAAATCGATCGCTGCCGGCATCACAAAACCCTCGGCATAATCGGTATGTTCGCCGATCAGGTTCACGCGGCCGGGTGCGACAAAAAGAGCGGGCTCCGCCTGAAAGCGGGCAAGATGACGCGTGCGCAAAACTTTAGGATCGTGCATAAGGACTCCAACTTAAAGGGCTTGAATGTGAACGTGCATCGGCCAAGAGTAGGACTCGCCCGCCTTCAATACGCGGGACCACGGTCCTGTTTCAGCCAGGGAATCGACCGGCGCGGTCGAAGGCTCCATCGCTACGCAGGTCTGCTTCAGCCCCGGCCGGTCGGGCCAGCCTCCGTGGCAAATCCACAGGCCTAAATACGGGGTAGCCGTCTGGTCGAAACTGACGCGGATTCGCAGGCCGGCCGACGGGCGCACCAGTTCGCACCAGTTTTCCTGCTCCCCGAGCGGTCCGGTAAAAAGTTTGTCGCCAATGCCCGACTCCGGCGGTTGCGCCACACTCAGGTCGGTGCGGCTGCCATCGGTCAGTGTGGCCACGGGCCAGTTCACTTGGTCGCCGTTCTTGCCCAGCCGCTGTCCGCCCGAGCCTTCCAGCCGCAGCGTGTGAATCGTACTCGGCAACACGATCTGGTCGCCGGCCTTGGATGCGAACAATGCATGGGCCGCCCACGACCAGGGAGCCGCGAACGTGCCGGTATTGGTCACTTTATAGACCAGCCGCATGTGCCAGCTCTTGCTCGATTCCTCTTCCAGCGTGATCGTCCGCTCCAGCGCCAGGGGCAGTGAAAAACACTCCCCGCGCAGTGTCGCCGAACCCTCGCTGGCCGCCGTCGTCTCCCAGACCGCCCGCCACAGATCGCCATGATCGGGCACTTCGGCCGGTCCGGCAGCGGTTGCTACCGTGCACGCCGCCACCGCGGGCACACATTCGTCCCAGCCGCTCGCATCGCTGGCGTCGAACGGCAGCGTCCGGGTGCGCGGAGCGACGGGAGCCAGCGGAGCCTGCAGCAGTTCCTGGTGATTGACACAGAGGGAGGCAATCTTGCCGCCGAACTCGGGGAGGAGGGTCACCGAACAGTTTCCGGCCCGAATGAGAACGTTTTCTTTTTCGACCCCAGCTACTCTTTCCTTCGCCATCTCTTTACTCTCCCATTACTTCCGCGCTGGCTGCGGTGTATTCCTGCCAGATCCTGGCCAGCCATATCTCGTGCTCGGGCTTCATCAATACTGACCGCAAACACGTCACCAGTCCAGCCTCAACCCCGGTTCCCGCCTCAGCTTCCGGCTCGAACCAAGATTGCGGCAATTGTACAAGGGCCAAATGCAGATTCCGTGTGCTGCACGCCACAAAAATTCGCTGTGCCAGATCGGAAGCCTTGGCGGCGTCTTCCGCGATCGGCTTCCATACCACGATATCCAGTTCCGGTGCCCCCGCAGCCAGCGGCTGCACACGTCCCCCCGCGGCGTTGCGCAGACGCCGGTCCAGGTCGAGTGCGGCGGCTCGTCCGGAAGCAAGTCCGCGCGCAAAATCACCTCCCGGCGTCAGCGGCAAAAGCTGTTGCGTGGCCCACAAAGCCACCGCTGCGGCCCCCGCCCGCGAACACTCCAGGCTGATCTCACCCAGATGCAACTCCTTTGAGGTGAAATAGGTATAAGGCGAGTCGTGCTTATAAAAGCGGCCCACCGAGGGGTCGCGGAACAGAACGCATCCGCAGCCGTAAGGCTGCAAGCCATGCTTGTGCGGATCGACAACAATGGAGTCGGCCTGATCCATCGCCGCGTAAGCCCGCCGCGCCGGCTCGTCGAGCGCCTCTGGAATCAGCCGGAAATAGCCTCCATACGCCGCATCGATATGCACCCGAAACCCGTAGCGCTCGCGCAGCGCCAGCACTTGGTCCAGCGGATCGACCGCACCGATGGCCGTGGTCCCCAGCGTCACCACCACCGTGCCTACATCCCCTTTACGCAACTCCGTTTCCAGCGCGTCCAGGCTCATGCGCCCGCGTCGGTCCACAGGAATCCCCGTATATTCCAGCTTCAACACCGAAGAAACGCGGTTGTGGGTGTAATGCGCCTGCTCCGAGCCCACAATGCGGCGGCCCGGCGCCACCTGCCCGGCAATCCACAGCGCTTCAAGATTGGCCAGCGTGCCGCTCGAAGTCAGGTGTCCCAGGTAGGAGTCGGGCCAGCCAAACATGGCCGCAATGGCCCTCACGGCCTCGATCTCCATCTCGGAGCTGGCTCGCCCCCCGTCCCGGGCGTGATTGTTGGGGTTAATGGTCATGGCCAGCGCATAGGCGGCCCGCGCCACCGGATGCGGCGGCTTGAGCATCTGCCCGGCATAAAGAGGATGGAAGTATGGATAATTGTCGCCCAGACGGTGAGCGGTTGCTTCCAAAACCCGCGCCATTTCGTCTGTATCTGCACCGGGTTGGGCCGATTCAAACGGCGGCAAAGAGTCAAACTCCGCCCGCAGCCGCTCCGAAGCGGGGCCAAGCAGGCCGGGTAATGGGTCTCTCAACATAGCGACTTTTTACCCTACCACAACCGGAATCTTCCTCGTATCTAACAGGTATAGAACGAGTTGCTATGCCTCTTGTGGAAAAATGAGATGCCCGGGGAGAATATTTGTACCTTTTTTCCAGAGCGGTGGTACACTACCGCCAGCGTTAGAGTCGAACCGGGCGTGAGCAGCACTCGCCCAACCAAGCAAGATTCTGCCAGTGGTCGCTCCGATTCATCCAGCGCAATTCAATCCAGGAAACACGATCAAAATGGAACAAGGTACAGTGAAGTGGTTCAATGACGCGAAGGGCTTCGGCTTCATCTCGCGCCAGAACGGCGAAGATGTCTTCGTGCACTATTCTGCAATCAACTCGAGTGGTTTCAAGAGCCTGCAGGAAGGTCAAGCCGTGCAGTTCAACGTAGTCAAGGGCCCCAAGGGATGGCAGGCTGCCGACGTGCAGCCGCTCTAACTGATAGGCCGGATTCCGGCAGAATCTAGCGGATGTACACCAAAGGCGGGGAGCAATCCCCGCCTTTGGTGCGTCTATGGTATTTCCCGGCCCCTCCATAAATTCGGTGAAATACACGCCCCGGGCGTCCCAAAGCGGAATGCCACCCCGCTGCTATAGATTGATGAGGGATTTAAGACATCGCCAGGGCTGCTTGTAGCAGCATGGGCGCGCGGGTTCGCGATGGACCTGCTCTGGAAATGTGCATCAGGAAGGAATCGAACCGCCGCGTGAAACAGGGTAGAGCGATCATCATCGGGGCAGGGCCCGCCGGCCTGACTGCCGCCATCGAATTGCAGCGCCGCACGGGCATCAAACCCGTCTTGATCGAGGCCAGCCACGAGATCGGCGGCATCTCGCGCACCGTCGTGTACAAGGGCAACCGCATGGACATCGGCGGCCACCGCTTCTTCTCGAAGTCGGACCGCGTCATGCGCTGGTGGCTCGACCTCATGCCCGTCGAGGCCGACTCGGGCGTTGCCGGAGAATTGCGCTATCAGGGCCAGCAGCGCGACATGCCCGCCGCCCACTCCGCCCCCAATCCTCATACCGAAGACCTCGTCATGCTCGTCCGCCAGCGCCGGAGCCGCATCTATTTCCTGCGCCGCTTTTTCGATTACCCGATCCGCCTCACCGCCGACACACTGATGAAGATGGGCCTGGTCCGCACCTTCCGCGCCGGCATCAGTTATATGCGCTCGGCCTTGCTGCCCCAGCGCGAAGAGCGCTCCCTCGAAGACTTCCTCATCAACCGCTTCGGCAAGCAGCTTTACCTCACTTTTTTCAAAGCCTATACCGAAAAGGTGTGGGGCGTGCCCTGCAGTCAGATCAGCGCCGAGTGGGGCGCCCAGCGCATCAAGGGACTGTCGTTGCGAGCCGTCGTCCTGCACTTCCTCAAAAAGACATTCAGCCGCAAGCAGGCCCGCGACCTCGCGCAAAAGCAGACCGAAACCTCGCTGATCGAGCAGTTTCTCTATCCCAAGCTCGGCCCCGGCCAGCTTTGGGAACATGCGGCAGACCTGGTTCGTGCCGGCGGTGGCGAAATCCACTGCGGCATCGCCATCGACCGCATCCAGGTCGAAGGCAACAAAGTCGTCGCCATCGAGGGCGTCAACCAGGCCGGCGAGCGCCAGGTATTTGCCGGCGACTACTTCTTCTCGACCATGCCCGTCCGCGACCTGATCCGCGCCATTACATCCCCTGTCCCCGCCGAGGTCGTCGAAGTCAGCGAAGGCCTCATGTACCGCGACTTCATCACCGTGGGCCTGCTCGCCAAAAAACTGCTGGTCACGGAAAAAGATGGCACTCCGCTCAAAGACAATTGGATCTACATCCAGGAGCCGGATGTGCTGGTGGGGCGCCTGCAGGTCTTCAATAATTGGAGTCCCTGGCTGGTGGCCGATCCCGACAAGGTCTGGATCGGTCTCGAATATTTCTGCAACGACACCGACCCTCTCTGGAAGCTCTCCGACGAAGAAATGGCGCGCTTCGCCATCGGCGAAGTGGCGAAAATCGGCATCCTCAACGCCGAAGACGTTGAGGATTTCCACGTCGTGCGCGTGCCCAAAACCTATCCCGCCTATTTCGGCAGCTACGACCGTTTCGACGTTATCCGCAACTACACCGGCAGCTTTGAAAACCTCTTTCTGGTCGGGCGCAACGGCATGCACAAATACAACAATCAGGATCACTCGATGCTGACCGCCATGACCGCCGTCGAAAATATCGTCAATGGCGTCACCAGCAAAGAAAACATCTGGGCCATCAACACCGAAACCGAGTATCACGAAGAGAAGATCGACTCCTAGCCGCCCCCCCCCCGCCTCTTCCCCGTCCCCCTGGGCAATGAAGATATGCGCTTGCTTCCCCGTGCGCCGGTATATGCTGAAGGGTTGTCGCAGCCTGGCTGCTTGCAGAGCCGCGGCCGGAAATCACAGGACCCTTTCTCACCATGAGTACGAAGACCATTGCTGTCCATTTGCCTGACGGAGCCGTACGCGAAGTACCCGCCGGCACGACGCCTTTTGAGATTGCCAACTCCATTTCGCCGCGCCTGGCCGCGGCCTCGGTCGTAGCGCGGCTTATCCCCGTCAACGGCACGGCCCCGCAAAAGGCCACTGCCGAAACCCAGTCGGAAGATGCGATGTATGCCGCCGAAGACGCCGCCGCACCGCGTCTGGTCGACCTCGCCACGCCCCTGACCGCCGACACCAAACTGGAACTGGTCACCGAAAAAGACCCCGAGGCGCTCAAAGTGGTGCGCCATTCCGCCGCCCACGTCATGGCCACGGCCGTGCTGGAGCTTTTCCCTGAGACCAAGCTGGGCCATGGCCCGGCTACCGACTCCGGCTTCTTCTACGACTTTTATCGCGAGAAACCCTTCACGCCTGAGGATCTGACGCTGATCGAGGCCAAGATGGCCGAGGTCGTGGCCCGCGACGATCAATTTGTCCGCGAATACGAGCCCCGCGAGCAGGCTCTGGCCGAGTTCGACCGCGACGGCGATTTCATGAAGACCCACTTCGTGACCAAGTTCACCGCCCCCGGCGATCAGGTCAGCTTCTATCGCAACGGCAAGTTCGTCGACTTTTGCCGTGGACCTCACGTCCCTTCGACAGGCCGCGTGAAAGCTGTGAAGGTGACCAATCTCGCCGGCGCCTATTGGCTGGGAGACGAGAAAAACCCCCAGTTGCAGCGCATTTACGGCACCGCCTTTTTCACGCAGAAGGCTCTGGACGAGCACTTCGCCCGCCTTGAAGAGGCCGCCAAGCGCGATCACCGCGTGCTCGGCAAGCAACTCGATCTCTTCAGCATTCAGGAACTGGCCGGTGCCGGCCTGATCTTCTGGCATCCCAAAGGCGCCATGATCCGCAAAATCATGGAAGACTGGATGCGCGACGAGTGCCTGCGCCGCGGCTATCAGCTTGTCTATACCCCGCACGTCGCGCGCGTGAACCTGTGGCAGACTTCAGGCCACGAAGGCTTCTACTCGCAGAATATGTTCACCCCCATGGAACTGGACGATGCAACTTATCGCATGAAGCCGATGAACTGTCCGTTCCATATCCTGATTTATAAAAATTCGCCCAAGAGTTATCGAGACCTGCCCGCGCGTTATGCCGAGTTGGGGAATGTCTATCGCTATGAGCGCTCCGGCACCATGCACGGACTGCTGCGCGTGCGCGGCTTTACCCAGGACGATGCGCACATCTTCTGCACTCCCGCCCAGATCGAAGATGAAGTAGTCGCCTGCATCGATTTTGCCGAGGCAGTGCTGCACACCTTCGGCTTCAAGGAGTTCAAGGTAGAGCTTTCCACCTGGGACCCCAACGACCGCGCGCATTATGCCGGCTCCGACGATAACTGGAACCTCGCCATCAAGGGCCTGCAGAGCGCTCTCGACCGCAAGGGCATCGCCTATAAGACGATCCCCGGCGAAGCGGCCTTCTACGGCCCCAAAATCGACGTAAAACTGGTGGATGTGCTGGGCCGCTTGTGGCAGCTATCGACGGTGCAGTTCGACTTCAATTTGCCCGCACGCTTCGAGCTTGAATATGTGGGCGAAGACGGTGAGCGGCACCAGCCGGTCATGGTTCATCGCGCCCTGTTCGGTTCCGTCGAACGCTTCTTCGGCGTGCTCATCGAGCACTACGCCGGAGCCTTCCCGCTCTGGCTGGCGCCCGTCCAGGTTGGACTTGTGCCCATCAGCGAACGCCACCTCGCTTACGCCAAAAAGGTCGAGGCTGCGTTAAAGGCCGCCGGTTTCAGGGTCGAAGTCGATAGCCGCAACGAAAAAATGAATGCCAAAATCCGCGACCTTGCCAACCAGAAGACGCCTTACATTCTTGTCTTCGGCGACAAGGAAGAAGCGGCCGAAGCAGTCAGCGTCCGCACCCGCGGCAAGGGCGACCAGGGCTCCATGCCTCTAACCGAATTCATCGCCAAGGCAAACGCACTGGTCGAAGGCAGATCGACAGACCTCTAGCGTCATGTCTGAACAGCACTCTGTAAGAAACACGCTGTCGTAACCGGCGAGCATTTCGAAAGCGTCTGTGGCCCTGCAGGTCGTACATTTTGCGACCTGCGGGGCCACAGACGCTTTTAGATAGCTGAGAGCCTCTTTCGTTCATCCGGTACAGCGGCAATCTGCGTTACCCAAGCACCAGTTCGACCGCCTTCGCCGCACTCCCCGCCACCCGCAGCAGTTTCCGGTTCTCCGCCTTCAAGAACCCAGCCTTCACCGTCGAATCCAGAAACGTCAGCAGCCCATCCCAATACCCTGTCGAATTCACCAGCACACAAGGCTTGGCATGGATGCGCAATTGCGCCCAGGTCACAATCTCCAGCAGCTCATCGAGGGTTCCGTACCCGCCCGGCAAAACTAGAAACGCATCGGCCAGCGCGACCATCCGTGCCTTGCGCTCATGCATGGTGGCCACAAACTCCAGCCGTGTCAGCCCGGTATGCGCAATCTCCCGCCCGGACAGCACCTCCGGCAGCACCCCGATCACCTCGCCGCCGCAGGCCAGCGCCGCATCGGCCACCGCGCCCATCAGGCCCACATTCGCGCCGCCATACACCAGCCCCAGTTCCGCCGCCGCAATCGCCGAGCCCAGCGCGCCCGCCTCGGCCATATATGCAGGATCGCACCCCTTCGCCGATCCGCAATAAACGGCCACACGCATTTTCGATGAGTTCATTGTGCCTACAGAATACCGCGTAGCACAGCGGTTTATTCCCGTTCCAGAAACTCTGCCGGTGTCAGAATCGCGACCCCATGGAACGGATGCAGCACCAGCAGATCCTGGTCGCCCGTGACGAGAATGTCCGCGCGCCCATGCACCGCCACCTCCAGAAACTTGTCGTCTCGCGGATCCCGGCAAACGCGAATCGGCGATGGAATCGAAACAAGCTCCGAAATCTCCCACACCCCCTTGAGAAACAGTTCCACTTGGCCTGGCTGTAGATAGGGCACGAACTTGCTTCTCGCCAAAACGGCCTTTAACTCACCCCATGTAGCGTCCGAAAGCAGGGGCACATCGTCACGCCATGCCTTGGCTACTGCTATTCCTGGGATAGAGTGACTGCGCAATGCGCGGCTGACATACACATTGGTGTCGATGACAATTCTCTGCTCCATTACTCATCTGCCAGCAGTTTGGCCAGCACATCGTCTGTCATTCCGTGCGACTCAGCATATCCGCTCATCTCCTCGGTCAGGCGTACAAGCTCTTGAACGCGCAGTTGGCGAATCTTTTTATATTCCTCCGCCGACACCAGCACCGCCACATCCCGCTCATGCCGTTGAATACGCACCGGCTCGCGCTGTGCCTGATCGAGAAGTGCCGCGAAATTCTGTTTGGCGTGAGTCGCAGAAACAATGGGCATGGCACCATTATAGCCAAATTGTACAAAATAGACAAAATGTACATTTTGTCTATTTTGTACAATCAATCGCCCCGTCATCGCAAACCTCTCACCGCAAAAACAAAGCCAGCAGCGCCGCCAACAACGACGTAAATACCCCCGCCGCCGCCATCGCCCACGAAGAAACCGTAGCCTGCATCTCCGAGGTCCGCACCAGGCTGGCTGTCGCGATGCCATGTCCGCCCGTGCCCATCGCCGCTCCCACCGCCCGGTCGTCCTTCACGCCCACCAGCCGCAGCAGAGGAGCCCCGAAGCTCGCCGCCAGCAATCCCGCCAAAATCACCAGCGCAATCGTGATCTGAGGAATGCCCTTCAGCTCCTTGCATACCTCGATGGCAATCGGCGTCGTCACTGACTTCGGCACCGTGGACATGACCACCGGCAGCGGCGCGCCCAGCAGCAACGCCGTTCCTCCCGCCGTCACCATCCCCACCACCGATCCCGCCAGCACGATCAACACCAGCCGCGGCAACGAAAGACGCAACGCCATCCCATGCCGGTACATCGGCACCGCCAGGGCCACCGTCGCCGGCCCCAGCCACCAGCTCAGGTAGCTGCCTCCGCGGTTATATTCCGCATACGGCTCATGCAACAGCAGCAGTACCGCCACAATCGGCAGGCAGCCAGCCACAATCGGCGGAATCCATCGCCACCGTCGATGCAGCGCCAGCGCCGGCCCATACGCCGCCAATGTCAGCGCCACGCTGAAAACCGGATTCCTCACCCACAACATCCAATTCGCCATCCAGTTCATCGGGTAGCCTCCCCCGTCGCGCCAGAAGCCGCTTCATCCATCCCTTCCAGCGGCAATCCCGGCAAAACAGGCTCGGGAGGCAGCAACCATCTCCCCAATAACCCGGTCGTCAGCAGCACGGCCAGCAGGCTCACCACCAAGCTGGCGGTAATAGCCAATGCCTGCTTTTGCAGCAGAACCCCCATATCCATCAGCCCTACCGTCAGCGGCACAAACATCAGCACCATGTGGCGCAGCAGAAAACTCGACGTCCGCTCCACCCACTTCAGCTTCACCAGCCCCGCCGACATCGCCAGATAGAACGCCAGCAGCCCCAGCACCCCGCCCGGTATGGGGATCCCCACCTTGTGGAGCAGTGTGCCCAGCAGTTGAAACGCCAAGATGATCCCCAACCCGCGCAAGTAGTCGATCATTCTCCTATTTTCAAACTTTCCAGCACACGCCGCCACAAGCAGCGCAGCGGCCTCATCGCCCGCGCCCCGCTGCACTCGACTCCCATCGCGGGTACACTAGAGTAAGGATCCTTCCCTCCGGACTAGCGCCGTGCAACAACTCATTGCCAAATTGAATCCCGAACAGCGCGCCGCCGTCGAGGCCACTGAAGGTCCCCTGCTCATCCTCGCCGGGGCCGGCTCCGGCAAGACCCGCGTCATTACCAGCCGCATTGCCTGGCTCATCCGCGAGAAGCGCGTGGCCCCCGACTCCATCCTGGCCGTCACCTTCACCAACAAGGCCGCCAAAGAGATGGGCGAGCGCGTCGAAAAGCTGCTCGACCACGGTTCCCTCGCCAAGCCTCTCATCGCCACCTTCCACTCCCTCTGCGTGCGCATGTTGCGCCGCGACATCGAAGCGCTCAAGGTTGGCAGCGAGGGCCTCACCCGCTCCTTCGCCATTTACGACGAAAACGACCAGCAGGGCATCGTCAAGCAGATCATGAAGCGCATGGGGCTCGATACCAAGCAGCTCACCCCGCGCACCGTGCTCGGCAAAATCTCCTGGGCCAAAAACCACATGGTCGATCCCCAGGAGTATTACCTCAGCTCCACCGATCCCAACAACGAGCGCATCGCCCACATCTATAAGGGATACAAAGCCGAGTTGCGCAAAAACAACGCCCTCGACTTCGACGACCTCCTGCTTGAAGCCGTCCGCCTGCTCAAAGTCTCCGGTGAAACCCGCGAGCGCTACCAGCGCCGCTATCGCTACCTGCTCGTCGACGAGTATCAAGACACCAATCGCCCCCAATACGAGCTCATGAAGCTGCTCGCCGGCGAAGCTAAAAACGTCTGCGCCGTCGGTGATGAGGACCAGAGCATCTACTCCTGGCGCGGAGCCGATATCCGCAACATCCTCGAATTCGAGAAGGATTTCCCCAACGCCAAAATCGTCCGCCTTGAGCAGAATTACCGCTCCACGCAGATCATTCTTGAGGCTGCCGGCGCCGTCGTCGCCAACAACCTGCAGCGCAAGGGCAAGAAGCTGTGGACCGATCGCCAGGGAGGCAGTCTCGTCGGCTACTACGAGGCCCCCGACGGCGAAAACGAAGCCCTCTTCATCGCCGACCGCATCCAGAAGTTCCTGCGCGAATCGGCCTCTTCTGAAAACGAGAATCCCGACGCCGGCCGTTGCGCTGTCCTCTATCGCACCAACTCCCAGTCCCGTCTGGTTGAGGAAGCCCTGCGCCGCTACAACATCCGCTACACCATGGTCGGCGGCTTCAGCTTCTATGAGCGCGCTGAAATCAAAGACATGCTCGGTTACCTGCGCCTGATCCGTAACCCGCATGACTCCATGGCCTTGCAGCGCGTCATCAACACCCCCACCCGCGGCATCGGCGCCACCACCCTCGCCACCCTGGAGCGCCTCGCGCTTGAAACCGATACCTCCACCTGGGAGGCAATCTCCGCTGCTATCGCCAACAAGCTCATCCCGCCCCGCGCCCTCATGGCTCTCGACACCTTCCGCAAGTTGATCCTTGATGCGCAAGCCATGATGGACCCCGACTTCGCCGGCAAACTGTCCGCCGACGTAGCCGAAACCGAAGCGGACGGCGCCGACACCGGCTTCTCCTTCGGTGCTGCGAAGCCGACTTCGGCGGAAAACCAGGCCGTCTCCGAATCCCTGGACGCCGCCGCGGAATTCAACTTCGGCGGCAATGAAAATCAGTTGACGCTGCTCGATCCCGCCAGCTTCTCCCCCTTTGCCGAAGCATCGAAGCGTCCTTTCCTCAAAATGTCCAGGCAGACGGCGAAGCCCGACGTATCCCACCGGAATCCAGATCCCGGCATCGCGCCGGAGCCAACCTCCGAATCCAATTCCGAGTCCTCCGAGCGGGTAGAAGGCTTCCGCGCCCCCGGCGACGCCGCCACCCTCCCCGAGCTAATCCGGTTTCTCATCGACCGCACCGGCTACATCAAAGCCCTCGAAGCCGAGGGCTCCCCGGAGTCCTTCAGCCGCATTGAAAACCTGAAGGAACTCGCCAACGCCGCCCATGACGCCGAGGTCCGCGGCGAAACGCTGGCCGAATTCCTCGACCATGCCGCCCTCGCCTCCGATACCGACAAGTTCGACCCCGACTCCCGCGTCACTCTCATGACCCTCCACGCCGCCAAGGGACTCGAATTCCCCCTCGTCTTCCTCGCCGGCCTTGAGGAGGGCCTCTTCCCCCACTCCCGCACCCTCAATAATCCAGAGGAGTTGGAAGAAGAGCGCCGCCTCTGCTACGTCGGCATGACCCGCGCCATGAACACCCTCGTCCTCACCCGCGCCCACTACCGCCGCCGCTATGGCAATGACGCGCCCGAGATGAGCATTCCCTCCCGCTTCATCGAGGAAGTTCCGACCCAGTTGATTGAGAGCCTTGGCAGCCGCGTCGCCGCCACCTCGTCCTGGGCCACTCCCGGCTACCCCAACACCTACGGCCGCCGCCCCGGCGCCAACGGCGACTTCGCCGACCGCCACTACAATTACGAAGACGAAAGTCAGGAAATCCCCCGCTCCGCCGTCGGCGCCAACGGCAAAAGCGCCGTTTCCAATAAACCCTTTGTCGCTTCCTGGATGAAAGCCACCGCCAAGCCCGCCACCGCCTCGACTTCAAAAGGGACAGGAATCTCCGAAGCCCAGGCCCCCGACTCCATCGACAACATCGCCCGCTTCTTCGGCGGCAAGGCCGGCGCCCTCAAGCCAGGCTCTCTCCATTCCGCCGCCAACATCGACCAGCCCACCGGCGCCTCCGGTCTCAGAAAGGGCCAGCGTGTCCGCCACAGCAAGTACGGCGAAGGCACCGTCCTGCTCCGCGAAGGCGACGGCGAAGACGCCAAGCTGACTGTCATGTTCAGCCGCCACGGCATGAAAAAACTGATCGAGAAGTTCGCCAACCTCCAGAAAATCTAAAGCACGGCGGCCAGTTCGCTTCGTAATCGACCGCCAATAGAAAATGCCGCCCGAAGGCGGCATTTTCATTGCAATCAGATCGCGGTAGAAAACGAACTATGGCAATTTCGGAATCTAGATCCCCAGTCCGAACTCGCCGACATGCTTTTCGCCGGCGTTGGCGTAGAAATCATACGGAGTGCGGCGCTTGAACTTGTAGCGGCTGCGAATTTCGCGGCCTACATAAATTCCCAGCGCGGCCACCGCCATGCCTACCGAAAACCAGCCGATCACGTGCAAAGTTGTCGATTCCGGGGTTTCTTCTGCGGGCGTGATGGATTCTGATTCGATAGACATCGGCGTAAGCCTCCTGCTGGCATCATAACGCAGTTTGTGGCGCTCTGGCTCTCAACGTGGGACCCGCGCCGGCGGTGCCCCGTCTACTCAGCCGCATCGATGCGAACCAGCCATCCGGCCTTTGCCGGTTCGGGAAGAAAGCTGGCACGTATGGAGTTAGCCGCCAGACGCCGCAGTTCCTCCTGCGTAAATCCTTGCTCCCTGTGAGCGAGCAGATACTCGTTGGCAAGGTCTGAGCCGAAGAACGCCGGGTCGTCGGAGTTGAGCGTGACCAGCAGGCCCCGCTCGAAATAACGGCGTAACGGATGCTCCGCAAACGAGGCGCAAACGCCCGTGCGAACATTCGATGTCGGATTCAGTTCCAGCGGGACATTCCGCTCCTTCAGTTCTTCCAGCAAAGCCGCATCCTGAATCGCCGAGAGCGCATGGCCAATCCGCTCCGAGCCGATAGAAAGAGCTTCGCGGATCGCCTCAGGCCCGGTCGTCTCGCCCGCATGATTGGTCAACCGCAGCCCGGCCTCCCGCGCCTCTTCATACAGAGCGCGAAACGGCTCGGAGCCGGTCTGCCGTTCATCGCCGCCCAACCCGATGCCGATAATCGCTGGATGCGCGGGCTTCATCTCGATGGCCTTGTGAAACACGCGCTCCGCCTCAGGCACGGTAAAGTGGCGCACCGCATCGAAAATCCAATAAAGCGACAGCCCCAACTCCCGCTCGCCGCGTTCGCGAGCCCGCTCCAGCCCGGCAAAAATGGGCTCGAAGGCAGCAGGATCGTGATTCCGCCACATGTAGATGACGCCGACCGAAATATAGACCTCGGCGTGAACGATTCCCTGGGCCGCCAGCCGCTCCATCATGCGCCAGGCCGCCAGTTCGTAGTCGTCCGGGCCAATCAAAAGCCGCGAAACAGCCTTGAACGCCAGCATGAATCCGCTGAAATCGGTAAAACGATAGAGCGCTTCGGCCTCGGCCAGGGAGATTGGCTGGGCATCGTGCCGGGTGCTCAATTCCACCAGCGTGGAGGGGGTAATCGTGCCTTCGAAATGCAGATGTAGCTCCGCCTTGGGCAGGCGGTGAATGAAAGCTGCGATGTCCAAGGCGGCGGGATGCGAGATCAGAGAAGTCATAAGCTTTGCCGCGAACTTAGTGCTGCGGGGCAAACTCCGAGCGGTGACGGCTATAGGAAAAATAAATGACCAGCCCGATTGCCAGCCACGCAAAGAAGCTGATCCAGGTCATGACTTCCAGCCCCATCATCAAAATGATGCAGAACACGATGCTGAGCACAGGGATGACCGGCCCCAGCGGAACCCTGAAACCGCGTCCGCGATGCGGGTCCCGGTAGCGCAAAATGAGCACGCCGACCGAAACCAGCACGAATGCAAACAGCGTCCCGATGTTCGAGAGATTCGAAACCGTGCCAATGTCGAGCAGGCCCGCCGGAATGCCGACCACGAACCCCGCCACCCAGGTGGCGACAGCCGGGGTACGAAACTGCGGATGCAGCACCCCGAAAACCCTCGGCAGCAGGCGGTCGCGCGACATGGCGAACCAGACACGCGCCTGGCCAAGCTGGAACACCAGGATCGACGAAATCATGCCCAGCATGGCGCCGACCAGCACCAGCAGCCGGACCCAATGCAAGCTCGAAGCGCCGGGCTGCTGTGAAAGCCGCTTGAGCGCATTCACCACCGGCGCAGCGTCGCCCATGAGCGACTGCCAGGGCACAATGCCGCTCAACACCAGCGCCACCGACCCGTAAAGCACCGTACAGGCGGCCAGCGTAGCGAGAATGCCGATGGGCAAATCGCGCTGCGGGTTCCGGCACTCTTCCGCTGCGGTCGAAACCGAATCGAACCCGATATAGGTGAAGAAAATGATCGATCCGCCGGTCAAAAGACCTGTCCAGCCGTTCGGCATGAACGGATGCCAGTAGTGGGGTTTTACAAAGCTGGCCGCGGCAAAAACAAAGGCCAGAATGGCAATCACTTTCACCAGCACCAGAATGTTGTTGGTGCGTGCCGACTCCCGAATGCCGCGCACCAGGATGACGGTGAGGAGCATGACAATCAGAAACGCGGGAAGGTTAAAGCCCAGATGCCAGCCGGGATTGTAGAGATTGTTGCCCGCCATGTCCTGCAGGCCGGTGGGCAAATAAGCGGGCGAAATCCATCGCAACGAGGGGTGCAGGCCGAACCAGTCCAGCAGGTCCACCACATGGGCCGCAAAGCCCACGCTCACACTCATGTTGCTGAAAGCGTATTCGAGAATCAGGTCCCAGCCGATAATCCACGCCGTCAGTTCGCCCATCGTGACGTAGGTATACGTATAAGCCGAGCCTGCGATTGGAATCATCGACGAGATTTCGGCATAACAAAGGCCGGTCAGCGCACAGACCGCCGCCACCAGAACCAGCGATAAAGCCAGCCCCGGCCCCGCGCCCGGCCGTCCCGACAACGCCGTGTGAAACAGAACCCAATGGATCAGAGGCGTACTGCTGATGGAAGGCGCATCGAAGTGCTGCCCCGCCATCGCCGTGCCAATGACCGTAAAGATGCCCGAACCAATCACCGCGCCAATACCCAGTGCGGTCAGCGACCACGGACCAAGCGTCTTTTTCAGCGCGAACTCGGGCTCTTCCGAGTCGTGAATCAGCTTATCAATGGACTTGCGGGCAAGCAGTTGACTGGGCAGCGCAGTTCTCCTCTTCTTGGTGAGGACATTCCCCGGTTGCGATTCAGGATCTCTTTGCCGCAGTGTACAGGATTTCCACGCAAAACATCTTCCCGTGCTCTGTAGGTGCGGGTGGAGTGCTGAAGGAACACTGCAATTGTGAAGGGAGACGTAGCTTGGGCTCCAGACCGGATTGCACGCAGGCAAACCGACCCGGAGCCCGACTTATCTCGAACTGCTGTCGCCGCCTACCGCTTGGATTGGCCGCGTACCAGTTTCTTGAGCTTCTTCTTGTTGGAGCCGCGCGGGGTGGTCCGCTTGGCCTTGGGAGCGGCCTTCTTGCGGGCGGCGCGCTTCAACTTCTTTCGTTCGATCTTATCTTCGATCTTGGTGGTGTCTGCCACGTGTAACCTCTTTCACTGCAATGTCTTCGATGTTTCCCGACGATCCGATAGACGCGTCCTCTATGTTAACAGGGATTTCATCCCGGGGAAAGCCGATAAGGAATTCAGCCGCCGATTCAACCCCGAAAACGCTCTCGATTTGGCCCTTTCGGGGGTACAATGAACTTAGACTTGCGTCTGGACCATAGACCAGCCTGCTCCCAGCATTCCTGACGAGCTCCGCACCCTCACGCAACTATCACCTGTTGACCGGAGTCAGTCATGCGTTCTGATCAGATACACCGCGCCCTCTCCCAGGGCATGAATCGTTTTGAAGTTTGCCAGCTTGTCGCCAAAGGCGTAAAAGCTACGCACAAAACCGGCTCGCGCTTTGAAGATTCAATCAACGACGTGCTCCATTATCTCGGCGACCACGAGCGCACCCAGGCCAGCATCCATGTGCAGCCCGTGCCTCCTCCGGCCCCCGGCGATAAGTCGCTTCAGTCGGCAGCCTAACCGGCC
>JAATGG010000076.1 GCA_015654835.1 Terriglobales bacterium
TTCCTCTTCCTGGTTGCGGATGTAGTCCCGAATCATCATTTCGTCTCGGCCCACTGTCGACACCAGAAATCCCCGCGCTCAGAAGCTCTGCTCCACAAAACTCCGCTTCCGCTCTCCATACACACGTGCCAGATGGATTGCGTTTTTGTCCTTTATGAGGCCAATTACCTGACTGACTGCGTATTTGGGCGGAATCGAAATCAGCATGTGCACGTGGTCCGCCAGACGTTTGAATACCTCGCCCAGATATTGCCGGAGTTCCTTGTATAGCTTCTTGCGCCGGAACTTCGGGATAAACACTATGTGGTACTTGTACTCCAAACGGGAGTGGCTTAGCTCTCATACTCGTCCATCCGGATTGCTCCTCCTCGTGTGCTTGGCGGCTCACGGTCCGGAGTTTTCTGGATAGACTCTCGGATTTGTCAAACTTCAACTGCCCCCCCCCCGGCAGAACCGGGGGGCTCTCACTACGTACTAGCTAGAGCATTTTCGGAATACATGTAGACTACAGACCGGGTGTCATCACGCCGTCTTCGCTGCGTCGCTGATCGCACTCAGCAGCGTGAGCAGTGTGCGATTGAGGGGAGTGGCAATGCCTTTCTGCTCACCGGCAGCCACGATGGCACCGGTCAAGGCTTCAATTTCCAGCGGCCGCCCGGCAAGGCAGTCGAAATACATCGACGTACCCGCTTCCGAGGGAAACGTAAGAAGCGTTGAAAGGATTTGCGTGGCCTCATCGCGGTCCAGACTGGCTCCGTCTGCTCGGGCTACGGCTACTGCCTCATCGAGAACTGCGAGGCAGAGTGCATGCACATCGTCACGCCGCAAAACCGACTGGCGCTGCCGGGTGAGTGCCGTGATCGGGTTCGCGATCACGTTGATCAGCAACTTTCGCCACAACAGCGTTTTGAAATCGGCGCTCGCCGAGACGCGGAGAGGCGTCTCCCGAAAGATCTCAGCGAAAGCGTGGCCCGCGGCGTCATCCGGCACCAGCATGTCGTCCTCCGCAACATGACGAAGACGAACCCGGTCTATCGCCAACCGCTCGCCATTGTAGTAGACGATGGTCGGTATCACCGTGGCTCCAGCGACAAGAGGGCTGACGCGAGCCACATGATCGATTCCGTTCTGCAGAACGGCGACGCGGGTCGATGGCCCGCAAAGACGCTTGAGCCAGGAGGCGGCTGATGGCGTTTCATGGGCTTTGGTGCATAGGAGCACCCAGTCAACAGGTGTCGCCTTGTTGGGATCGGTCAAAGTGGAGAGAGAGACAGTGATTGTGCCTTCGGGCCGTTCGAGGGTCAACCGCTCAAACGGGCGCCGTACACATGCGACAACGTCATGCAGGTCGGCTCCCCGCAGACATGCAGCGACTACTCCGCCGATGCTGCCGAGGCCGATTACGGCGATTGCCAAACGTTGCGGCGCGGCAATAGGGCCACCGCCTGTCGATGCGGATATTGATCTTTCCATTCAGCAATGCTCCAAAGAAGGCCAGAGGTGGTCGTTCATTTCGCGTGAAATCTCTATGGCGCGGTCCCTTGGAGGAAAGCAAGAGCGAAGCAGTCCAGTGAGATTCCGCGACAGGTGCTTGTAATCTCTGGACAGGCAGCAAAAGAGGGCGGCCCGGCAAAGCTACGTGCGGCTACTCTAAAATCATAATCGCCGGGTGCGCTCCATGGGGCGGACATCCGCGCCGCGCTGATCCGGCGAAAATGAGAAGAATAAAATCAATGATAATCTTTCGGGGCAGCGATTGGCGGGGGCTGTTGACCGGCGCTCGTCTCATCAAGTCGCGTCGTACGACGAGAACGCTTGCTGCCCACTGGGGTTCCGCGGGGTGGGCCCGCTTGATGGCGGCCTTTCGGGCATAATGGAATAAGGACGTTTGCCGCCAGACCTCTCCCGGGCGCATCCGCGCCGCCCAACTAAACAGGCCTTTTTTGTATGCGTATGGGCCTGTGGGTTCGCGGGAGATTTTGAACCGGCGCGTGTCAACCAGATAAGGATCGTCGCACCATGCCTCTGAATTGCGGAATCGTCGGTCTGCCCAATGTGGGCAAGAGCACCATCTTCAACGCCCTCACTGCGGCCAAGGCCCAGGCGGCCAACTATCCCTTTTGCACCATCGACCCGAACGTGGGCATCGTCAGTGTTCCCGATCCCCGGTTAGACCGCATTGCACAATTGGTTCATCCCGACCGCATCGTGCCCACGACGATGGAGTTTATCGATATTGCGGGATTGGTCGAGGGGGCGAGCAAGGGCGAAGGACTCGGCAATCAATTCCTGGGGCACATTCGCTCCACAGATGCGGTTTGCCACGTTGTGCGCTGCTTTGACGATCCCAACGTGATCCATGTGGCAGGCGGCGTCAACCCCCTGCACGACATCGACATTATCAATACCGAGTTGTTGCTGGCCGACCTGGAGACGGTGGAAAAGCGCTGGGCCAAGGTGGAGAAGACCGTCCGCAACACGACCGACAACAAAACCAAATCCGAGGCTGAGGCTCTGAGAAAGCTGCTGGCTGCTCTTCAGGATGGCCTCCCCGCGCGCGTTGTCGAATTGACTGAAGATGAGCAAGCCGCCGCCTATGATCTGCACCTGATTACCGTCAAGCCAGTGCTGTATATAGCCAACGTGGACGAAACCGGGCTGAAAGACAGCAATGCTTGGGTAGACGCCGTTGAGCAACGCGCTGCTGCGGAAGGATCTCAGGTAGTGCGGATCTGTGGAGCCCTCGAAGCCGAGATCGCGCTGCTGGAGCCGGCTGAGCGGACCGAGTTTCTGACCGATCTGGGCCTGACAGAGCCAGGGCTGAACCGCCTCATCCACTCCGCCTATCGGTTGCTCGGTCTGATCACCTACTTTACCGCAGGCGTGCAAGAGGTGCGTGCCTGGACCATCCCGGAGGGAGCCAAGGCCCCGCAGGCAGCCGGCGTCATCCACTCCGACTTCGAGCGCGGCTTTATCAAGGCAGACGCCTACCACTGCGAGCATCTCTTTAGCTACAGCAGCGAGCAGGCTGTGAAAGAGAAGGGACTCTACCGTTCAGAAGGCAAGGAGTACGTTGTCAAGGACGGCGATATCCTCTTCTTCAAGTTCAACGTCTAACGGCTCCGGATGCCTGGTTGGCTTGGTCCGGATCTGAGAACGGATCGCCCCTGCGATCCATTCCCAGATCCGGCATCCATCCGCACACCTTGCACTCTTATTACCGGGCTCGATATCGTTGTAAATTATCTTGAGTCGCTCCAGGAAAGATATTCATGGAAGTTTTAAAACGGCTTTTCGAGCAACACTACCTCCTACCAGCTGAACACGTACAACCGCTGCAAGGGCAACTCGGCGGCTCGGGGCGGGCGATTGTCCGGCTAGCGGGCGGAGGATTCAAAGCCATCGGCATTCTGAATCCTGTGCGCGAAGAGAATGTCGCTTTTCTTGAGTTCTCCAAACATTTTCTCCGGCAGGGATTGCCCGTGCCTGCAATCTATGCCGAGGATTTGGGCCAGGGCGCCTACATCGAAGAAGACCTTGGCGACACCACGCTCTTCGAATTTCTTGGTGCCCATCGTACCGGGGACACAATTGCGCAGCTGGCGATTGAAGCCTACCGCAAAGTGGTGGCGGTGCTGCCGCGCTTCCAAGTCGAGGCGGGCCGCGACTTGAATTACAAGGCCTGCTATCCGCGCGCCAGTTTCGATCGCCAATCCATCGCGTGGGATCTGAACTATTTCAAGTACTATTTTCTGCGCCTCGCCGGTGTGCCATTCAACGAGCAGGCGCTCGAAGATGATTTTGGCCGCTTGACGAAGTTTCTGCTAAGCGCAGATCACGACTACTTTCTCTATCGGGATTTTCAATCGCGCAATGTGATGTTGCGCGATGGTCAGCCGGTCTTTCTGGACTACCAGGGAGGCCGCAAAGGCGCACTGCAATACGATATCGCATCCCTGCTTTACGACGGCAAAGCCGATCTGCCGCCGCAGTTGCGCCAGGAGTTGCTCGACCATTATCTTGATTGCCTGGCCGGCTACATTAAGCTCGACCGGGCCGCGTTCATGGAGCACTATTATGCCTACGTATACGTTCGCATTCTGCAAGCGTTGGGTGCTTACGGCTTCCGCGGGTTCTATGAACGCAAGGCTCATTTTCTGCAGAGCGTTCCGTATGCGTTGAAGAACCTGCGCTGGCTGGCTCATCATGTCAAGCTGCCCATCGCGCTGCCGGCGTTGATGGAAGCCTTTCAAGGGATGTTGGCGTCGGAGAAATTGCAGGGACTGGCCTCTTCCGCGGATGGCCTGAAGGTGCGGATTTTCAGCTTTTCTTTCCATCGCCAAATGCCCGCCGACGAGTCCGGCAATGGCGGCGGATTTGTCTTCGATGCCCGCAGTCTTCCTAACCCCGGACGCGAAGATCGTTTCAAGTCTCAGACTGGAAAAGATGCTGCGGTGATCGATTATCTCAAACAACAGGAGAGCGTGCATCAATACTTCGCCAGCGTGTTGTCTCTTGTGGATGCAAGCGTGAACAGCTACGAGCAGCGCGGCTTCAAGAACTTGATGGTATCGTTTGGCTGCACCGGCGGGCTGCACCGATCCGTGTATCTGGCGGAGCAGTTGGCGAATCATTTGCGGAGCCGCAACGGAGTCGAGGTGGTAATCCGCCATATCGAGTTGGAGAAGATGGGCAAATGAAGGCGATGATTCTGGCTGCTGGCTTAGGCACGCGCCTGCGGCCACTCACCAACGACCGACCTAAGGCTCTGGTAGAAGTTGGCAGCCGTACGATGTTGGAAATTACCCTTTGCCGCTTGCGCAACTTCGGCGTGCGCGAGGTGATTGTCAACGCACATCATTACGCGGACATGATCGTTGAGTTTCTGAATGCCAATCATCACTTCGATATGCGCATTGAAGTCTCCCGCGAGCCGATCCTGCTTGACACCGGTGGAGGCCTGAAGAAAGCGGCGCCCTTCTTTCTTGACGGCGGAAATCTCGAAGAGCCTTTCATTCTGCACAATGTCGATGTGCTGAGCACCATCGATCTCGCTCGCATGATGCACTTTCATACCGAACAGAATGCGCTCGCTACTCTTGCCGTCCAGCAGCGAGAGACTTCGCGTTACCTTCTGTTCGACGATACTGGCCAACTCTGCGGCCGGCGTGCCGGGCGCGACGGCAAGGCCGATTTGGTGCGGCCCACCCAAAAACTACAGGCATTGGCCTTTTCAGGTATCCATATTATTTCTCCCCACGTCTTCGCAAAGATGGAAGAAGACGGGGCGTTCTCAATCATCTCCGCGTATATGCGTCTTGCCGCGCAGAGAGAGAAGATCGTGGCCTTTCGCGCCGATGAATATTATTGGCGCGATCTCGGCAGGCCGGAGAGTGTGACACAAGCAGCGCAGGATCTGGACAGCGGAGCTTATCCCAAAGCCTGACGCGTATTGTTCCTCAACGATATATGACATCTCCCGAATTGATGCGCCTCGGCAATCAGAAATTTGGATCGAAGTTAAAATAGATCGGGTTGGACAGACCGACCATGTCTCCGCTCAGCGCCATCGACCCCGGAACCTGGGGATAAGCCGTAGCGGGTCCCTCGACCTGGACACGATAGTAGGTCCGCCCAATCGCTTTCGGAGTATCGGTGAACTCGACCATGGTTGTCTTGCCGCCAGTTGCCTGCAA
>JAATGG010000139.1 GCA_015654835.1 Terriglobales bacterium
CACTGGAAACGTCGCTCAAATAGGAGAACTACGCTCAATGCGAGGACACAATAAAGACGTGCGGCAGAATGGATCTCGCAGAAAATCCTCGCCGCGAGGCATTCGCCACCGCAGTTCTCTCGTTATGTCTTCCTGGGAACACTAGAGTAGAAGGCCGCAAGCCGCATCCAGCAATTTATCGAGATTTGACTCGTTCTATCGATGGAGAGGGCTGCTTCGATGAGACAAGTCAGCGGCTGTACTGAGAGTGGGATTCCTCGTCACTGCCGCTCATAAAAATGGAAATGCGTTGCCTTGGGGAGACGTCGCCGCCTATGCTTAATAGATGCTGGAATGCACTGGCGGATCATCTTCATGTGTGCACGGATCCATGGCTATCTTTCACGATTGCGGCGTCCCTAAAAGGTTCGAGACAGCCTCTCCTCATAATAAAATGGCAACCGAACGATGCGCCGCCTTGAAAGGGCCATTGTCCATGGAGCCATTCAGAAAAGGACTACCAGTTCGACCGCGAGGATCTGACCGGTCGGGGAAAACGCGGGAGAAGCAACCGACGGCTGGGCACCTTCACAGCAGATCCACAACCGAGAAGGAGAACATCCGATGAGCACGCCAACAGAAAAGCAAAATTCCATCAGTTCCGCCACCGTGCGGACCTGCCTTTCCGGATACGACTTGCTGAACACCCCCCGATTCAACAAGGGAACGGCCTTCACGGAGGAGGAGCGCGGAGTATTTGCGCTTCATGGACTACTGCCGCCCCATCAAGGAACTTTGCAAACGCAGCTTGATCGTCGCAAGAAAGCTTTCGACAGTCAGCCTTCCAACTTTGCCAAATACACGTTTATGCGTGATCTCCAGGATACGAACGAAACCTTGTTCTATGCCTTCATCGCCAGTCATATCGAGCAGTTGCTGCCGATCGTCTACACGCCGACCGTAGGCGAGGGTTGCCAGCGTTTCAGTGAAATCTGGCGCAAACCGCGTGGCCTCTTCATCAGCTACCCAAACAGAAACCGGATCGACCAGATGCTCGCCGACCCCCGCTATGATCATGTGCGATGCATCGTCGTTAGCGATGGGGAACGCATTCTCGGGCTGGGGGACCAAGGTGCCGGCGGCATGGGCATCCCCATTGGCAAAATGGCACTCTACACAGCGCTCGCAGGAGTCCATCCGGAGCAGTGCCTTCCCGTGCTACTCGATGTTGGCACCGACAACGAAGACCGCCTCGGCGATCCACTCTATGTTGGCTGGCAGCACAAGCGAATGCGTGGACGGGATTATGACGATTTCGTCGATGCTTTTGTCTCAGCCGTAAAGCGTCGCTGGCCTCATGTCCTCTTGCAGTGGGAAGATTTTGCCGGTTCAAATGCAGCGCGTTTACTCGACCGGTATCGCAATCAACTCTGTACTTTCAATGACGACATTCAGGGAACCGCCGCTGTTGCCACCGCCACCATGCTGGCAGCCGTCACCGCGACCGGCATCCCTCTCCGCGAGCAGCGAATTGCGATCCTTGGTTTCGGCACCGCGGGAATCGGAATTGCGAACCTGTTGCTTGCCGCTATGAAAGAAGATGGCTTGAGCGACGAAGAAGCCCGCAAACACTTCTATGCAATCGACCGCTATGGTCTGATTGTCGAAGGAGGCAAAGAGGTTCGTCCTGAACAGCAGCCCTTTGCGCAAAAAAGAGCGAATTTGGCAGGATGGAAACTCTCCGAATCGAGCGATGAAATTACGCTGCTGGATGTGGTTCACAATGCCAGGATCACTGTGCTGGGCGGCGTTTCCGGCCAACCGGGCGCGTTCACCGAGAAGGTGGTGCGTGAGATGGCCAGGCATGCGGATCACCCGGTGATCTTTCCCTTGTCCAATCCGACATCCCGTGCGGAGGCCACGCCCTCGGATCTTCTCAAATGGACCGATGGCCGCGCACTGGTTGGCTCGGGCAGCCCTTTCCCTCCAGTAGAGATGAACAGTAAGTTGATTCACATTGCACAGATCAATAATTCCTATATCTTCCCCGGCCTCGCTCTTGGCATCCTTGCGTCGAAAGCAAAGTACGTTTCAGACGCAATGATCATGGCTTCTGCCAAAGCTCTCGCGGCATTATCCCCGACACATAAAGACAAGAATGCAAATCTGCTGCCGCCTATCGCAGACTCCCGCAAGATCAGTCTCGTAGTAGCCGAAGCCGTCGGCAAGCAGGCAATCGCGGAGGGAGTTGCGGGAGTAGCGGACGCCCAGACCTTTGATGCGGACCTTCATGCCGGCATCTGGGAGCCTATCTATCGACCCTATGAACGGCTGAAGTAATCATAGAATCGATCATGCAACAGCCGCTGAGCAATTAAACCGAATCGTGATCCAGGTCAGCGTTCATGATCTGTCGCGGGGCCGTGCGTGCCCAGATGCGAATTCCGATTACCGTGGCAAATAACACCAAGCCTACTGGAAGAGCAAAGCGGTCCAGATCCTTACCCGCTAATTCAGCTCCGCCCAATCCAAATGAAAAAGCCACAACAAGAATGCCAAGCAGCAGAGACGCGGCCTTGGCGTTCGTTTGCCCAATGGCCGCCAAATGCTGCGTAGACGCTGCCAGATAGCCGTCCAGACCATCTACAAGCACCATTCCTCCGGCAAATGCCACCCCCAAAAACCAGGCGTTCGTTCGTCCCGCGAGGACCAATGCGGACAACTGGGAAGCCGTTTCAAATCCGGCCGCGAGGAGCATGCCAAGAAGAAACGGCTGTGCAACTATGGGCCGCTTCGTTGCCGTGGGTTGCGAGGGGCGGCGCAAAAGTCTCCATAGATTGACGGCTCCGACCAGGATCAAAGTCCACGGCCCTGCAAAAGCAAAACGTCCCGCAATCACGTGGCCAATCCCGGCTGCCAATAGCAGAACAACCAGTCCGTGGCCCAGAGCAAAGAAAATTCCATTGGTTGACCTGGGACGTATACGGGTCAGACCGTCGATTGCCGCCAAGTGGTCCGGATCGGTTCCATGTCGCATTCCGAGAGCCAGGCCCAGCAGAAAAGTCGCGTTCATTCCATTCTCCGATCACATCTACAATTCGATCGATTGCTTATCGCAAGTTAGAAAACTCGTAACGGCCAGAGGGACCAGAACACTAGCCGGCCCTCGTGCAGATGCGTACGTCAATAGGGCACTGGCCGTGCTTGAACCCGGGACGGCAACCGAATCGAACCATTAATGGCTTTAGCGTGCTCCGAGCAGTCAGACAGAGAATGTCCTGATCGTAATCGCCGAGTCGACCGCGGCTGTCGCAAAACGGAAAGCGTCCATCTTCGCCGATCATCCAACTGAGTTTTGCTTGCCGGAAGAAAATACAGTTTCTCCGGATCGATATAGCGTCTCAACAAATCTTCGATAAGGAATTGATACGGTAACTCCAGATGTTGGTTCGGTGCACGAACGCCGTCGATCTCATAACAGAGAGCCCCCCATGGCAGAACAACAAGAGCGTCATATCGGGCCATTGCTTCCATCACGCCAGACAGGTAGATATCGGCGTTTTCCTCGCCTAGACACCCGTAGTAGAGAGCGTGCGCAGCAAAATCTAAAGGGCATGTGTCCGCAACAAATGCAGGAGTGAGCGTTTCTTTTTGCTCTCTTTCCTTCAAAAGCTTCAACAAAATCGCGTCGATTCGCACCGCAGGTAATTTCCTCAGACATGCGCCTGTATCTTCAAGATAGTCGCGCATCTCTTCGCGGAGACAGGGCAAGTTCAAGTCACGCGCCAGCGCATTTGCCAGTGACGTTTTGCCAACACTCGCAGATCCGCAGATACCGATTCGCACCTGTGGCAAAGCCCTATCTCCCATCGTCCGCTGCCTGCGTCAACGATTTCTGTGGCTTCGAATTACTGGTCCGAAAACGATGCGTAAAATCCGGATCGTAGAGTCGAGAATTTGCGAAGTCAGATGAACTAAGCACCCACCCCACGAGAATCATGGCAGTTGAATTGATTCTTGCGGCACGAACCTTCTCGTCGATGTCCGCCAATGTTCCTGTGACGATTACCTGGTCTGGCCATGAAGCTTTGTAAACAACTGCCACGGGACAGTCTTCTCCGTAATCTGGAACTAGGCTGTGAGCCACCTTCTTCAACAACGTGATGCTGAGAAACAGCGCTAGCGTCGCCTTGTGCTTGGCTAGGTCTTCCAGGCGTTGGCTGTCCGGCATGGAAGTTCGCCCTTCGGCCCGCGTGAGAATGATAGTTTGAGAAAGCTCGGGCAAAGTCAGTTCTTTCCCAACGGCTGCCGCCGCCGCCGTGAACGAGGACACACCGGGAATAATTTCCCAGGCAATTCCCAGCCTGGAAAGCTCGCGAATCTGTTCCGCAGTCGAACCGAAGATCATTGGGTCACCCGTATGTACACGCGCCACATCTTGGTCCGCGTCGTGGGCTTCGAGGATGACTCCAATAATCTCGTCGAGAGTCATGCCGGAGGAGTCAAGCACTTTGGCATCCGCTCTGGCATAGCCGATCACCGCTTTGGGAACAAGCGAGCCGGTGTAAAGCACAACCGGGCAGGCTCCAATAAGTTCCGCTGCTCTCAGCGTCAAAAGCTTCGGATCGCCCGGGCCCGCGCCTATGATGTACACGCGCATCTATGGTCTCCTTACAGACACTTCAACGCTGCATCGCGGATCATATTCCAAATTCGATCCGGCATTGCAATCAACCATCCCGCCTCAGTTTCTTGCGCGGGCTGAGTCCCCAACTCCTCGTTTTCCCCGGTAACAATGCGCCACAGGCGCTCGCTGACAGATCCATTGCGTCGAATGAGGAAACGAGTAGCTAGAATCTGTGCGAGCCTCTCCCCCTCTTGCGCAGATGCCTCGATAAGCAAAGAAAGTCCGTCGACCTGTACCTCACCTCTTGGAACGAGCGGAATGAAAGGTTGACTGACGGCATCGATTGTCTTGGGAGTCTCAAATCCCGCCTCTGTCCAATCGCATGGTTCCTTGGTATTTCCGATGAGGAAATAGAGACCGCTGCTTTCGAGCAACAAGGCACCTGCAAGTCGAGTCACACGCGCCGTCATCTTGACTCCTCCGTGGTGGCAGGTTCGGGTTCAAGAACCAGCGAGCGAGCAGGTCGCTGGCCAGGCAGTACCCTGCCGTCCCACGTGTATTTGTTGGTATATCCTCGCGGCGTGACCATATAGCCCTCGAAACAAAATGTATTGCTTGATCCAATAAGTACGGTGGTCAACATTCCGATTTCGTATTCGAGAAAATGATCGAGATCGGTAAGAACGACATTCTGAATGGACCGATAGCCACTCTTGACCAAGCCCACCGGCGTGCTGCCTTCACGATAGCCCGCAATGATCTTCTGAGCTTCCACAATCTGGCGCGTGCGCCTTCCGCTAGCCGGGTTGTACAGACCTATCACAAAATCGCCGTAGGCCGCGGCTTCGATGCGGCGTGCAATCACAGGCCACGGAGTGAGTAGATCGGATAGCGAGATCGCACAAAAGTCATGAGTCAGCGGCGCCCCCAGCAAGGATGCACAAGAACTGATGGCCGTGATGCCGGGTACAATTCTTAACTCCGGAGAGTCATCGCGTTTCCAGTTCATGGTGCGGAGAACCTCGAAGACCAGGCCCGCCATTCCATACACCCCCGCATCGCCAGAAGAAATGAGAGCGACCTTTCCGCCATCTCGGGCACGCTCAACTGCTGCGCGGGCTCTCCCAATCTCTTCGGTCATTCCGCTTCTTACAATTTCTTTTCCGTCCAGCAGATGTCGCACCAGTGCGATATAGGTGTTATAGCCAACCACCAATTCGGCATCGGCAATGGCAGCCAGCGCCGCAGGTGTGCAATGGTCCTTCGCCCCAGGCCCGATGCCGACGACGTAGAGGATGCCTCTGCGGGTGGATTCTGTTTCACTCATAGCTTGTTCTCCTCGCTGCGTGGCATGAACGGGATGCGCACAACCGCCAAAGTCATCGACCGTTGGGCTCCGGGCTCTGTATAGATTTGCTTTGGCACAAGCAGCGTCTTGGCCCCTGCTGCAAGCAATGCCGCAGGTTCTGAGACTCCGCGCGTCCCGACGAAGCGCATCACCGTCTGCGATGGATTCTCGATTCCAGCGACGGCATCAAGTTCTTCGGCTTCATAAATGTGCAACGGCCATCCGCGTCGCTCGCTCAATTCGAGAAATGCCACTTCGTCTTTCTTCTTTGCCACTGTGGCAATGGCTTTCACCGATTTTGCGCTCAACTTATGACGCTCCAGGATGCTGGCAATTCCCCGCTCTAATACCCCAAGGGAAATTCCGCGATCGCATCCTAACCCAAGAACCAGGCTCTTCGGCCGATAAATCACAGCGTTCGTCCAGTGCTCCGGATGCGTGTCCTCTATCTCCCGATCCGTAGCGATCAGCATCATCTCGAATGCATGAGGATCGACATCGTCCATGCTCGTCGTGTAATGGACGCCTTCTGGCAGCGGCGTGCCCTCGGGCCACCAGTTCGGCTCTCCTGTTTCTTGAACGAACATTACCGAACACGCATTGACGACCGCCGCACACCCGCGTGTCACGTTGCGATCCTGATCATCGAGCGTCCATCCAAATTCACGGCCAAGAATATCCACCGTCAGTGTTCCAATTGCATCAGAAGCCGTCGTAACCACCGGTTGCGCTGCAAGAATCTTGGCGACTCGTTCGGTGAAAGCATTGCCCCGCCCCACGTGACCAGAAAGGACACAAATTGAAAATCGAGATGCATCGTCCACGCAAACAACCGCCGGATCGACTTTCTTGTTTTCGAGTAGAGGCGCAATCATGCGCACTACCGCGCCGACGCTGATGATGAAGATGTGGCAGTCGTAGGCCGCGAATGTCTTTGCCAGCGTTGACCCCATGGGGAGCGGCAGGCAAATGGAATCGGGCGGTGCCGAGGCCAACAGCTTTTGGGAGACATACACATCTGCTTCCAAGAGTTGCGCCTTCAGACGCGTGGCGATAGAAAGACCATGGCGAGTGATGGCGTATATGGCATACGGTTTACGCACCGTCATTCACTGTTTCCTTTTGCGAGGATTTCACATCGCCTGCCAGGATGCCGTTTCTCTGCTTCTTCGAAACAATCGCCATGGCAAAGCAATCTCCATACTCCTTATCCGCTTGGCGAACATCGCGAACGATCCGCTGGTCAGGCATCGTTGCGCGTGAAACATAGACGGTCTTTTCTGCCAAGCCTTCCTTTTCGATGGCAGCCAGTATGTTCGGCATCTCGGAACCAATCTTCATCAAGATCGTCGTGTCGAACGCCGCGAGTATCTCGGGGAGATCGTCTACACCATAGTTCGCCGGAATAATGGCAATTCGCTCCTGCCCGTCCGCCAATGGAATTCCCGTCACTGCAGGAACAGCCGCTATGGAAGATACTCCGGGGACCACCACAACCTCGATGCCCGGCCAGCGATCATTGGCCTCTCGCTGCAGATAGATGAATGTGCTGAATAAGGACGGATCGCCTTCCGTCGCGAATGCTACAGACAGACCCTTTTCCAGCCGTTCGCCAATTTCACGGAAAGCCACTGCCCAAGCTGCTCTTAGCCGCTCCGGATCTTTGCTCATCGGGAAGGTAAGAAACAAGCGCTCCTGGCCGTCAATCTCACCGATCACTGGCTTGATAATCTTCCATGCCATCGATGCTCCGTAGTCGCTGCTCCGCGGTAAAGCCAACACCTGTGCATGTTTCAATGTCTCCACCGCACGCAGCGTCAACAAATCGGGCGCTCCCGGGCCTACTCCGACGCCATAAAGAGTTCCATACTTCATCGAGTCTCCTCACCCGCAACAGGCTTCTCCACCGTAAGAATCTGGATAGGATTCATCGCTTCAAAACGCATGTAATGCGCCAGCGACTCGGCACGCGATATCTGCACAAGCGTAACCTCCGGCAGCAGTCCTTTGTTCCGAAATGCCTGGTACGATTCCGCCGAGTTTTCGAGCGTGACAGCATTCACCACGAGTCGCCCGCCGGACTTCAATCGCTCGAAAGCAACGTCGATAATTTCCTGCATGCTGCCTTTGCTTCCACCAACAAATACCGCGTCAGGGGCCTCGAGACCGGCGAGAGCTTCGGGCGCCCGCCCCTCGATCACCGTGATGTTGTCGATTGCGTGCGTAGCCGCGTTCTCGCGACAAATCGCAACGCCTTCCGGGTCCACTTCAATCGCATACACACGGCCGCGAGGCGCCAGCAATGCTGCTTCAAGCCCAACAGAACCGGACCCCGCGCCAATATCCCAGACAACACTATCCGGGCGAATCTCCATGGACGCCAGAGACAGAACCCGAACTTCGCGTTTTGTAATGAGCCCTTTCTTCGGGATGCGCCGTGCAAACGCTTCTTCACGGAGAAAAGGAATGACTGGCGGCTGACGCCACGCGGAATCGGTACGGATAAGGATCAACACATTGAGCGGCCCGATATCATCGCAGGCCGCAAGTTCCTGAATAGAGAAAGAACGAATTCGCTCGTCGGCTCCGCACAGGTTCTCGCACAGCCAGGCTTCCCAGGCATTCTCTCTGTGCGTCAACATCAACTGTGCCAATCGTTGCGGCGAATTCTCGTCATCGGTCAACACCGCAAGTTTCGCCTCTCGCTTCAATCGCGTAAGGAAGCCTTCACGACTGCGCCCATGCAGTGAAATGACAGTAGCATCATCCCACTTCAAACCGATGCGAGCAAATGCCCACTGCACGGAACTTGGGTGTGGAATTACCGTGACATGCTCGCGCCCAAGCTTCTTGATCACTAAACTACCAATGCCAAAGAACAGAGGATCTCCGGACGCGAGAACACAAATGTTATTTTCAGATGCCAGATCAGCAATCCGCTCCAGAAGCGTAGCGAGGCCATCCTGAACAACCAGCCTATCCCCTGAGAACTGAGGGAAAAAAGCAAGTTGCCGTTCGCCGCCTACCAACCACTGCGCCGAAGCCACAGCTTCCAACGCACGGCTTGTGAGACTGCAGCACCCATCGTCGCCAATGCCGATGACGGTGACGGCACACCGTTTCCGCTGAAATAAATCGACGCTCATGATAAGCTCTCCGTCGAAAGCAACAGCAGAGCATGCAGAATCGCAACTGCAATGGGGCTTCCGCCTTTGCGCCCAAGTGCCACAATAGCGGGCACCGGAATCCCCAGCACCGCCTCCTTCGATTCCGCAGCAGAAACAAATCCAACGGGCACGCCAACCACCAAAGCGGGCCGAGCTCCCTCTTCCCGATAGAGACGTACGACTTCTATCAATGCGGTTGGCGCGTTGCCGATTGCAACAATGGCACCATCTAACAATCCCAACCGATGTGCCTTTCGCATGGCTTCAATCGCGCGCGTGGAATTTTCTTGCTTCGCTGTTTCAATAACATCCTGGTCTGAAATAAAAGAATGAACTTTGCATCCATAAGCAGACAGTCGATCTTCGTTGAGCCCTGCCGTAATCATCTTCACGTCCACCAATATCGAGCATCCGCGACGCAGGGCGGATATGCCGGCAGCAACCGCATCGTTCTCGAACCGCATTAGATCCTTGAACTCAAAATCCGCCGTTGCATGGATCACCCGCCGCACCACCTGCCATTCCGCAGTTGGAAACGAAACCGGTCCCGCTTCCTCATCGATGATGGCGAAGCTGCCATCTTCGATGCTACGTCCCAGCGACGTCATCTGCCTCATATCGTTCATGCCCTTGCCTCCCAACTCTGTTCTGCAGAAGGCCATTGGCCCAGCAGTTCTCCCTCGAAATCCATTAAATACGCCTGAATGGAAATAGCGCCGCCCGCGTGGTGGGCACAATGCTCAACAGCTCGCCTGCAGACCAGCGACGTAATCCGGCCATAGCCGGAGGCTTTGCAAAGCTCAAGTACATGACGTGCTGTGTTGGAGCTGCGAATCTGCATACAGAAGTCGTCGTCGGCTCCCAGTTCAGAGGCAAGCTTCGCCAGCAGATCCATGTTGACCTCTGAGCCCGCCGCATGTGTTTGCATCCTGCCATCTGCCATCTTCGATAACTTGCCGATCATTCCCACGAGGACAATCTTGTGGATGTTCCGCCGTGCACAGTGCCGAACCGCCACGCCAACAAAGTCTCCCACCTGAATGAAAGCGGCTTCCGGCAAATATGGATGCATCTTCATCGCATACGCTTCCGACCTGCCTCCCGTGGTCAACACAAGCTCCTGCACCCCTTGTGCCACAGCCACGTCAATCGCCTGAATCACGCTGGCCTTGAATGCCACAGTAGAGTAAGGACGTACTATTCCCGTAGTTCCCAGGATAGAAATTCCACCGAGAAGTCCTAACCGCGCATTCAGGGTTTTCTTTGCCATCTCCTCGCCGCCCGGCACGCTGATCACTATCCGGGCACCTTGAAAATTGCCGCCACGCAGTTCTTCGGTGACCATTGCCATGATGTTCTGCCGCGGTATCGGATTGATAGCCGGGCCATCCACCTCCAGCCCTAGACCAGGCTTGGTCACTCGGGCAACTCCCGGTCCACCGCGAATTTCTATACCCGCCATCTCTGTAATCTCCACATCAGCGACTAGTTCGGCGCCGTGCGTACAGTCGGGATCGTCGCCTGCATCCTTAATCACACTGCAAATTGCTCGCGTGCCCGACCGTTCACAGCGATGAATCGGAAAAGTTGCGCGTTCTCCATTCGGCAACGTCACCTCAATCTGTTGCGGCATGATTCCTGTTACGAGATAGCGCGTCGCTGCTTTAGCTGCAGCCGCCGAGCAGGCGCCGGTCGTGAAGCCGCTGCGTAATCCTCTGCGATCTCTCGGTGGAACGCTTGCATTCATCGAAGCAACCCTACCCGCTAAACTGACACTGCATTTACCGCAAACTTCATCTCCTGGTGATGAAAGAACGTCTCCACTCGAATTTCAAAAGGATCTGCGGCGTTCTCCAACAGCGCATCCCGAAACCGCGAAAGCAGAACCCCATCTCCACAGAGAAATGCTGTTTCATGTTTTTGTTCCAGCATTCGGCTGATGAACTGGTCCTTGTGAACGGTCAGCCAGTCTTTCCGTTCATCGCCATCGCTGGGAACCTGAATAATCTCGAAGCTGTTGCACTTGCCCTCAACCTGCTCACGAACAAATGACTCAGGAAGAAAATATTCCTCTCGTTCCCTCAGCCAGAACATCCTCGCCCGTTCGCGATGAGATAGAAATTTCTTTGACGTCACAAGTCCCATTGCCGCGGTGATCCCTGTATCTGTCGCGACGATCAGTGCCGACTGTGGAGTCTCATTGGCGGGCAAAAACTTTCCCCAAGGACCGCTATATGACAACACGGCACCCAGCGGCAGAGCTAACATAAAATTCGACCCCGGGCCGGACTCGACACGGCGCACCGCAATCTGAAATCGCCGCTGTTCTTCATCGCTCGACAGAAGTGAATAGGCGCGCTTCGCCGTCTTATCGGCGCCGATAGAAATTCCTGTTTGCACAATGATGTATTGGCCACCCACAAAGCCCAGCTCGTCTTCTGAAGCAAACTCCAGAAGACGAGTATGGGTGCCGATCATTTGTGCTGCAATCAACTGCGCTATTCGGTGCTGTGCCATGAGTTACTCTGCCGGATAAATTTCGTGAATATAGTCGTGGATCTGATCCAGATCGCGATAAAGGCTCGTAAGAGCAGTAATCTGATTTGCCAGATCGAGTTCTACCTTTTTCGTCGTCACCAAAAGTGTCCTATAATATGCGAGCTTCGGATTCCCTTCTCCGGCCGTCGAAACACGCTCTTCAAGACGCGATACCGCCGCATCATAGGACTTCCGAAGAAATTCAAGATTCGTCGCCTCGCTCATTGAGCGAATTGGACCGGGCTCTGTGACCGATTCACCCAATTCCGCCAGTTCATGCTGCCGCTCTGCTTCGTCGTCAATCCCTATGGTCCGCATGAGACCCAGTCTCAATGCAGCAAGCTCTCTGCACGCCATGTGTATCTCCTTGTTTATTGAAAAAATGATTGCAATCTTATTGCATGATGTTGTCCACGAGCCTCGCGACCAGCCGGTCATGAACAAGGTGTTCTTGCACAAGTTCAGCGGCGTCGCTCTCCTGAACGTCGCGATACCAGATGCCGTCGGGGTAGACGGCCACTGTTGGCCCTTCGCCGCAACGCCCCATGCATCCCGTGCGCGTCACGCGAATATCGCGCTCGCAGCCTGCAGCCGCAAGCGAGCGCCGGATGCTGCTGATCAGCGCAATGCTTCCCCGCTCGGCGCAATCGACGTTCCCGCACACCAGAACATGCTTTTTGAGGGGCCTGTGCGCGTGCACGTGAGGCACGGCTTGCGTATGGGTAAACGTATGGCGAAGGCTCCACAGCAGCGCGCGCAGACCACCGACATTCTGGCTTACCGCCGCGATAGGTGCACGATACTGGCATGTATCGCAAGCGAGTTGCTGCTGCCCCTCAAGTGCTTCCTGAATGCGCTCCTGCAGCACTGCCCGTACCCTTTCGTCGTTGCCAAGACAAGAAGCCAGACTTGTCCTGATCCAGGGATAACGCGACGCAAATGCCCCGACCTGCTCCTCCAGCTTTTCAAAAAGTCTGCCGGCAAACAAAAAATAGGGCACGACAAGAAGATGGTCCGGACGAGACCGCGCGACCAACTCCGCGCTCTCCTCAAAAGATGGATGGGTAATCCCGATAAAGCTCGGCTGCACCCATGTAAAATTTCGTCCTTCGCCAAACAGGCGTACCAGCTTACAGAAGTCTCCGTTGGCATCTGGATCGCTCGCGCCACGTCCGACAAGAATCACGGCTGTTTTTGTGGAAGCCCCTTGTTCACGAAGATGATTCGAGGCCCGCTTAAATGCCAAGTCAATCAATGCCGGATGAACACCCAGTTCCCGCGTCGCCGTAAATTGAACTGTCGGGTGCTCGGCGCGCGCAGCGGCCAGAGCAAGCGGTATATCATTTTTCAAATGACCGGCGGCAAACAGGAACAAGGGCACGACAAGGACATGGCGATTACGGGCAGCGCTGGCGGACAATGAAACCGCCAAAGAGGGACTGGCAATTTCAATATAGGCATGGCAGACATCGACCCCGGGATATGCATCTCGAAAATCCGAGACAAGCTCTTCGAACTCCGCATTAGCACGCAAGCCGCGGCTGCCATGACCGACAATGACGATGCCGACCTGCTCGCCCACAGCAATTCGTCCGTCCAGAGAAAGCGGAGACGAACTCACATCCCGCTGTTGCGGGACATCTTGATTGATAATTTTTAAAGACATCGCTTAACCCCGCCCAATCTGGAGCGAAAAGCCGCAATGCCGCAATGGATATTCCACCTGCATCTCCGTTTCCACGCAGAGAATTTGCATTAGGAGTCAGACAGGTCTCCTGGCTCGCAGGTTCTGAAGAAACATCCCCTTCAGCGTTGCCTCATACCTTCCCCGAATCCATCTTCGAGTGGAAAAAGAGGCAACTTCCTGCTTACAGTGGCGGGACCGCGCCGGATTCGCACCGGGCTTCCCTATTAAGCCCCAAGGGCATCTGAAACCACTTTTAACGTAACACAGCCGGTGTCGAGATTTGTCTCTATTTTGTAAATGCGGTTGCGGAAATCTGGCTGTTCTTCTTCACTGGCTCTGCCCAGAGCTATGCCCGCCACGGCAGAATCGCGAAAAATACCTTTCCCGCCACGCGACCGTGAGTCGCTCGGCAGGGGCAAGAGCTTAATCTCCGCTCGCCTTATCTTTCCCTAGGCGCGGTGCTTTCCGAAGGTGGATTTAGAACGTTCGGCACTCCCTTCGCACCATACAACACGCCCAGAAAGCGCATCTTCTTGGTCCCCAGATTGAGCCCCTGGTGCCATTTTGTGCGTGCTTGCAGAAAAGCTTGGCCGGCCTTGAACGACAGACGATGACCGCCTTCAAACTCCACAGTCAGTGTCCCTTCCAGTACATAGATGTATACCTGAACCGCATGAGCCATCCATTCCGTTTTTCCTCCAGGCGGAAGCGTGAGAATGGACGAGACCTCGGGGTTCGGAGTGAACAGGTAAGAGAACAGTTCTCCGCCATCCGTCTCCGTATCTTTTGAGACGACTGTCATCACCGCGGCAGTCGGTGCCGGCTGGGGTGGTGGTGTGGCTTGCATCATCATTGGACCTCCTCGGGGAGACGCATATCTCGAGGGCTTGGTCGTAGTTCATCCCGAAAAGAATTCTAGCATAATGATGTATATACATCCTTGCTGCCAAGTGCCGTCCCGCCGCCTCACGCTTGTAAAGAAGCTCTCTCAGATATCCCCCAAGCCTGCGATGAAGCACAGGTAGGCTCTGAAATCAATGTCTCGCAATTTGCCGTCATACGTCCAAGCGCGCTGCACACCAGTGATCCTTTTCCCCCGTGTTGTCTCGGAGAAGCGGATGGACGAAGGGCTGGCATTCAAGAGAAACTAATTGAAACTTAAGAAAGAATGCCTGGAAAAGCTCGCCGGCGGATTGAATCGACTTGCCGACCGCTCTGAGGCAACGAACGCAAGATAGGAGAGCATATGCAGATTCGTCAAGCAGCGATTGAAAACATTGATGCAGTGATGAAACTGGTACGGAGAGTCGTGCCGCTGATGCGTGCAATCGGCAACTCCCAATGGGATGACAATTATCCAAATGCGGAGGTCTTTGCTCGCGACATAGAGTTGAACCAGTTGTGGCTTGCAGAGATCGATAATCAGATCGCAGGCGTAGCCGCCATCACGACCGATCAAGAGCCTGAATACGCTCTGGTCGGATGGGATACGTCGAAAAAGGCGGTGGTGGTTCATCGCCTCGCCGTCGATCCAATTTTCCGAAGAAAAGGTATCGCAGTAGCACTGATGAAGCAAGCCGAGATTGTAGCCGTCGAGCTTGGGACTCAAATTTTGCGCGTGGATACGAATACTCAGAACGAGGCAACACAAAAGCTTCTCTCAAGGCTCGAATATCGTCCAGCAGGCGAGATTAGCCTGGGATTTCGTCCTGGTCTAAGATTTTGCTGTTATGAAAAGCAACTGCCTTAGTGACGGGATGCTCGCGGCGCAAATCGCCAAGAATAGCTAGCGGAGCAAGAGCCAGGCGACGAACCATCTCTTCTGCCCACGTCGCCTTCTTCCATGCAGGGTTCTGTGAGGACAATGTCGATGCCTGCGGAAGAAGACCTACGTGCCAGGAGATACTTCCGCGTCAAGCCCTCTCCGTCAATCCCGGATCGAACGCCGCAAGCATGTCGACGAAAGCAGAAAACCGCCATGCGGGAAGAAGATCGAATGTAATTGGACTTGCAAGCATGATTTTTCCTGCACTCACTTCAATCACATGCTCCCGGTTGCCCGAGGTCAAGCGGGAAATCTCCATCCGTACAGCCAGCGTAGAAACCTGCCGCCGTACCAAGGCCATCAAAATATCGCGACTCCAATGAAAGATCTGATCGCTCGATCCCAGAGAGTGCATCAGAAGCTCCGCTACAATCGTCAGATATCTGCCAGATACTTCTCTCCCTAGCGCTGTTCCATCGTTTGAAGCGCAGTGAGTTTAAGTAACACAAGATAACATTGATGATCGATCCCCAGTAGTGAAACAAGGCAACTCTCGGCCTGCGACGATCTGGGCAGGCTAATAGGGCTTTCAAAATTCTCCCAAGATGCAAGATCGATGGGCGCTCCGCTTGGCTGCTGGCTTTCGGACTTGCGCGCGTTCATAATAAGTTCTTTCTCGGCCATGATCGACAGATACTGAGCCACACCCATATTGATGGCATTAATCAAGACTTCCTTCTCGCATGGCTTAATAAGATATCGAAATAAGTTCCCCTCGTTCACCGCCTCAATAGTTGCACCAATGTCCGAGTATCCTGTCAGCAACATTTTGTACTGTGTTCGACGCCCGTTGGTGTACCGGGCAGATCGGAGAACATCTGTTTTACCGGAAAGCTTGTCCTCTATTGTTAGGAGATTGTCTGAACTGCCTGATGGCAGTTCACTACGTATCGCCCCCCCCCTTTTCGGAGCATCCAATTCGCAGTGATTTCGCCCATTTGCTACGGGTTACAAGCAGAAGCCAGAGCGCGATCAAGAGCAATCGCATCGAGAGGGCTGACCTCTTTCGCGTGGCGCGACACATAGTGTCCGACCGCCTTTGCAACGTTGGTACGACAGGACGCGTCAGTTCGCAGAACGGCTATATCCTCCAGTTCCAAAAGGAGCTGCGTCTGCACCTGATCCAGTTCTGGACGAATCGTATCGCTCAGACTTACTACCGAATGGCGTGGCGCTCTACCCAAGCGACGCCATTCGGACAGGAGAGAATATTGGACTAGCTTGTTCGCTTCAATCTGAGCCTTGAAAAAGTCCGAAACGAACGTCTTATCCAGCCCCTTCAATTCGCCGGCTTTACTGGCACTCATAATGACTTGTGTCTCGCGCTGTATGTCCTCAACGGGTGAACCGCTATCCCATTTGGCCAAGGCAACCTGTTTGGCAATTGCCAATCTATACGCTGAAGTTGCCACCAGCGGTTGAAGTTCGTCGATTGCACTCTGGGTATACGCCACTCCCGTAGCGGCCACCAGAAAGACTCCCGCGATTGCCAATGTCTTGCACTTCGCTTGCATTGTCCTCCCTTCCGGCATATTGATACCGGACACGCTTATGATTAAGCGTGTTTATTGGATATGCTTTATTCCATCGGGTACTGGTAACTGGTAGACCGATTCTTTGTTCATGCGAAAATACCTTCCTCAACCGCAAGCGAAGTCCACGAAAGATGCCGAGGAAACAGGCGGCTATTGAGGGGCGGAGTACAAACCGACACGCTGATCGGCATTATTGTTAAGGTGTGCGGCGCCATGACTACCCAAAAGCAGAAAACACAATAGGTGCGGGACGCTCTATGGTGGGCAACGTAGCAGTAAAACGTCTCGATTATCTACCCGTTCTCCGCTCTCGCCTCGTCCGTGCCTAAAGCAGGTCTGTATGTGTGGGTCACGATGGTCGGGAACGGCATAGCTTTCAGGAAAAGATGCGGGACTGGGGTATGCTTTAGCTGCTTTTCGCCGACAGCATACTTCGTCACTCAAAGAGAGCGGACTCTATGCATGTCCTATAAGAATCGACGCTCCTCCACGTTCTCCTATTTTCGAGATGGCCTGACATCATCTCGATCCATTCTCGGCGACAAAGGCCTGAAAATAGGCGATAAGTACGGAGAGCGTTGCATTGTCATACGCCGGGAACCCCGGCATCTGAGCCAATGCATTTATTGAACGGGGATCTCTGATATAGTGCGCGAAAGTCGTTGGGTTTGCTTGGGCAATATGTTCAAGTGCCTCCCACGATTTACCCGACTTGTGCCCGCCATAAGCGCCGGCATTGTGGCAACGGAGACAGTTCTCCCGCGCAATTTGATAGCCCTTTATTGGGAGCGAGCCGGCGGCGAACGCTCCTGGCGGTTTGGTGGCTTCAGAAACCTTCGTCTCTTTCTCAAATCGGAGTTCGAGCACCCCATTGGGATTCTGCGCCTCTTCCGTGTAAGCGAAGACCCTATATCGGGGAACGAACAACGCCTGTGAAACTAAGTACGGTCCATAGTTGCCGTCGTCACTCCTTCGAGATGTTCTGACTGGTTGTTTGCCGTTGACGCGCAAGACAAGAATCGGATGATGCGCAGTTCGGTATTCGGCCGAATAGTGCGCCTCGTACCCGTCGTCACAAATCGCTGCGATCAATGTGCCTTTGTCGGCGACAGCGAGTGTTTGCAGCAGTTGTCCCAGATAGACGCCGCTTATCTCTGCCTTCCCCTTGAAGTTGGAATCATCGCTTACCGTAAGTCTGACTTGTTGCAACTTTAAGAGATCTGAGTACGAGACGAAACGCACTACGCTTTTCGGCATTCCAGGTAAATGTCCGGAGAGCTTCAGATCAGAGGCCGATGCGCGCTTCTCATGAAGAGGTAGCGTCTGTTGAGCGACGGAATTCTCAGCAAGTGACAGTGTGGCGGCAGTTGCGATCAGTGCCCCACTCCATATGCGCCCTATCAGATTCATCAACATCACTACGCCACTCTCCTTTTGCGCGATATTTACGGTAAAAGCCGCGCTTCGCGCTGATATGTTGTGGTCAGCGACGAGAAGCGCATCAACACCTCCGAACGGTCACGATATGCGAACTGCATCGATGCTACGTGCTATGAGCACTGGCCGTCGAATTAAAGACACGTGAGTGGGCTGCTTATTCCCCAGAACTCGCTCTAGCAATAGATCTGGTCAGCGAACTATTGCGCTCCGCGTGCTAAGGAGGAGTTGCGGCAAATCGGAGTCATGGTGGATACTGGCCGCGTTGATCGAGTGGGGCCAAGGGGAGCGACAACAGGCCGCCGACCAATCGCAGGTAGAGCGGGGCTCGGCCGCTGCTGAATGACGTACAGTGACTTCTCCTCGCCTCCCCCTCCTGCTGGATTCTCCCACTCGCCACGCTTCCTGTCGGGTTGGCCGAAGCACTATTCTCAGCGAGGCCCACGCATTCCTCGCGGCGAACGAAAAAAGTAACCAACCTTTCGACTTGTGCATCCATAAAGAATCAGATGAAAGCTAATGCCCTCTATTGCGACAGCACAAGGTGACTTCCTCAGTGGTCTGCCCGGTAATTTGTACCAGTGAGATTGTTAGTGTAGCGCAGCGCTCATCATTGCTCCCGTATTCACCATTTATTGGCGCAATGCCTTTGCGACGATCCC
>JAATGG010000049.1 GCA_015654835.1 Terriglobales bacterium
ATCTTCGATAATCCCTCTATAATCGCCCCATGTTCTTGAAGGGCGATCCCCGGCGTCGCAGTGTGGCTCTGCTGAGTGGCGGAGTGCTGTTGTTTTTTGCCTTGCTCGGTGCGCTCAATGCGTTCAACACCTCCAGCATCCGCTTTCTTAGCTTTCTCAACCCTGAAACTTCGGGCGAAACACTCGTCTTTACCGGCCTCACAGTGGTGGTGTTCCTGCTGCTGATGACCATGATCCTGCTGCTGTTCAGGAACATTCTCAAGCTCTATGCGGATCAGAGCAGCAGCGCGCTGGGGGCACGGCTGCGCACGCGCATGGTGCTGGGAGCGGCGCTTATCGCGCTGACTCCGGCTGTTTTCATGTTTCTGTTCAGCTTCCAGCTCATGAACCGCTCCATCGACCGCTGGTTCTCGCCCAACACTTCGGAACTGCGCGAAGACTCGACCCGGGTGGTGCTGGAACTGGCGCAATACGTCACCAACAATGCCCGCGTCGAGGCCGAGTCCATTGCCGCCTCGGGCGCTCCCGACCACCTGCTGCCGGTGCTTCAAGAGGACCTGGGTACCCACCGCATCACTCTGGCCGGCGGCTTTGCGATGGTTTACGGCAAAGACACGCGTTTGCTGGCTTCGTTTCAGGCTCCTCCCGAGTCAGCACAAACCGGCCTCGTTCCCTGGATGGAAGAGGGTGAACAGGGGAACCCGGTACGCCTTCCCGGGCCGCTTTCGGTCAACTTGCTTTCCGCGGTCCAACGCGGCGACGAGCCGGTCGTCAAGATCGATGGGCAGGAATATGCCGTCGGCATGTCGGCCACCGGCTCGGGCAAAGAAGTTGTGGTCGCGTTGCCCATGCCGCAGGGGCTCAACCAGACCGCGATGCGCATTCGCTCCGGCGCCGATGCGTATTGGAAGCTGTTCCGCTCGCGCCATCAGATCCGGACTACGTTCTTCCTCATGCTGTTGCTGATTACGGTTTTTGTCTTTTTCACCAGCGTGTGGCTCGCCCTGTTTCTCTCAAAGCAGATCACCCGCCCCGTGGAGGCGCTGGCCGACGCCATGGACGACATTGCTGCGGGTAAATACGAGCAGCGCGTCGCGCTGGTTACCACCGGGGAAATGGCCGATCTGGTCCGCTCTTTCAATCACATGGCGTCCGACTTGGAAACCAGCCGGCAACTGGCCGAAACCTCTTCTGCCCAACTCACAGCGGCCAACCAGGCTATCGAGGAGCGCCGCCGCGAGTTGGAGACCATCGTCGAAACCATTCCCAGCGGTGTCGTCACGCTCGATGGCAGTGGAACGGTTCTGCAGGCCAATCGCGCCTTTGCCGTGCTCATGGGACGCCGCGAAGACGACAATCTGTGGGGAGAAAAGATCGAAGACCTGCTGCCTCCCGACTGTGCCGACGAGCTGGCAAGCGTCATCCGCCGGGGCCACCGCATGGGCGCGGCCTCGATTGAAATGGAGTTTCACGCCCGCGGACGCACCATGCATCTCGCCGTCACCAGCGCACGGCTGGACCTGGCCCACGGGCAGCAGGGAACCGTGCTGGTGGCCGAAGACACCACCGAACTATTGCGCGCCCAGCGGCAGTTGGCCTGGAAGGAAGTAGCCCAGCGCGTGGCTCACGAGATCAAGAATCCGCTCACGCCTATCGCACTTTCGGCTGAGCGCATCGGCAAGCATCTGGACCGCGGCCAGCCGGACTCGCCCACCGTCATCCGCAAGTGCAGCGAGGTCATTCTGGGCTGCGTCGGCACGTTGCGCACCCTTGTGGATCAGTTTTCGGCGCTGGCGCAGTTTCCCGCTCCACAGCCGCGTGCCTGCGATATGAACCAGGTGGCCGAAGAGGCCCTGGCGCTGTTCACCGGCCGGCTCAACGGCATCACCGTGCAGCGCGACCTTGAGCCGGGATTGCCGTCCGTCCTCGCCGACCCGGAGGCGATTCGCCGCGCCCTGGCCAACCTCATCGACAACGCCGCCGAGGCCATGCAGGGCAGCCTGCTGCGCGTGCTCGGCGTCGGCAGCAGCCTTAGCGAAGACGGGGCGGCGGTCGAACTCTCCGTCTCCGATACCGGTCACGGCCTCACCGACGAAATTCGCGAGCGCCTGTTTCTGCCCTTCTACTCCACCAAACAGCGTGGCACCGGTCTGGGACTTTCCATCGCCGCTAAAATTATCCAGGAGCATGGCGGCTCCATTCGTGCGGAAAGCAACAGCCCCAAGGGCGCGCGCTTTCTGATGCGGCTGCCGCTGATGGAGCCGGGTACGCCCTGTGCTCTGCCCGTGCCAGAGACCGAATCCGTGAGGCCGTTGAGGGAGCTGCATTCATGAACCACATCCTGGTGGTGGACGACGAAGCGGAAATTCGCACTTCGCTTGAAGAGATTTTGCGTGAAGAAGGCTATGGCGTCGGTACGGCGGCCACCGCCGCAGAAGCCATGGTGCTTCTTGAGGACGCGCCCTACGACGCGGTTCTGCTGGATATCTGGCTGCCCGACCGCGACGGTCTCGACATGCTTGCCGATGTTCACCAGTTGGCGCTGGATCGCCGCCCGGAAGTGGTCATCATCTCTGGCCACGGCACGATTGAGGCAGCCGTCAAAGCTACCAAGCTGGGCGCTTACGACTTTCTGGAGAAGCCGCTCTCACTCGACCGCACGTTGATTGTGCTCAAGAACGCCGTCGAAGCGCGGCGCCTGCGTACCGAAAACCTGGAATTCAAGCGCCAGTTCAGCGTCGGCGCCGTACTTACCGGCGATAGCGTACCCATGAAGGCCCTTCGCCAGCAGATCCGCCTCATGGCGCCCACCAATGGCCGCGTCCTCATCTATGGTGAGTCGGGAACCGGCAAGGAACTGATCGCCCGCTCCATTCATGCGGAAAGCCTGCGCCGCGACCACGTCTTTGTCGAGCTGAACTGCGCTGCCATTCCCGAGGCTCACATCGAGGCCGAGCTTTTCGGCTATCGTCATGGCGCACAGCCCGGTGGGCCGCCCGAGCAGCGGGGCACGCTCGAACGCGCCGATGGCGGAACGCTTTTCCTGGACGAAGTGGGGGATATGAGCCTGAAGACCCAGGCCAAGATGCTTTCCGCACTCGACGACCAGCTCTTTACGCCGGTGGGCGGCACACAGCCTCTCCGCATCGATGTGCGCCTGATCGCAGCCACCAACAAGGATCTGGAAGAGGAGATCGGCAAGGGCAATTTTCGCGAAGACCTCTTCTATCGTCTCAATGTCGTTCCGTTTTCGGTGCCGCCGCTGCGCGAGCGCAAGCAGGATATTCCCTCGCTGGTGCGCGAGTTTCTTGGCGAGTTTGGCCGCCAATATGGCCGCCCGCGCATGGAAATCTCAGAGGAAGCCCTGGAAGTGCTGGGGCAGTATCACTGGCCGGGCAACGTGCGCGAACTCAAGAACGTGGTCGAGCGGGTGCTCATCCTCAACCCTCGCACCCTGCGCATCGAGCGGAAGCAACTGCCGCCACTGACGCACAAGTCCGGCTCCCGCTCGACCGAGGAGTTTTCCAGTCTGCAGCAGGCTCGCGATGCCTACGAGCGCGAGTTTATCCTCAAGAAAATAGAGGAGTCGCGCAACAATGTAAGCCGTGCCGCGGAACTGCTCGGCCTCGAACGCAGCCATCTTTACCGCAAGATGAAGGCTCTCGGCATCAGCGTGCGCGAGTAGGCGGGGCAACCCTGATTCAGAAAATGCCGTAAGCTTAAAGGGACGAAGGGAGCCCCATGCCCGTCATCCTGAACCGCCCCAACCTGCTTCACCTGAACGGCTTCACGCGAGTCCAGCG
>JAATGG010000042.1 GCA_015654835.1 Terriglobales bacterium
CCGACCGATTCCTTGCGGCCGGGGAGAAAATCCTTGATCTGATCCCACTGCAAATCACTCAATTCATAACGGCTTGACGACATACTCCCACTTCAGCAGCTAGAAACCAACCTGCAAAGTGCATATGTCGATACGGCCTAGGATTCAATCAGACTTGTGTGCCACCACTCTCAGATATATGGCCGGTCATCTGGAGGGAAAGGCCTTGCCTGCACAAGATAATTGGATAATAAATTAAATGAGCTTGAGCACACCGCGAACGCATCGGAATTTTCTGGGCTTGCTCTGAGCAAAGCTCTGGGAGGTACAGAGCTATTGCGCAATGTACGCGACCAACTCACCGACCTGTGCCGGGAGTAACGGAGGAAAGCCTCCAAGCCAGGAATGTTGATGTATCCCCTGGAACGGAATAAACCATGCGAGAGGGAATCTACACCTTAAATGAATTGCTGTTGCTTTAGATCTGCTCATCCCTTGCGGCAATCATAGGCGGCATCGTCTCGCATACAGTGAGCCGACGAGTTCACGAGATCGGCTTGCGCATAGCCCTGGGAGCCAGTCGTTGGCGCGTGTTCCGGATGGTCTATCAACAATCGACCGTGATTACTTCTGTTGGGATTGCAGGTGGGCTCGCATTGGTTCCACTGACAGCAAGGCCATAGGCATCTCCTTTAGCGCAAGCATCTGGGACCCAGTACCCATTTTCGGATCGTATTCACCCTCGCCTCAGCGGCACTTATCGCGTGCTATCTGCCCGCTCGGCGTGCGACTAATATAGAATTAACGCGGCTCTTCGCGAAAACTAACCGAACGCAGCTTGCTGGTGTTACGAGCATCATTCGGACATAACAGAACCATTGGCACTGGCGCTGATATCGATATCCCCAGGCAGACACCTTCTATGCAAAATGGTAGGCACAGGCATCTGATAAGGAGAGAAACTCCGAGCTTCTCAAAAATCTGGATCCGGGATGAGATTTTTCGGAGGATTTTTCCTGGTAAACTTGCTAAATTATCTTGGAATTGAAGATTTCTTCCCTCATACTAATTCCCTGGTCCTGTCATCCTTCAGAACAGGTTGAGGAAGGCGACTGCGAGTCCATGAAAGCACGTTAGCTCAAAATTGGAGTTTGCCTCATGAGCCGAATTGTTCGTGTTTTGTCTTTGATATTTTTTGTCGCGATCATATACCTGATTCTGACGGAGACCATGGAACCATGGGTGGTTCTTCCCGGGCTAGGAAATATTGGGTTCGTACTGTTCTTTGTCCTTTTTTCCGTGTTCCATTGTTGGGTGCTGGAGGGACCGAAACGCACGGCAATCTTCTTTGCGGTCTCCGCGGTCATTACCTACGCAATGGAAGAGACCGGTGTAAGGACCGGACTGGTCTTCGGCCCCTATCACTATAGTGATAGTCTGGGCATCAAGCTTGGCCACGTGCCCGTGCTCATTCCGCTGGGATGGTTCATGATGATCTATCCCTCGCGATTGGTGGCAAAGGCGATGCTCCGCAATATCGACACGCGCTCGATTACGGGAATCACCGCATTGTCCGCGCTGTCGGCGTTGGTGATGACCGCATGGGATATGGTGATGGACCCGGGTATGTCGTCGCTGGCGCGAAACTGGGTATGGGAGAAAGGGGGAATCTATTTTGGCGTTCCCCTGCATAACTATTTTGGATGGCTGCTGACGACCTTCGCGGTCTATTGCCTGGTGGGATCGCTTTGGCGAGCGAACGAGCAAAAGGCCACCGTTACGAGGACTTACGCAGCGCTTCCTATCATCGTATACGCCTTTTTTACGGTGCGTTATATTGTCACAAACTACTTCTCCGCGCTTCAGGTGATAGCGGTCTTTTCCATGGGAGTGCCGGCTTTTGTATCCCTGCTCCAGATCTACATGAATCGAAACGCGACCGCAGAGAGCCAAGTCGCTACTGCAGAGCAAACGGTCTCTGACTAATTGCAGGCTAGTGCGGCGTTTGGCCGCTACTTTTCGTGGATATATTAAAGCGGCGACCTACTTAAGTTAGCATGCTGCAAAGCGGCTTTTCTCTCTCCGGGCAGCATTCTTGTAGTTCTGTCGGACAGACACGGCATCGCCATCAGCAGAATCCTTCACCAGAAAAGACTGCCGATCCAAGCCTATTTTATGGAGACTTAGACGGTGATCGCCATGAGCTGAAGTAGGAAAAGTTTTCCGCCGGTAAGATCGAAATGGTGGTAATGATGCCCTATTTGACAATAGCCAAGCTTATAGCGGAGGATGCGGCAGAGCGAGAGGTTGCCTGTGGCACAAACAGCGATTGGAAAGACGCAGAATTCTATTAAAGTGAGTTCTTACGACCTCACCTTGCTACTAGGACGGAAGTGACCCAAGGGGCGCTGTAATTGGCTGCGTAGACGTGCCCCGAGGCTTCATCGACTGTCACCGCGTAGGGATTCTTGCCCGCATCGCGAGTACCGAGCATGGTATCTTTCTCGCCGTCGATTACCGTGACGCTGTTCCCATGGAGATTCGCGACATAGATGCGATTGGCCCTTGAATCGATGGTGACTCCCTGCGGATTTCTACCCACAGGAACGATGGCGATGACTTTTCTCGTCTGCAGGTCGATGACGCTTAGCGTCTCGTCGCCGTAGTTCACAGCGTAGAGACGGCGCGTAACTGGATTGATAGCAACGGCGCAGGGAATTTTGCCGACGGGAATCGCGCTCACGGCATGCGTCTTTTCGTCAAGTGCAACCACCTCGCCGGTCGCGGTGTGCGCCAGGAATAAAGTCGAAGTAGCTTCATCGAATGCCATGCCCCAGGTATGCGGCCCGACGGCAACGCGCGTAACAGCGCCTGTCACCCCATCCAGAATGCGTAGGTTCGGATCCTCATACGTCATCAGAAATACCGTGTGGACGCGCGCATCTGTAATAACGCCGTCAGCGTCTCCAACTTTGAGTTCCTGGGCTGAATTGGTGGTCCCGTCGATCGCCGTCACGGCGCCAGCATAAGTATGCGTTACATAGATCTTGTTCGCGGCCTCATCCACAGCCAGCGTGTAGGGAAGGCGCGATGTAGTAATTGTGGCAATGACCGTATCGCGAGCGCCGTCGATCACGCTCACGGAAGCGCTGCCGTCGTTCACGACGTAAATTCTATTGGTAGCGCGGTTCAGAGCGATCGCGATCGGCTCACGGCCGACTTCTACACTATGCCGTGCCCCGGTTGTCGCATTGATAACCGTCACCGAACCAGCGCCTTCATTCACCGCGTAGATCTTATGCGTAAAAGGATTGCACACAATCGCTGCGCTGGTGATGAGCCGTCCCGATGGCGGCTTGAGGTCTACCGCGGCGGCGCGCGCCGCAATGGAGCCGGAAATGGCAATCAGAGAGAAGGCAAGAACAGAAGGCACAACGCCGTGCCGGGACAAACTTGCTGGAACCAACCAACCATGCGAAATCATATTGTGATTGAACTCCAATGGATCTATATTATTAACCATTAGAAAGACCGGCGTCGAGTGAAATCCGCAAAAGCTCGTCCGAATGAGAAAGGCCCCCGATGATTCTCTGTATTCGCTCTCTCTGCTGCCTCGTTGTCCTCGGCCTGGCAGCATCCAGCTTTGGTCAAGCGAAGCCGTTCCGCGTTCTCGCCTTTTACTCCACCCATGTTGAGCAGGATCACGTGGACTTCGCAATGCAAGCAATTCCCTTCTTCCAATCCATGGCCCAGCGCGATCACTTCGAATTTCGGGCCACTTCAAGCTGGGATGAGATGAATCCCGCAGTGCTGAAAGATTGCCAAGTGGTGCTCTGGCTCAATGAGTTCCCGTCGACACCGGCGCAGCGCAAGGCATTCGAGAACTATATGGAGCACGGCGGCGCATGGTTCGGATTCCACATCGCCGGATGGACAGATGGCCGCAAGATGTGGCCCTGGTTTTCCGACTTTCTTGGCACTGCTTTCTCCGGCAACAGTTGGCCGCCGCTGCCGGCTAGGTTGGCCGTCGACGATCCCACGCATCCAGCGGTTAAGGGCCTGCCCGCAAGTTACGTGTCGCCGGATAACGAATGGTATAGCTGGCAGCCGAATCCGCGTCTTAGCCCGAACATCAAGGTCCTCATGACCCTTGCTCCATCCAACTATCCCATTGGCTTCAAGGACACGCTGGGAGGCGGCGATATACCGGTCACCTGGACCAACACAAGATACAAGATGATCTACACGAACGTGGGCCACGGCGCAAAGATCTTCAATAGCCCGGCGCAGAATCTCTTCTTCAAAAATGCGTTGTTGTGGCTAGGCGGCCGGAACTAATTGCATCGGCCGCCCGTTCACATGCGGAAGATCTCACGTCAGCGGCCCTTGTTCCGCGTGCGCACTGAGTAGAGCGTGGTATGGGTCAAAATATAGAGCGTCTTGCCATCGGCTCCGCCGAAGAGCAATTGCAAAGGTCTGTTGGGAGTTTTGATCGTGTCGATCATCGTGCCGTCTGGACTATAGATATAGATTTGTCCGGCAGCAAGATAGACATTCCCCGCGGCGTCGACAACCGCGCCTTCGCCGCCTTGTTCGGCAAACAACACCGGAGATGATATCGATCCGTCCGCTCCGACTGTGACGCGCCAGGTCTTCTCCTCTGACTCATCAGAGACATAGAAGGGCTTGCCGGGAACTGCCTGCGCCAAGCCGAAGGTGCGCACCACATCTTGCATGCGAATGCCGTAATAGAGGCTGTTGTCGATAAAGTCTTGCTTCACGGGGATGAAGATACTGCGATCTGGGGAGACGAACTGCCAGGAGCGCGGCGCGACAATCGCCTGGGCAAAATCGTTTTCGCTGCGCCAGAAGTCTACCGGCAAGATCGGCGTCATTTCAGGACGCGCCACCGAGGGCTCAGCTTGGAGAAGCGTAGCACTATCGTCGCGCGACTCCGGCTTGAAAGCATAGACCGTGTCCTTTCCCGCATAAGAGACAACCAGAAGATCGCCGGAGCGATCGAAGGCGAGATTCAAAGGCTGGAGAGGATTCTCGCGAACCTTGACCAGATGCTGCGACGCCTCATTCCAGCGATAGATTGTATTCCAGCGCGCCTCGACGAAATAGGGATCGCCTGACGGCCCGATGGCGCCACCCGAGATACTAAAGAATCCGTCAACAAGCTTCGTTACGGTCGCCCCGGGCTCAAGAACCGCCGACAAGTTTGCAACTCTTTCAGCAGGCGCATTTCCTGAGAGATTCAGCCACGAGAACTCGCGGTCGCGAATCTCGATGTGATGCGTCTCGTCGTAGACTGCGTTGTCGAACGAGGCTTTGCTGTCACTGTAGCAATGGAAGTTACGAAAACGGACATTGAATGAGTCAGTAACGCGCGCTGCGTACGGAAATGGCTGATAGGTGCTGACGACGCGATAGGAGTGATAGTTGGCGAATATGATATTCGAAGAGTTCTGCACGTCGATCGGCAGCGCCATGGCGCCCTCGCCGCTCTCCTCTTCGGTCTGCAGCGCATAGATGCTCCAGTTGGATGCGTGATCCAACATGATCTCGTTGCGCACATGGTGTTCGCTCGACAGTTCATAGATGCGCCCAGAAGTGGATGTATTCGAGATATAAAGGCCTGCCTGCGCGAAGGTGCTGGGCGTCCAGATATTGACGAATGTTCCTCCGCCACCATTCGTGATCCAGAGGCTAGGGTACTGCGCGTTCCACTTGCGCAGTATGTTGGAGTCGGCGGTATGGGTGTTGTTATAGATATCCCATCCATGGTGGTGATCTTGAGGGGCCGGAGGAGTCAGATCTGAGGTGCCGTGGCCGCCAAGGAAGCGGACATCATTCATCATCGAATGCTCGCCGGCCATCCACTTGGCAGCGACGGCGCGCGGGTTGATGCCGTTGGTGTAAAGGCCGATGCCGGTGACGATATTCTCGCCACCCTGCGGCGCTTCAAGAAGAGGTTTGGCTTCGCCTACACCCTGAAATGCGGGTGTCGAGTCAGCCAGAAAGATCCTCGTCACGCTCGGGTGCAGACCGATGAGAACCGTGTCAGGCTTCAACGCGATTGTGTCTGAAACCAGATATTGGCCTACGGGGAAATAAAGAGTTCGATGCGCAGCGATTGCCTTCTGGATCACGTCTGTGTCGTCTGTGATGCCGTCTCCCTTCGCGCCCAGCGTACGGACATCGACCCAAGTCTTCATCGGCGGCAAAGCGGCAATATCCGAGGCAGTGGGCGCGGGCATGGAACCAAGCGGAGATGCGTCGTAGATGTCGCGTATCGATGGCGTATCGCCGATATCATCGAAGTGCAGTCCGTGAGAAAACGTAGTTACCGCGTAGAGAGGCCCTTTCCCCACGATCTGTTTTCCACTCTCGCGAAACGAAGCAAAGACAAGAACGCCGCGACAGATCACGTTCTCCATGTTGATCTCTGTGTGGGCGTTATTCTGGTTGCTGATGATGAAGGCCGGACCCTTCACATTATCGAGAAGGGCGTCCTTGATCCACAACTCATCGCGAAATCCGGGATCGATCTCGATCGCAGTAGGGACGTTCTTGAACTGCGGCCGCACCAGTGTCAGGCCCGCTTCGTGCTCACGGATCGCGGCTTCGCGTTGCCCCTCAAAGGTTGCATCGATCACTGAGAATTGCCAGCCGGGCGAAGGCTTACGCGTCCAGATGCCGTATTGACCGCCAAAGAAATGAACATCCTCGGCAACATTGCCGCCGTCATGGATACCGGCCAAACCGGCGCCAATACGGAAGTCCATATGTGCTAGATAGCAGTGCTGCGCATAGCGAGCACGCACACCGACGGCGCCGGGATTGCCATCGCCGATTTCGATATCGATGTTACTCATCGCCGAATAGAATGTGCCCGGATTGGCGTCGTGCGCCTCAGGCTCAACGCCTGGAACGGCTGGAAGCACAGACTTGTTTCCAGCGAAAAACACCATGTAGGCCGGACCTTTTTGAAAATATGGCGTGTTCGGGGCCACTACTAGGACGGGCCGCGTGACGCCATAGCCAATCAGCCGGATGCCGGGCCAGATATGAATCGTATGCGTGAGCCGATAACGTCCCGAAGGCAAAAAGACGATACCCTCGTGATGCGTTTCCGCAACTTTGTCGATCACTTGCTGCAGGGCTGCGGTGTCGTCGCCAACGCCATCGCCGCGGACAGGGAATCCCTCGGGCGTGACATAGATCGCGGACGCATCCTCCAGCCGCTGCGGGTAATATGAAGCTGCAAAAACAGTAGAAGAGAGAACCAACAGGAACATAGACAGCAAAATAAGCCGTTTCAACATTGAGCTCCTGGGCACGTGTGAGCATGCCATCGGTTTTGTAGCGCGCAGTCGAGTCAAGGCTGACTGCTCGCGTTGTTTTCATCCATTGCCAGTTTTTGCGGATCGAGGTGCAACTCTCGAAACGTCTCCCGCAGCTTGTTCTTCAGGTCTTTGTATTGGTGATACTGCTCGATCTCACGTTGGGCATCGTTATCGCGACCAAGCCGCCGATAGACCGTACCAAGTCGAAAGTGAATGGTGGCGTTGGTGGGGTCCATTTGTATGGCGTGCTCGAGCAGCTTCGCTGCCCTCTCCGGCTCGTTCATCGTGAACAGCAGATTCGCGAGATTGTAGCAAGCCTCGGCATCATCCGGCTGCAGCGCAACGGCACGCGTATAGAGGTCGAGAGCCGTCTTTTGATCACCGCCACGTTCAGCAATGACAGCGAGCCGCAGATGAGCCTTTTCATCCAACGGATTTTGTTCCAGCGCCAGCTTGTATTCGGATTTGATCTGAGCCTGACTCTCTGGCGTTAGAGGCAGCGTACTCAGCAGCTCAGCAAGTTCAAAGTGGATCCCCGGAAGCTTTGGTGCCAGACGCAGGGCCTCGCGATCGTCGCGGATGGCTGCGGCCGTATCTCCACGACGCGCCGCTTCATGGGCCATAACCTGGTACATCAGCGCTGACTGGGGAGCCACAAGGGCAAGGCTTAGGACTGCCTCGCGCGCCAGATCGGAGTGAACACGATAGGCTGCATAGAGCACCTGCTGGTTTTCCGGATCGACTGTCCGGAGGGTGGCAATCACAGAAGAGGCCTTCTCCAACTCCTCGGTCCCGTTATAGATCTCTACCAACTCCAGACCTGTTTCGACGCGAATTTTCGGGTCTTGCAACTGCGGAAAGGATGCTTCCAGATCGGCGCGAGCCGTCTGTGTGTCGCCCGTGCGCCGCTCGGCCATTCCCAGCAGAGCCTCGATCTTCCAAAGGCCGGGTTTACCCGCAAGCGCACTACGAAGAGAAGGAATTGCCTCGCCATACTGACCGTGAAAAAAGAGGAGCACACCGAGATTACCGAGTGCGTCGATGTTGGTTGGATCAAAAGCAATGATAGCGCGAAATTCGGGAATTGCAGCGTCCGGCTTGTTCTCACTCAGCAGACGATGCGCCTCGCGAAGATGCGTTTCCACCGGGCTCTGCATGGCAGAGGACTGACCAAGGCTGCGAACTGCGAGACAGCACAGCAACCCGATCACGGCGTATACACAGGGACGAATCATATCAAAATCGCACCGCTATTGGACGATCGTCTTCGCAGAAGGAAAATTGGAAGGACGGCATGCGACAAGCACCGTCCTTCTACAAAGGGAACTACATCAGAACGCCAGGTGCGCGCTGATCTGCATTGTGCGTCCGCCTACGGTCGTGCTATTGATCGTACCGGCGCCTTGCGGCCTGTTGGGGGTGGAGAGGTTGACCGGATCGTTGAAGTATCCATCCGGAGATGAGAAGTTGGGATGATTAAAGACGTTGCTCGCGTCCGCACGGAACTGCAGGACCGCATTCTCGAAGAGGTGAAAGTCCTTTCCGAGTGACAGATTCGCGGTGTCAATGCCGGGCCCGCGCAGCGAGTTTCGGCGTGAATTCCCGAAGGTTCCGTTAGGGGCAACGGCATATTGGGTCGGTTCATACCACTTATTAATGCTCTTGTGAATGCTCTGCGCAGGTCCCAGCACATTCGGGTACCAGCTACCTGCCTGCGCATAGGAGTTATTGGCCCCGTTGTAGGTGACCGTAAACGGATTGCCCGTCTGATTAATGACGATGGCCGAGACCTGCCACCCGCCGATTGCCGTATCAAACAAGCGGTTGTCATGGAGCCAGATTCTTCCCTTGCCAAACGGCAATTGGTACACAATGCTGCTTTTCAGCGACTCGCGGATATCGAAGTTCGAAGGCGCGTAGTTGCTGGCGGGATCGTGAAAGTTTTGATAGTTCACCGTTCCGCTCTGACCACTGAACGGCGAAACATCCATATCATCGAGAAACTTCGACCAAGTGTATGCAGCACTAAACGCAAGTCCATTTGCGAGACGCTTCTTCACTTGCGCCTGCAGCGAGTTGTAATTCGAAACCGCGTTGAAGGTGCTTCCGCCGATCGATTGGTACTGCGGATATGGTCGGCCGGTGGGGTTATCATCCGGCGAGAGATTCTGCACCGGCACTTGGTTCAGGTCCCCCTTGAACTGCATATCGGCCCCATGTTTACCCACATAAGCGACCTCCGACGTAATGCCGTGGCTAAACTCGTGCTGTATGCCGAACGACCAGGAATAGAACCGCGTGATTGGAGTGTGGTACGCATCATAGTTAGGCGAGTTCTGGCCGTTGTACGCAGTTGGATCTTGCGACGCATTCACATAAGGCAGCGGCCTGGCCGTGCCATAGAAGACGCCTGGACCAGAGAGCGTAGCGACAGGGGTGACGCCGTTGGTCTCGTCCTGCGCGCTGCCCGATTGCCCGTAGCCAATGCCCTTCCCGTTGCCATACTGGTCCACGCTCCAAGGGGAGGTGTAGACGCCCCAGCCCCCGCGAATCACGGTGTCTGGCCTGAACGTATAGGCAAAACCAAGCCGCGGCAGCACGCCGGAGTATACATTGGCTTGCGCCTGGCTGCGGTGATTCGCAGGAGCAAACCACATCGCTCCATAGTTTCCCGAGGCAGTATTGAAGATGGTCGGATCAAAGGAGCCCATGCGATTGTGAACTTCTTTCCAACCCTCCTGAATCTGGTACCGAACGCCAACATTGACCGTGAGATTGGTGCGTAACTTGATGTCGTCCTGGACAAAGACCTGCGGGCTCTTCTGTCGTCCACCAAAGAGCGACGAGTTATTGGCTCCCCAGCTCTGCACATCGCCGAGCAGGAAATCGGCCCAACCGGCGCCACTACCGCTTGCCGCAAGGCTCGCTTGGGTGTATTGGCCGGAGAAGTTGTAGTCACCGGCATCCACGTTACCCCAGGACGTCGAGTTGTCTTCCAGCATGATCAGTTCGCCGCCAAAGTGCAGCACGTGTTTACCGCGAATCAGCGTCACAACATCCGAAGGCTGGTAGACGTTCTGTGCGTAGATAGTATTTGTGCCGGCGTAGGGCGAGTCGCAGCAGATGTTGCCGGTAATCGAGATATTGGGAAAGAGATCCGCCTTCGCGTACTTCATGCCCAGTGCTGCCGGAATCCCCAGCCCGAGAGAAAACGGAGTCAGGAAGCTGCCTTGGCGATTGAAGCTGAAACGAGCTTCATTCACGAAGGTCGAGCTGATCGACCATACGTCAGAGGTCTGGCTGGAGTAGTCGGAAGTGTCATCGTGATAGCAGGCCACCGGACAATTCCACTCCGAATACACCGGCGCGTTCGAGTCCCGAACGGCGATTGAAGAGGTCAGACGATTCTTGCTGTTGAAGTCATAGTCGATGCGCCCAAAGATGCGCTTGGATGGATACGGAGTCGGAACCACATAGTAGTAATCACCGTTGATTCCGTTAATAGTGGATTGGTTGGGCGTCTGGAAATACTGCAGAAGATTTTTGGCGACCGGATCGACGCGGTTCGCTGGGATGACGTTGTCCGTCGCAAAGGGAAAACGGCACATCTGCCCGTTGACGGTGGTTTGCGTCGCTGGATCGAAGACCTCACCCTGGTATACGACATTGCCGGTGCATGAATTGATGACATTATTGCCGTCCGAATCCGTGACCGGCATACGATTGCCGTTCCCGTCGAGCGGCATCAACTGCGTCAAATCGAACTGGCCATTGGGCGTGTTGACGCCTTTGAGCTGGTCGGTCGGCATCGATGTGAAGCCTGTATAGTTTTGGTGGTCGGTCGTCTGGTCGTAGTTGAAGTAGAAGAACAGCCGTTTGCGGAGAACTGGACCGCCGATCGAGCCGCCGAATTGGTTGAACTTGAGCGGCGGCAATGGTTGTGTGGGGTCTTGAAAGTAGCTTCTTGCATCGAGCGCATCATTCTGGAAATGCTCGTAGAGGGAGCCATGGAACTGATTCGTGCCGCCTTTCGTGATCTGACTGAAGACCGCACCGCCAATGCCGTACTGCGCGGAGAAGTTCGAGTCGTCGATCTCGACTTCAGCTACCGTCTCAAACGTATCGGTCTCCACGTCCGAGCTGTGCGGGTTCGTCACCGAACCACCATCGGAGAGAAAGTTGCCGCTGTAGGGCTGGCCGCCATTGAGGGAAACGGCCGCTCCAGGATTGGCGACGGCCATGCCTGTGGAGGGAGCGCCGGCGCTGCCGGGCAGCAGGATGGTGAAGTTTGCCCAATCCTGTCCGACCTGCGGCAACTCTTGCATCGTCTTCTCGTCGAGCGTCGTCGACTGCTCGCCGCTTTCGGTCCGAAGCAACGCAGCCACATCGGCCGAAACCATTACTTCTTCCTGCGTGTTGCCGATGCGCATCTTCCCATTCAACGTGATGGTTCCGATATCGAGAGTGATGGGCCCAAGTACCAGCCTCTCAAAGCCAGGTGCGGTAATCGTCACCGTATAATGCCCGTTCGGTGTAGAGACGGTGTCGTACAATCCTTCCTTATTGGTAATGAAATCCTTCTCTTCGCCGGTAGCCACATTGACGACGGCCACCTGCGCGCCGACCAAGACTGCACCCGAAGAATCGGTCACCGTGCCGCGAATCTCACCGGTTGAGCTGCTTTGCCCGTGCATCTGCATGGCGCAAAGAACCAACAGCCAGAAACAAAACAAGCCGCGTGTACAAAAAAGCCTCTTTTCGATCGATGCCATGCTAGCCTCTCTTCAATCCGCTATGAGCGGTAGGAACGGTTTCGAACCCTGGAAATTCCTGCGTAATAGGGAAACCGATAGACTTGCTTCGTAACGATTAGTTATTATGTACTCTCGAAAGCGAA
>JAATGG010000176.1 GCA_015654835.1 Terriglobales bacterium
AGCGCTGCAGGCGTTGCGCCAGGGCTTTATGACGCAGGGACTTCGATGGGTGCTTGATGTCGACATACGCAAGTATTTTGACTCGATCTCGCATCGTCATCTTCGAGCGTTCCTCGACCTACGGGTCACCGATGGCGTGATCCGGCGAATGATCGACAAATGGTTAAAGGCTGGCGTGATGAAAAATGGCAACTACGCCAGTCAACTGAAGGCTCCCCGTAAGGCGGTGTGATTTCACCGCCTTGGGGAACACCCCGTTTTCCCGATGCTGTCAACACCAGTTTCAGCAATCGTAAAACATCATCGTCATTGATCCGGCGAGCTACTTTGTCCAACAGTAGATGGTGTCTGACCGTGTCAAAGTATGCTTTTAGATCAAGATCAATGATGTGGGTCTTACATTGAACGATTGCTTTCGCCACTCGCTGCACCGCTTGATGCGCCGTGCGCTTGGGACGGTACCTTCGACAGTCTTTAGACAGATTCTTAGAACAGAAAGCGGGTTCCCAATTGAAACTGCCTCGCCGGATCACTGTTTGAGATTCCAGCCGAGGGAAGCATGAAGGTGTTGCCGGGTTGGGAGCCATTTCCGTAGGTAGTCGTCAGCTTCACAAAGTTTCCATGATTGAAGATGTTCGATATCTCCGCACGGCTTTCCAGGTTCAGGCGTTCCAGGACGTGAAAGGTCTTCGTTACAGCGAAATCGGTCTGCGCCTGCACAGGTCCACGAAACGAATTCCTGGAGAGGCCAAAAGCTCTATCGGAGAGGATTCCATCGCCGTCGTTGTCCACGCCGCTTAGAGGATTGACAGGAAGTCCAGTCGCTGCCACCGTATTCCCTGTAACGCGAAACCTTAATGGCAGATTCAGAGCCCCTATTGCTACAAATCGATGCCGTTGAAAGTAATCGGATGGACCACTCTCTCCGGTTTTGACATTCCATACGCTCGGAGTACCTGTCGAGTTGCCTCCGGTGAAAAAGACGTTCGTGATATTGGAACTGTACAGATACGCACCCTGGAATTGAAACACTCTCCCGAAGCGTCGCGACATCTGAACTTCTCCCGAGGTATTGCGTGAGGTTCCGACGTTATCGACCTGCTCGACGTTCGCAATAGCGATCTGGGTTCCATCCTTTCTCGTATAGAACAGCGACGGTCTGGTGGCGTTTGCCTGTGCTGCCGAACGAGTCTGTCCAGGCGCAGTTCGAATGAAGGGCGCCGGCGCATTTATGTTGTCGAGCATAAGTTGATGTCTCGAGGGCATAAAGACCGCGTCGAGCTGCAGCACCCATCCCATTGGCAACTTCTGCTCTATGCCCGCGGAGGTCTCCATTGTGTAGGGATTCTTGAGATTGGGATTCAGCAGCATGATGTCGCGGCGATCAGTTGCGCCTCCAACTTGTGGCGGAGTTGGATACGATGGGTTTGAAACCGTATAGCTTGCCACAGCCGAGTCAGGACCGAGATTCAGAGCATTGCGTTGCAACTGTCCGTAGACCTGATCGTAGAAGAGTCCCGCCCCCACGCGGGCAATGGTGTTTCCATTTCCAAAGGCATCCCAAGCCAAGCCAAGACGCGGCTGCAGATTCGCAACTCCAGAGCTATTGGATTGGTAGTCGTAACGGACACCGAGATTCGCCTTCAGTCTCGGTGTTGCTTTCCACTCATCTTCGACAAATGCCGATATCAGATCCTGCCCATACTTGAGTAGCTGTGATCCAACCGTCTGCGTATACTTCAGCGGCTTCTGATTCGGTGTCGGAGGTCCCGCAGCAAAAGTGTATGCCCCTAAAGGCGTACTGATAAAGTTGTGATTCGTATATTGGTGGATATAGTCTCCACCAAAGGCAAGAGAGTGAGCCCCGAAGACCTTTGAGATCGTTTCGGCCACCTGCCAGGTCTGAGCCCTCAGATGCTCAACTGACGATCCACCGGAGGTGGAATAGCTCGGTCTCACAACCTGGATGCTGGGAGTAAATGGCGTATACCAGAGAGGAAGAGAGTTGGAATAGGAAAGTCGAAAGTCATTTAACCAGCTTGCCAACATCGACCGCTGCGTGACCTGACCTGCAACGCTCTGTTGAATATCCGTACGGCCGGCGCTTGTTTGGACGAATCCGCCAATTACGTCATTCAAGTTGTTGCTCTTCAAGAAATCCCCGTTCAGGCGTAACGTGGTGAATTCCCGCTCGTTCCACTTTCGATCCAAACGCAACAGTCCCATTTCAAAATTCTGAACTCCGGTAAAGAACCCCTGCGTTGGCGATTGAATGAAGGCGCCACGTTCTTGATGTTGTTCCTCATAGGAGCCGAGATAGTATGTTTTCCCACGTTGGAGAGGACCTCCAACGGTGCTTCCCCATTGCTCCTTGGAGTTTGGAACGTGAAAAGTCGAAACCGGCGGTGCTGCTTGAATTCCCGACGGCCTGACCAATCCGAACACCTCTCCGTGATGTTGATCGGTGCCGGACTTTGTTGAAAGAAGAATGACGCCACCACTTGACCGTCCATACTGAGCCAGGTATTGGTTGCTCAGTAGCTTAAACTCTCCAATTGCTGAAATCGATATATTCTGTTGCGGACCGTTCGAGAGAATAAAGTCTGAATCGGTACTTCCATCTAATTCGTATTGCGTAAAACGAAACGATTGATTGTTAATGGTCAGCCGAGTTGAGCTTCGCCCATCGGAGCCGGAGCCGACCGTGTTTCTGGCGCGAGGATCGACCATGGCGAACTGCGCAAGATTCCGGTTCGTGCTGGGCAATTGGCCCAAGGTTGCCGGATCCAGGGTTCGCGACATCGCAGGAGTGGTATCCAGTTCTGGAGAGTTGGCAAATACGGTAATGGTCTGCTGGAGTTGGTCGATTTGCATTGCGACCACCAGTAGTTGCCCTCGTGCAACAACGTTTTCCCGCGTCACCTTATTCATGCCTAAAGCAGTTGCACTCAATTTGTAAGATATCCCCGCTGTCACTGCTTGGAATACAAAGGTCCCGTCATTTTGACTGGTGGTATCCATGCTTTTTCCATCTGGGGAGATAAGCACTACGTTTCCTCCAGCGATTACAGCTCCGGAGCTATCCTCCAGAAGACCGCTGATCTCTGAGGCCTCCACGCTTTGTACTGCAGCCTGTTGCGCCTGCGCTATCGCAAGGGGAAGTGAGATGGCCAAACTAAATCCGATAGCGCATGATGCGATGCGAGCAAAGAACCTGAATGAAAACATAGATTAACCTTTCTGATTACGTGTCCGGACTCCGCCGGGCTTGTTTATGATCTGAGTCCGACAGGGAACGTTGTAGCGCTAACTTACTTACTGCAAGCAGTAGCTGAAGCTGGAACTGAAGATGGCATGGCTGTGTTCCGAAGGAGGACTGTTCTCAGCCGGTTAGAGCGCGGAAATGCTAAAACACGCTAAACGCCTGAAATCAATTCCACAGGAAGTGTTCTTTCTGCTTTTGCGGCGTGTTTCCTCCAAGCACTCACTCTGCGAATCGCCAGAGAAAATCCGCTCCAGACGAGGATCAGCGCTGCTAGTGCGGCCAACATGGCGACGAACTGTCCAGCCAAGCCGAACAGTTCGCCTGTGTGCAAATAACGAGTACACAAACGCCATTGCCTTCCTAGCGGCTGGCTGTCGAAGGGCTCCCAACGCACCAGCTTTGCGCCTTTCAATGCGAGGACCAATTGAGCACGCTGCTGTGGCTTTCCGCCCATCCCCTCATCAATCGAGAAAGAAACATTCCTATCCTTCTCTCCAGGAATCCGCAACTGGAGGCTGTACCAGTACGGGTCCTGCAGTTTTGCCCGGATTATTAAGGGATCGAGAAGAGCTAGGTTCTGGAGAGAGCCCTGCACGGTTGGCCTTTCCTGAACCTTGGGTATCTGCGTTCCTGCCGCGCGATAGAGCAGAATATTGGCCCAGTTATAGGCCATGATGGAACCGGTCGTTGAAATGACAAGCAATGGGATTGCGAGCCAGAAACCGGCAATGTTGTGCAGGTTCCACTCTTGAGCCCGGCCTCGGAGTTTCCTGCGAAATAGCATTGCGGACTTGAGATTTGCTGCACGGCACTGGCGTGGAACCCAAAGCAGGAGACCGCTGAGTAACAGGAAACAGAAACCGAGGTTTGCTGCGTCCTTTATGGCCCGTAGACTTTCGTGCTCGCCACGGCTTAGAGCGACCCATCGGTGCAGATCGCGGACCGAGTTAAAGAACACCTGCAGGCGGTTTGCTCCCTCTCCCAGTACTCTTCCGGTACAGGAATCGATGAGCAACGTTGTATTGCCTTGCACTGTCACCCGTGCGGGTACGCGCGGGTCGGAGAACATCTGAACGTCAGACACCGTCTGTCTACTTTGCTGTTGCGCTACCGCGAGCAAGGTAGACGAGGCGACACAAACCTGGCCACCTGCCGGAGTAATCGATCGCACTCCGCGCTCGGCAAGGCGAATGATTTGCGGCTGAAACGCGAGAATGCAACCTGTACTTGCCAGGAAGGCAATCCCCAGGCCAAACACAAGCCCCACGAACAAATGTATCCAGAACAAAAGGCGGCGCGCGCCCATTCATTGTCTCCATATTGACGGAGACCGCAGCAAGCCCCCAGGACGGGAACTCATCAGCCGTCATCGTCGATCTCCAAATCGTTGGGGCGCTTCGCCAAAAGACTCCCCGACCATCTGCCGTAATGAACCAAGACTAATTCGGTCCGATATTTAAATCAAGTATGAACTGAAGCGAAGAAGAGACACTTTCCCAACCAATTCCAGGCACCCGACCGGGCCATCTCGTATGCTGTAACCGTGCCCGCAGATCGTCGAGCACCTCATCTGTCACATGAATCCGAAACGGTTCCACCAAAACTCCCTTTCCAAACGGCGATCAGTCGCTCCAAGAGGATGGAGTGCTTAAATTCAAGCGACTTACGCGGAGCCGAAAGGCAGGTTTGAAGTCCATTCGACGTTAGTTTTCCCAACTTCTTTCCCAAGCTCTTGAGCCGGTTCTGCTCTCTTGGTCGTGGGAGGGCTTGGCTCAATGAATGCGGAAAAGACGCCTTGAGTTCACTGCATCAAACGCTCCCGAATAGTGAGCATCGCCGTCCGATCATCTCTTCGTTTTCCGGGATGGGTCCTGCGGCTTCGCGCCATGCAGAATCAGGTCGAGCCCTTCCTTGTAGCGTCGATTAAACCGATCGAACAGAATGGCCCCAGCCTGCCGTAGTACCGGAAATAGCTTGGGGTCGAGTTTCGCATTTCGGTCGGCAATGTCGTATTGGGGAGATCGCTGATTGGGGCGCGGAAAGACCGCCTGCTCTTCCATCACGAAGCTGAGTGTGTAGTTGTAAATCGTGCTCAGCAGTCCACCACGCCGTCACGCCGTATTCGAACTCCACCGTCAGCGCGAAGAACCCGTTCGCATTCTTCGGCCCCGCGGCAATGTTCTGGTTTTCGATCTCCAGGTTGCCGGAATTGGATCTCTTTCGCGGCCAGGTTTATACCGGCGTCGACAGCCTGCTCTCCTATGCCGGGCCTTTGGGCTGTACCGGTGCGCTCGGAGCACTGGCAAATGTGGAACCGGAGCTGAGCATCGCGGCCTTTCAAGGCGACGCCACGGCGCAGCGCCGATTGGGGCCCATCGAAAGGGCTGCCCTTGAGCAATTTCCGCTCGGGCTCAAGACGCTGATGAACGATCGGTTTGGAACTTCAATGAAGTTAGGGAAAGGTATCGAGACGTTGGGGAGAACCAGTCATGAGTAAAACGGTCATTTTGGCGAACAGTGCGGACCTTATACCACCGCGGATTTCGCTGGAAAACCGGTGATCGCCATTCTGAACACCTGGTCGGATATGAACACGTGCCACACACACCTGCGGGAAGTTGCCGAGGTGGTGAAGCGCGGAGTCTGGGAATCCGGTGGCTATCCAGTCGAACTCCCTGCAATTTCGCTGGGCGAGATCATGGTCAAGCCCACAGCGATGCTGTATCGCAATCTGCTCTCCATGGAGACAGAAGAACTACTTCGCAGCCATCCGATCGATGGCGCCGTGCTGCTGGGCGGCTGCGACAAAACAACACCTGGCCTGATCATGGGCGCAATCAGCATGGATATACCGGCAGTATATGTGCCGGCCGGATTCATGTTGCACGGCCTTTGGCGGGGAGAACGGCTCGGCAGTGGCGTTGATGGCTGGAAATATGGCTCTGAACTTCGCGCCGGCAATATCACGCTCAAGCAATGGTCCGAAATCGAAACAGGCAGTGCACGGACAGCCGGAACCTGCAACACCATGGGCACTGGGTCGACGATGACCGCAATCGCCGAGGCGTTGGGCCTTTCATTGCCGATGGCTTCCTCTGTCCCTGCCGTCGATTCATTGCAGCGTCGCCTGGCCTGTGAAGCAGGACGACGGGCCGTTGCAATGGTCTGGGAGGATCAGCGGCCGAGCCGTTTGATCACTGAGGCATCTTTCCGCAACGCCGCCATCGTCAACTTTGCTTTGGGTGGCTCAACCAATGCCGCCATCCACCTGATCGCGATGGCGCGGCGTGCAGGATTTCCGATTGATCTGAAATGGCTGGACTCTCTGGCGCAGCAGATACCGGTACTCGTCGATATCCTGCCGTCCGGACAGTTTCTCATGGAGGATTTCTATGAGGCTGGCGGACTACCGGCGCTTATGAGCGTGTTGAAAGACCGGTTGGATCTGACATGTCCTACAGTGACCGGACAGACGCTGGGTCAGAACATCGCCGATGCCAGGGTCATCAACCCAAAAGTCATTCGGAGCTTCGAAGACCCCAAAGCGGACTGCGGTTTCGCTGCGCTGTTCGGCAACCTCGCTCCCGAAGGATGCGTAGTCAAACCCAGCGCCGTGAGCCCCCACCTGCTGAAGCATCGCGGCCGAGCGGTTGTCTTTAAAAGCCGGGCCGACATGGAGGCCCGGGTCGACGACCCAAATCTGGACGTGGACGAAAACAGCGTACTGATCATGCAGGAAGGCGGCCCCGAAGGTGCACCGGGGATGCCGGAATGGGGCAGGCTTGATATTCCGCGGAAGCTGTTGGAACGCGGGGTGCGTGATATGCTGCGCATCTCCGATGCACGCATGAGCGGCACATGCTATGGAACGGTCGTGCTCCATGTAACTCCGGAAAGTCATCGAGGTGGCCCGCTCGCCTTGGTTCGTGACGGCGACGAAGTCGAGGTGGACATTCCTGCTCGTCGCATCCATCTGCATGTATCCGACGAAGAGTTGGCCGCGCGCAGATCGACGTGGAAACCACCGGCGCCGCATTACCAGCGGGGATACGGCGCACTCTTCCAACAGCACGTTTTGTCTGCAAGCGAAGGATGTGACTTCGATTTTCTGTTGCGCGGTGCGCCGACACCTGATCCTGACATTTTCCTTTAATGCGGTTTGTGCGGTCGGTTCTGCGGTTGCTGCCGTAGAGACCAAATCTGAACTTAGATGTCTGGGGGGGAGCATAGTTGTGATCAATGTTGATGCTTTGTTGTTTGATGCCCTTGGGACAGTTGTGGACTGGCGATGCGGGATGATTGCCCGCCTCACAGTCTGAGGAATCTCTCGTGGCATTGCCGCGGACTGGGCAGGGCTGGTGGATGCCTGGCGAGGCGCTCACCTGTTCGCAGATGAATGGGCGAACCTCGACGTGCTGCAGCGTGAATCTGTAGAGCACTTAGCGCCACAGTTTGGGGCCGGAAGCCTCGACGGAGCGGCGCTCGATGAGTTTGTACGCATGTGGCACGAGCTTCCGGCATGGCCTGATTCTGTAGCTGGATTGCAAAGACTCCGCGCACGATATGTGATCGCGCCGATTGCGAACGGGCACGTGGCATTGCTGGTTCGCATGGCAAAGATGGCAGGACTGCCTTGGGATATGGTGTTCGGTGCGGATGTATTCCGTCACTACAAGCCTGATCCCGAAACCTATCTCGGTGCAGTCGATTTGCTCGGATGTGAACCGGAGAAAGTGATGCTCGTCGCATCGCACCCGCTGGATTTGGACGCGGCAGCTATTACTACAGTTGTAGATAAGTGATAAGCTGTACGCGCTCTGGTTTGTGCTTCTCCGTACTTTGCTATGGAGAAGCGACTGTCTGGATGGAAGCGGGAGTTGTGGCGGGCGCATGGCCTGATTGCAGGTTTGTTTGCGCGTTCGGAGATTTGTGCGCGGAGTCTTTCGTATTTGCAGGGGTTGCTGAGTAACTGTGAGCGGAAGAACGGCGGGCAGTTGGCCGAGTGGATGGGTGAAGGGTTTCCTTATGCGGTCCAGCACCTGTTGAACCGGGCGCGCTGGGATGCCGATCAGGTTCGGGACCGGATACGCAGTTATGCGCTGGAAGAGTTGTCCAGTGCCGAGGCGGTGCTGATCGTCGATGAGACGGGTTTCTTGAAGAAGGGCAGCCACTCGGCGGGCGTGAAGCGTCAATACAGCGGCACGGCTGGACGCATCGAGAACAGCCAGGTGGGGGTGTTTCTCTGCTACGGCAGTGACAAGGGCGCAACGCTGGTAGACCACGAACTCCACATTCCGCAGGAGTGGATTGCAGGACGTTGGAGTTTCAAGCGCGACCTTCTCCAGATGACGCACGGAAACCACAAAAGTGTTCAAGTAGCATGCAGTTTAAAGCACCTTGTTATGATCGGAAAAGTTGTAGTGCTGGTGCAGCAGCAGTTAGTACGCTGAGATGACCTCTTAATAACGCGCATATGTAGCCCGGTACGAAAGAGTGGGTACGTGGCGGCACATGCGACCCAGGTGAACCAGCGACACCGCTGGTTATTTAACTCAGGAGAAATATGAGTTGCAAATACGATGCCGCATCGGGGTGGAAACGATGGAGCGGATTCCAAATTGTTGCGATGATCGCGCTGGCTGCGCTGGCGCCGCTTTCGCAGGCGGCGCGCGCACAGGAAACAACATCGCCGACGCAGGCGCAACAACCTCAGCCGGGGCTGCCGCTGGCGCCGGTTGTACGGGCCTCGGCCGGCCCCGTGCAGGGGCTCGATAACCACGGGGTCTATGAATATCTGGGCATTCCGTATGCGCAACCGCCCGTTGGCGACCTGCGCTGGCAGTCACCGCAGCCTTACCCGCAATGGACTGAAACCCGGGATGCGACGCACTTCGGCCCGGCCTGTGCGCAGATCACGACGCTTGGGGCGTTTGCGGGGCCGCCGAACAGCAATGAGGACTGCCTCTACCTCAACGTTTTTACGCCGAAGCAGGCCGGCAGCGAAAAGCCGGCGGTCCTGGTGTGGATTCATGGAGGCGGCAATTTCGATGGGGAGAGCAATGACTACGATGCGAGCAAACTCGCCTCGAAGGGCAATCTGGTTGTCGTTACTCTCAACTACAGGCTGGGCCTGCTGGGCTGGCTGGCTAATCCGGCGCTGGACCATGAGGGACATGCGTTCGGCAATTACGGCCTGATGGATCAGCAGCTGGCGCTGAAGTGGGTGCAGAAGAACATCGCATCGTTTGGCGGCGACCCGAAGAAGGTGGCTCTTGGCGGTCAGTCCGCAGGGTCGGTCGATGCGTCGGCCCAGGTGGTTTCGCCACTGACGGCGGGTCTGTTTAATCGCGCGATCTTCGAGAGCGTCTTGCGCGATTCTATTTCGTTGAGCGCTGGAGAAGAGCTTGGAGCTGCATTCTCGGCGGCTGCCGGCTGCGGCTCGGGTTCTGGTCCGGATGTCGCGGCCTGCTTACGGCACCTGCCGGTGGAGACAATCCTGAAGTTGCAGGGGACAGAAAGCGCCAACGGTCCCTACGTCACCACCGCCCCGATTGCGGACGGCACGATTGTGCCGAGCCAGGGACTGTTCGATGCGTTCAGGAAGGGCAAGTTCGCCCACATGCCCATAATGAGCGGCTTTACACACGACGAATACAATTTCCCAATCGCGATTAACGAGTATTTTTCCGTGCCGCCACAAGCGCCCGTTTCCGAAGCGGATGTGAAAAAGTATGTGGAGACGACTTATGGCGCAAATGCTTCGAAGGTGCTTGCAGCCTACAATCCAGGTTCCTACGCCACTCCTCAACTAGCTCTTGACGCTATGGGCACCGGGTCGCTCATCTGCCCGCAGCAGGCCGTGAATCAGATACTGTCTTCGCAGGTTCCGCTTTATGCCTATGAGTTCAACGACCGGACGGCGCCCTTCTTTTTTCCGGAGCTGCCGGACTTTCAGTCGCTGGCCTACCACACGGCTGACATTCAATACCTGTTCTCCGGGTGGCACGGCGGCACGCGAGGAATAGCGCACCCGCTTAACAGTGCGCAGATGCAGCTTTCGGACGAGTTGGTGACGGCATGGGCCAACTTCGCCAGGACGGGCAATCCGAACCGGGCAGGAGATCGGCCATGGCCGCGTTACGACGCCCGCAAACCCCAGTCCTCGTTTTACCTGTCGGAAGACATTCCCGCTTTATCTCTGCGGACGGCCAATCAGGTATCCGAGGAGCATCAGTGCAAGCTCTGGGATAGCCTGCAGATGCCTTGATGATTGCGGCACAAGTTCGGGAAACCTCACTCGTCACGCGCTCGTTTCGGACTGCTTCAAACATCACGTAAAGTGGGTGTGAAATCTGCAGTCTAATTTTTCCCTTCGATCCGCGCCAGCTCCGCGCACGCGATGCTACGCTCTGCTTCTGCCTGGAAGAGACCCGCCTCAGCCTCGGAAAGCTGTCCTTCGGCTTCCTTAAGCGCAGAGGTATTGGCCGTGTTGGCATAAACCTGGTTGGCCGTAATACGCTTCATCTCGGTTCGCGCTTCAACACTCTCCCGTGCAGCTTCCACGCCTGTCTCTGCCCGCCGCACCTTGCGCACGGCCTTCTCAATGTCCACGCGAACGCGGCTTTCCGCGTGATGAAGATTCTCCTCGGCCTCTGCTACCTGGCTCTTGCGCTCCTGCACTTGTCCGCTACGCTTGCCGAACTCGACCATTGTCCAGTTCATCCTGAGCCCCACGCCGCCGTTATTCTCCGTAAGCAGGGGCACGCCATCCTGATGAATGAACTGTGCAAACGCCCCAATCTCCGGAATATACTCAGCCCGTGCCGCGCTCAACCCCGCGCGCGCCTTGGCCAGCGTTTCCCGTGCCGCGGCCACCTCGGGATTGTGCTCAAGCGCTTCGCTTGCGAGATCCCCCACAGTCGCGTCAGAGTTGTCCTGTTCCGGCACTGTGAGCTCAACCTCTGTGTCCAGAGGTAGTCCGGCCAAGTCGTTGAACTCTACTTTCATATCAGAAATGGCGTCTTCAAGCGTCCCGAGTTGATGGCGTGCTTCGGCGATCTGTGCGGTGCCATCAAGCACCTTCAGTTCCAGCACCGCTCCGGATTCGACTCCGCGCCGTGTCTCGGCTAGCCGCTCTTCTCCGCCTTGGATGCGTAACTCTGCGGCCAGTTTGCGCCGTTCGGCCGACAGAAGGTTGAAATACAGATCCTTCATCTTTAGCGCGACTTCGTCTTCCGCTCGCTGCACGTCGCTCCGTGCAAGGTTCGCGTCCGCCCGCGCCACGTTGACCCCGGCGTGGATCTTGAACATTTGGGTGATGGGCTGAGCCGCAGTGGTTGTGGTCAACACAAAACTGTGGTGTCCGAGAGGTATGGAAGTATTTGTTCCGGGGATGGGGCCAGGGGTCGAATATACACCCAAGGCTCCCATCGGAATCGTCAGATGTTCAATATCCCGGAGGTGTGCCGCATTGGTTTCGTTGTTCAGTGTCGGGAAGTAATTGGCCCGCGCCTCCGTCACTTTTGCATCCATCTCCCTGGTTTTCAGGCGCGCCATCTTCACTACAGAATTCTGCTTCGTGGCTAGTTGAACGGCCTCGTCGAGTGTGATGCTCTGCGTCTCGGCACTCGCAGCGCCGTTCAGTACAAGCACCAGCAGCACTACAGCCACCTTTGCCGAAGCTGCACCCGCGTGCTTGCGATGCGCCACCACGAATAGAACCGGGATCGCCACCAGGGTGAAAAACATCGATCCGAGCAGGCCAAAAGCAATGACACTTGCCAGAGGAGACCAGAGACTGGAACCGGAGAGAATCATGGGAACGACACCGACCGCAGCGGCCATGGAAGTTAGGAAAATGGGCCGCAGACGGCGCTCTCCCGCCTCGATGGCTGCCTGCTCAAGTACCACGCCACTCTTCATGCGTTCGTGTATGTAGTCGATGAGAATGATTGAGTTTCTGACTACCAGTCCCCCGACACTTACGATGCCGATAAAGGCCGTAAAGCCGAAGGTATTCCGCGTGAGCAGCAGGCCAAGAGCAGCTCCGGGCAAGGCCAGCGGGAATGCCACCATTACGATCAGAGGGTCAATCAGTGTACGAAACTGGAAGAGCAGGATGAGAAAAATCAACACCAGGCTAATAAGCAAAGCATTCCGCATCTGTCCGAAAGTTTCTTGTTGGTTCTCGTATTCGCCTCCATAGTCGATGCGGTAACCCGCAGGCAAAGCGATGGCATCCAATTGCCTGCGCGCGCTTCCTAGAACTCCACTGGCCAGCATATGGCTGGCCGGAAATGCGCGCACGGTCAATGTCCGGACACCATTCCGGCGCACGATCCTGCCCGGTTGCCACTCTGAAGACAGCGATGCTACTGCCTCCAGTGGAACCTTTGCGCCGGACAACGGAGATGTGACATAAGTATCTTCTATGTTCTGGAAGCTCTGCCTCTCGGAAGAATCAAGGCGCAGGACCACATCCACGTCTCGATTGCCTTCCCAATAGGTCATGATTGGCATACCCTCGAAGCCACCAGCCAGTTGCTGGGCTATAGTGACATTGGTTAAGCCCATCCGATTGGCCACTTCTTCGCGTACGTTCAGACCCACCTGCGGAGCATCCTCGTGCCAGTCTGTCTGGATGTAAGTGGCTCCCGGCGTGTGCCGGAACACATCTTTGATTTGGTCACCGAGCGTTCTCAGGGTAGCAATATCGTCTCCGACGATTCTAACCTCAACTGGAGCTGCCAAGGCCTGGCCCTGCTGCAGTTCCTTCACAATGACCATTGCTTCCGGCGCCGCATCGGTAAGCTGCTGTCGGAACTGTTCTACCAGCTTGGGTGTGTCCTTGACATTTCTTGTATTGACCAATATCTGTGCATAGTTGCCCGCAGGCGCCTGTGGGTCCACGTTGTAGTAAAAACGTGGTGCGCTCTCGCCTAAGAAGCTGGTGTATGTCTTTACCCGCGGCTCATGGCTCATAACCGCTTCAATCCGTCGCACCGTTGCATCGGTAGCTTCGATCTTCGTACCTTCCGGCAGCCATACATCGATGACAAATTGGTCCCGCTCGGCGAGGGGAAAAAGCAGTTGCGGTACCAGGAACAAGAGTCCAATCCCGGCAACAAAAGTAAGCACACTGGATACAAGAACCAGGCGTTTGTGTTCCATAGCCCACGAGATAATGCCGTTGTAGCCCCGCTGCATATGGTCCAGGGGAGTGAGCTTGCGTGGTGCATTGGATGTCTCGTGCTCGTTGACTTTCAGCCCTTTGCGGATGAAGTAACGGGCTATCAATGGCGTCAGCAACATGGCCACAAAAAAGGAAACGGACAGAGATATGGCGACTGCAATCGGAAGAGCACGAATGAACTCGCCTACTGAACCAGTAAGCAGGGCCAGGGGGGCAAATGCCGCAATGATGGCCAGAGTGGCTGTGAGCACCGGAACGGACATTTCTGTCGCGCATCTCTCAGCAGCTTCGTCAAGAGGCACATTCTGGTCGAGCAGGCCCACGTAGTTATCGACAATCACAATGGCGTTGTCCACCACCATTCCAAGTACAACAATCAACGCTGCAATGGAAACCTGGTGTAGTTCGATACCGAACGCGCTCAGCATTCCGAAAGTCATGGATACCGATACCGGAATCGCGATAGCGGAAACCAGTGCCACACGCAGAGGCAACAACAGCATGGTCACCAGGATGACCGCAACGATGGCTATGCCGAATTCGCGAAAGAAATCTCCGATCCGCTCGGAAACAACCCTCGGCTGATTTGCAACAAGATCCAGCTTCACTTCAGGCGGAAGAGTATTTTGGATATTGTCCAGCTTGGCGCGCAGTGTTTTGCCGAATTCAACAATATTGTTCCCTTCGTGCATTTCGACCGACAGGAGAATGGTCTGTTCGCCGTTGATTCGGGCATACTCGGTCGGATCTTTGTAGACTCGCTCCACATCAGCCAGATCGCCGAGGTAAACTGGCTGGCCAGTGGGAGAAACATCGACCATGATGTGACGAATCTGGTCTTCGGTTTGCAAGCGGCCACCGGACTCAATCGGTATCTTGCTCTGCTCCGTCGGTACGCGTCCCGCATACGCTACGGTGTCGCGTCCCGCAAGCGCCTGCATGATCTTCTGAGGTGTAACGGCATATTGCGCCATACGCCCCGTCGATGCGGAGATATCGATCTCTTCCTTCTGGTCGCCAATGCGCTTGATCTTTGACACAGCAGGTATGGTGCGCACCCCCGCTTCTACCTTTTGTGCATAATCCTTGAGTTCTCGTGGGCCGTACTGCCCACCGTGCACGGCAATCAGCACCGCCACCGTATCGCCAAAATCGGAATCGACAACCGGGCCGAGCACTCCGGCCGGCAGTTCTGTCGCTTTCAATTGCGCCATGTCCAGCCGCAGCTTTGACCAGAACTCGTCGGCATCTTTGACCGAATCGTTCAGTTCGACATTGATGATCACCATGCCGTTACGACTGGTGGAGAAAGTTTTGTCGCGCCGTACTTCGGCAAACCGGAACAAGCGTTCTTCAATTTTCCGCGCGACTTGGTCTTCTACCTCCGGGGAGGTAGCGCCCGGATAGAGGGCAGCAACAATCCCCGTGCGGATGGTGATTTTGGGGTCCTCGCGCCGCGGCATGGTGAACAGCGCATACATGCCTGCCACAAACATGATGCCCGCCAGAACCAGCGTTACTTGTGGATAGCGCAGAGCCGCCCGGATGGGATTCACTGGGCGCCTCCCACGATCTTGACCATTGAGCCTTCGCTCAAATTCTGTTGACCTGCAACGACCACCTGTTCATTCCCAGCAAGACCGCTGCGAATCTCCACCGCGCTACCGAGCGGCGCGCCCACGTCGACGCGGCGGGCATATACGCGCTGTTGTGCCGGCGAGTAGACATACACGTGTGTGACGCCTTGGGGGTCGTGAACAATTGCGTTGTCGGGCACGGTGATTGCGTTGACCATTGCCGTCCCATAAACTCGCGCCGCGCTCACCATTCCAGCCCGCAATAAGTGTGCGGGATTCGCAACTGCAATCTTCACCGTGTATGTTCGCGACGCTGGATCGGACGCTACTCCGACTGCTTCCACTTTGCCGTCGAACTTCTGGCCATTCAGTGACGGAATCGTCACGATAGCGTGCGCGCCTTCTCGCACCTTGCCGATCTCGGCTTCCGGAACTGCCACACGCACTTTTACCGGATTGAGGTCCAGCACTGAGATCACGGGAATGCCGCTCCCGACCGTATCCCCAACATCGATTCGCCGCATCCCCACAAAACCTGTGATTGGCGCTACCAGCCGGGTGTCTGCAACCTGTTTCTGCGCCTCTTGCATCTGAGCCGCGGCAGCGCGGTATTGTGCGCTTGCAGCTTTCTTGTCCTGTAGCCGCGTGCCTTCACGGGCCATGTCGTACCGCTGTTGTGCTGCCTTGTAGCCTGCTTCAAACTTCTTAAAGTCGTTAGCCGGCAGGCTCTTACTGTCGTAAAGGTACTTCATGCGGTTGTACTCGTCTTGCCACCGGTCATAGTCGATGCGTGCCTGTTCCAATTCCTGTGCACGCGGTCCTTCTTGTGCCTTGGTGTCGACCGCCTGTGCAGCATCTGCTTGCGCTCGTGCTGCGTTATACGCATTGCGATAATCGGTCGCGTCGAGTTCCGCTAGCACTTGCCCTTTGGTTACGGGCTGCCCTTCCTCAACAAAAACCTTCGCTACTCGCCCCGCAATCTGGAATGCGCTCTGAGCCGTTACGTTGGCCTCCACCGTTCCGCTGATCGCAACAGAATCAGGCTGTTGGATTTGTTCCGGCGTGCGCAACCGGACTGGAACCGGCTGGTCAGCGGTCACCTTCGCTTTGGGGCCACAGGCCTCCAAAGGCAGCAGCACCACCAGCAAGCAGCAACAGGAAACGACCGTCAAAATGTGTGGCCGAAAGCACGCGGGCAGGATATCGCGTTCAACGTGCAAGAATCTTATCTTCAATAACATAGATGGTTTATATGGCCCATTGCTACGCTCTGAGCGATCTGCTGTCTGGAGTTCTCCTCGCAATGCTCTCCCCCTTATTGGTATTACTAGAATGAAACATCATTCTAAAATTCATGTTTGACTTATAAAGAATGACACATCATTCTAGTATTCACAAGAAGACGAGGATCGAGAATGACCTACCGCAAATCCGCTGCAATGGAAGCCCGGAAAGATGCGCGCCGCAAGAGCATCTTGGACGCTGCAATCAGGCTCTTCGGCAGTTGTGGGTACTACGGAACCACGGTTCCGATGATCGTTGCCGAGGCCAAGTGTGCCATTGGCAGCTTTTACGCACATTTTCGGAACAAGGAGGACATCTTTGTAGCTGTTCTCGAACTCTTCAGCCAGAACATGGCGAAAGTCATCGATGAGGCGCGGGCACCTCAGCCCGACCCTTTGCAGAAAATTTCATGTGCTGTGGAAGCGCTGTTTCTGTACCTCGCAGAGAATCCGCGGGAGGCTCGCATACTGATTGTCGAGAGTCCCGGCTTGACTCCGAAATTGGAGCAAGTACGTCGCACCATCATCCGGTATCAAACGGAACAGTGCTGCTACATCTTGAAATCATCCCAGAAAACTTCGTTGACAATGGATCCTGCCCTTGCCGCTCAATGCATAGTTGGTGCGACTTTCGAGGTGCTTTATAGATGGTTGGAGCAGGACCCGGTGGATCGTCCACCTGCACTGGAAATGGCGCGAGCAGTTGCTGATTACAACATGCGCGCAATATGCCATTAAGGTTCAGGGAGGCAAAAAGGAATTGCTGCCTGCCTGAGATCTCTATTTCAGATGTTCAAGCTTTATCCCTAAGCAGGCTATTCTGAAGTGGTATGTCTCGTTCAGCGCGACTTCTGCTTTTGCTCCAGAATCTTACGGGCCGACGGCGTCCCGTTACTGCGGCTCAATTGGCGGCAGAATTGCAGGTCTCGGAGCGTACGGTTTACCGGGATCTTTCTGAGTTGGCTTCGCAAGGTGTCCGGGTGGAGGGCGAGGCTGGCATCGGCTATGTTCTCAAGCCCGGTTTCTTTCTTCCGCCATTGATGCTGACCGAAGATGAGGCTGAAGCTGTCCTGCTGGGCCTTGGGTATGTTGACCAACGCGGGGATGAAGTGCTGACGAGAGCTTCCTCCGGAGCGCGAGCCAAAATTACATCTGTCCTGTCCCAACGTGCAAAAGATACCGCTAAAGTTCCACTGGCGACGACGGGACCACCAAGGCCGGCGTTCCCTGCCAATTCTGTGCCGCTTGCGCAGTTCCGGACCGCAATTCGCACGCAGAAGAAAATCGAGATCTCGTATGTGAATGCGGAGGGGAGATCCACCGTGCGAGTCGTCTGGCCTATCCAACTCAGTTTCATGGACAATGCCCGCGTCCTCGTAGCGTGGTGTGAGCTTCGAGAGGCATTCCGCTTCTTCCGTACAGATAGGATTCAGTCAGCAAGTGAACGAGAATCGTATCCGCGTCGACGTGTGGATCTCCTTCGGGACTTCCGGGCTCAGAACAATCCTAGCGAGGAGTAGGCCGACTCCTGACAAGAACTGACAGTAGCAAGGACTATGGTGTTCTGCATGAGCACAAAGTATCCGTTTCCTCTCATAGAAGATGAGTTCAGAAATAAGAGGGTTCTCGTAACCGGCGGCACGAAGGGCATTGGTGAAGCCATTGCTCGTCGTTTTGTCTTGAGCGGTGCTTCCGTTGCCGTTACGGCACGATCCGCACAAGAGCAGAGCGATTCATCCGTTCTATTCATCAAGGCGGATCTGGGAACCCCTGTCGGAGTTGAGAATGTCGTCACCCACATTCAGAAGAAGTGGGGAGGACTCGATATCCTCATCAACAACGTGGGTGGAACAGATACCAAACCCGGTGGTTTCGAGGTTCTTACAGACGCGGATTGGCAGAACATCCTCGATGTCAACCTGCTTGCTCCCGTTCGTCTCGATCGTGCCTTTCTGCCTGGAATGATCGAACGCAAGTCCGGCGCGGTCATTCACATCTCCTCGGTATCGGCTCTTCTGCCTTTTTCGAATTCGACCCTCGCCTACGCCGCAGCAAAGGGGGCTCTGAACACGTACAGCAAGGGACTGGCAAAAGGAGTTGCCCACAAGGGGGTGCGCGTGAATTTGATCTCTCCAGGATTCATCGAAACGTCCGGCGCTCACGGAATGATTCGCGATATTGCGAAAGGACAGGGAGTCAGCGAAGATGCCGCTCGCCAGATCATCATGGATATGCTGGGCGGCATACCCGTCGGCCGTCCGGGCCATCCCGAAGAGGTTGCGGAACTGGTGGCATTCCTCGCCTCCGAGCGAGCTGCGTTTATCAGCGGCGTCAATTACGTTCTGGATGGCGGTAGCATACCGACTGTTTAGTCGCCGAGTCGACATTCACCAACAAGGAGATACCTGGGATGAGTGCTTATCTGATCTTCACGCGTGAGCGAACGCTCGATGCAAAGGATCTGGCAATCTGTTGGGAAAAGGTACGAGCCACATTCGCCGGCCATGACGTAAAGGTGCTTGCCGCATATGGTCAGCACGAAGATTTGGAAGGGTCGACGACCGAGGGTACTGTGGTTGCAGAGTTTTCCAGTATGGAGGCGGCGAAAGCCTGGTATGACAGCCCTGCGCACCGCGAAGTACGTCAGCATCGGATCAATGGGGCTGTCTATCGCGGAACACTGGTTGCGGGCATCTAGATATCAAATCTTGCAATACCTTCCTCTCTAAAAGAGTGGATTGACCATGTTGTGCATGCCTGCAAAATTTCCGCTACACAGGCAGCTCGCAGGTGCCGAAGGAATGAACATACCTCTCGCTGCAATCCACGTGATACCGAATGGTGAAAAGGCATTGAAGCCCTCGTGATTTGAAGAAGACAGCAATACTTGACCATATCATCCTGACAGTCAGCAATGTCGAACGTTCGCTGGCATTCTACGAAGCAGCCTTGAGAGTCAATCTCGCTTGGAACTCGGCGCTTGATGGTGGAGCCAGATCCTCATTTCTCATTGCGGTCGAATGATGGGCTATTCAGAAATAGTTTTCCTTATTTAGCGCTTATGGGGGAAGTCCCCCCTCGCTTCAGCCGCCGGGACTCCTTCCCATCTCAGCGGCCCTTCCATGAGAAGACCGATCAATGTCAAATGGTCTCGGTCGTTGGTAGTGTGTCCATTTCAATCCAGTGAGCTGGGTTGGGCCTTTTCTGATCAATTTCGTTCTTTTCTAATTTCCAATAGAAAAGGCGGTAGACTTGAAGGACACGAGGCCACCACCAAGATGGATGCAGTTTACATTGTCAAGGTTGAGCAGGAGGGTGAGGATGGGGTGCTCGTCACATTCTCAGACGGAACGATCGCCGGATACGTCGCGGAAGAACTAATAGAATTGAGGCCTATTCGGGAAAAAGCGAGCGAGACTACACGACGCGCTGTCCTTGTTGATTGAACCTGAGCTACTACCGGATCGTTCATAATCTTTTGCCTTTCTCTTGCCGGGCAAGAGAAGGGCAAAAGATTCCTCCCCGTTTGCAATCGTACCCCTGTTTGCTAGCCGAACGTGAGCTGGCGCTGCCCTTCCATCCGCACTCGGATATGAGCTAGATAAGCTGGATGTTTTTCGTTTCAGCCGGTGCTTCCACCTGTTCCGCAGCCTCGTTTGCCATCTACCAAGATGGGAAGTCGCCAGACCCGCAAGACTCAGTCGCCGTAACTCGGCGCTCATTCTTCTGTTCCAATGCGTTGTATTTCAACTATGCTGCCGACACCAAAAACTTCCAGTAGCTCCATCGCTACCGGCCAAAGATCCTAGTTCTACAACTAGAGCGCGATCTGGCAGCGGTCGGCTTGCACGCCAAATCTACGTGCGCGGATTGCGTTTGTATTTATTTCCAAGTTCTACCGGCTGATGTATGCGGGCACGGGCATCTCGACCGGCAGCGTGCGTAGGAAGAAGCCGACGACATGGGCACGTTGGACGGCCGGACAATGCAGAAAGCTGCCCCCCGGCCAAGCCGAGCCGGAGAATCTCTTTGCCGGTGTGGGAAGCCGCGTTTACGGCTCCGCTAGGTGGCTATTCCGGTGGCGTGGGTGGGGGCAGAGCGAAAATTTGGTCGTCATCGCCGAGGGTAGACTTCGTTATTGAACCGGGAATTCTCACCTCAGACGGTTCCGCGTCAATGGATGTCAAGGTTCTCAGCGAAAGGTCCGCGCGCGAACAGATTAAGGCGTATGCTCAGGAAAGTAGCAGGTATTTGCTTCTCGCCTTCGGCAATCCAGGCTTCGCTTCGGACGAGTACCGTTCAAGCACGCAACCGCATCACTGGAGCTGCCATGAGCTTCCTCAAGAAAAGCGATGTAAAGAATCACCTTTCCCCTCGTAATCACAAGGGGATACATCTGTACCGGCCCGTAAGCCAGCCTGACGTAACCGGCTTCCCGGGAGAGGCCTCCGGACGCCCAGATTTAGATCCGGGCCACATGGTTGAAGAATCGCTCAAACAGCCTTGCTCAATCGGGCTTGAAACCCCTTCGATGGAGGTTGAATCCGTTTCGAGCAATGTTGCGGTACCTGCAGCCTCCAAAAGCGCACACGCGTGAAGCTGCATTCCGTTTTCCTGCGTAAAGAATGCGTCCTGCCAAATCGACTGGATCCACTCCAACGGCTCATTGGCGATAACTGGGCGATGGTCGAAGACCTTGCAGCGCCGGTTTTCGATACGATGATCCGTCAAGCGGGATGGCACTTTATGTGGATCCAGGAGTCCAATGCCCCAAGAGGCTTTTGGGAAACCCGGCAAAGTGCGACTGATCGAGCCTTGTCGCATGCACTCAAGGGAATCGCGAGAGAATTTAACGCTGCTGAACTTGATTCCGTTCAGATAGCAAGATACCCCGGCTTTCATATCGCAACAGTAACCGTGCAGCCTCGCCAAGTCCAACAAGATACTTCCCTGGAGATTCCGAGCGCATGCAGGACACGAGAATAGTTGCAGTCTAATGACCGGCAGTCCAGCGGTCTTGGTAGTGCCTTGATCCATACGCCTTCTCTGGAGATGGTAGAGGGCGTCAAAGCAATCAGGGCTTAAACGAAAGCGGGACAAAATGTCTCTCCATGAAATGACGCATTCGGCGAAGGCGGCTGGAAAGCATGTTTCAGCAACGCCGCGACCCAACGGATTGAAAACTCCTCACGTTCCATTGCCCACGCGAATTGCCTTTGTCGGGAATTATCTTCCGCGCGAGTGTGGAATCGCAACATTTACGACCGACCTCTGCACCGCACTCGCGCATGAGTATGGTCAGGAACGGCTATTTGCCATTCCCGTCAACGATCCCGATTCAAGTTATGACTATCCGGAGCAAGTGCGCCTGGAACTTGAACAGGAAGAACTAGCTTCCTATGAACGAGCCGCAGATTTTCTCAATTTCAATGGCAACGATCTTGTATGCCTGCAACATGAATATGGCATCTATGGCGGGAATGCGGGCAGCCATATCTTAACGTTGCTTCGCAGGTTGAAAATGCCGTTGGTCACCACGCTGCACACGGTTCTGCGCGACCCGGATGCCAATCAGCGAACTGTGCTGGAAGAGATTGCAAGGCTTTCCGATCGCCTGGTGGTCATGAGTGAACTGGCGGCTGAGCTCTTACGCGATGTGTACGCGGTTCCAGGGGAAAAGATCGACGTCATTCCGCATGGGGTGCCGGAGATGCCCTTCATGGATCCCAATTATTTCAAGGACAAGTTCGGCACGGAAGGAAAATCCGTTCTGCTGACTTTTGGCCTGTTGTCTCCGAATAAGGGCATCGAAAACGTCATACGCGCACTTCCTGCAATTCTGGCGAAGCACCCGAATGTGGTGTACATCGTTTCAGGAGTGACACATCCTCATATCCGGCGGCGGGAGGGCGAGCGTTATCGCGAAGAATTGACAACGCTGGCCGAACAACTGGGCGTCTCTTCACAGTTAATCTTCAACAACCGCTTTGTGAGTGCCGAGGAATTGGTGGAGCATGTAGGCGCCGCCGATATCTATGTCACGCCTTACCGGCAGGAGGCGCAGGTTGTCTCCGGCACGCTCGCCATTGCGCTCGGCGCAGGAAAGGCGATCATCTCGACGCCGTACTGGCATGCGAAAGAACTGCTCGCCGATGGGCGAGGAGTGATTGTTCCCTTTGACAATCCCGATTCCATCGCCGAGGCAGTCGTTGAACTGCTGGAGAATGACGCGGAACGTCATGCCATGCGCAAGCGCGCATATCTCTACTCGCGCGAAACGACATGGCCAAAGACGGCGCGAGCCTATATGGCGAGTTTCCAGCGTGCGCGTTTCGAGCGCAGTTTGCGGCCACGGCCTGCGCAATTGGACGAAGTTGCGCTGAATGCGCCCGATGATCTGCCGGTGCTGAATATCGGGCACTTGCTCAGCATGACGGACGATACCGGCATGTTGCAACACGCAATCTTCTCCGTACCCAATACGCGCGAGGGTTACACGACTGACGACAACGCACGCGCGCTCATCGTGTCCACTTTTCTGGATGAGAGTGATGAATTCACGCGCGTGGATGAATATCTCACACTCTCTCGCCGCTATCTGGCCTTTCTCTGGCTCGCATTTCATTCCGATACGGGGCGGTTCAGAAATTTCCTTGGCTACGACCGGAAATGGCTTGAAGACGCTGGTTCTGAAGATAGTCATGGCCGTGCTCTGTGGGCTTTGGGCACTGTGCTTGGGCATTCGCAGGATGCGGGATTGCGCGGAGCGGCGGGCAGACTATTTGAGGCCGCTATGCCGGTAGCGCTGACGTTCAGCAGCCCCCGCGCATGGGCATTTAGCGTTCTCGGAATGCAGGCCTATCTGGACTGGTTTCCGGGCGACAGGACTGTCCAGGGTGCACGGAACACGCTGGCCAATCGGCTGTTGAATATTTACGAGCAGAGTTGTACCGAGACCTGGCAATGGTTCGAGAAGAGTCTCTCCTACTCGAATGCGCGGTTATCGCAGGCGCTCCTTCTGGCCGGATGGCGAAGCGGAAACAAGAAGATGATCGCGACGGGCATCGAGTCTCTCGAATGGCTTGTGGCCGAGCAGCATCGAGGAGACAACGAGATCTTTGTGCCCATCGGCTCAAACGGTTTTTCCACCGAAGGCAAAGAGAAGGCCCGCTTCGACCAACAACCCGTTGAAGCCTGCGCCACAATCTCAGCCTGTCTCGAGACATACAGGCTAACGCACGAACAGCGTTGGCTTGAGAAGGCACAGCATGTGTTCAGCTGGTTTCTCGGCAAAAACGATTTGCAGGTTCCCCTTTATGATGCTGCAACCGGCGGGTGCAGAGACGGACTTCATCCCGACCGGGTAAACGAAAATCAGGGTGCCGAATCAACGCTTTCGTTCCTGATGGCCCTCCTCGAAATGCAAGGGGAGAAAGTGTCCAACGCAGATGAACTTCATCAGGAAATGAGTATTTCTCTTTGAGCCTAAACACCTCTCCGGCTGTATCGCCAAAGCCCATCGCCTTGGATCCACTGAAAACAGAACCATATACGGACCTTCCTTTGTTTACCCGCTACTCTGGCAACCCGATCCTCGGCCGGCAGGACTGGCATTATCCGATTAACAGCGTCTTCAATGCAGCGGCTGTGCAGTTGCCCGATGGAGATACTCTGCTGCTTTGCAGGGTGGAAGATCGAACCGGCTTGTCGCACCTATGTGCCGCCCGCTCTGCGAATGGAATCGACGGATGGCGCGTCGATTCTCAACCGACGCTCGTGGCCAACCCTCGTGAATATCCCGAAGAAATCTGGGGCATCGAAGATCCGCGTATCACCTACGTTCCAGAACTCGAACAATTTGCGATTGCTTACACCTCGTTCGCACGAGGTGGCCCCGGAGTATCGCTTGCACTAACCAGGGATTTCAGGAGCTTTGAGCGATTCGGGGTCATCATGCCGCCTGAAGATAAGGACGCGGCTCTGCTGCCGCGCAGGATTAACGGCTACTGGGCCATGATTCATCGGCCGGTGACGACGACAGGCGCTCATATGTGGATCTCATACTCGCCCGATCTGCGGCACTGGGGGAACCACAAAGTCATCCTAGAAGCACGTCGCGGAGGATGGTGGGATGCGAACAAGATCGGACTATGCTCCCCGCCGATTGAGACGACGAAAGGCTGGCTGACGATCTATCACGGAGTCCGGCAAACCGCTGCGGGGAGCATCTATCGCCTGGGTCTCGCGCTTTTCGACCTCGAGAAGCCGGAAGTCTGTCTGCAACGAGGAGATTCCTGGATGTTCGGGCCAGAGGCCCCTTACGAGCGCAATGGGGATGTGAAGGATGTTGTGTTTCCCTGTGGACAAACCATCGACGCCGACGGAGATACGATCCATCTCTATTACGGCGCAGCGGATTCCTGCATAGCAATGGCAACGGGCAGCATACGCACTCTGCTTGCATGGCTCGACCGGCACTCCGGTGCAGAAAGCGCGGCCCGGTTGTAGTGCGTCCGTAGGAGAAGAAAATGAATACGGCAAGGCGGAACTGGCCGTATTGGTTACTGCGTCTGCTCTGGATACGGCACAAATGTCCTTGCGGTGACTCGGTCGAATTCAAACCGGCCGAGTTGCGTTTGTTCGACGGTTTACTCACCATGTTTGCGCTACGGCCAGTTCGCTGCATGTTCTGCTGAAGGCGGTATTACTGGTTCGTCTTTCTTGCTGCAAACTCATCCTGAGGCATCCGCAGATCTGTTGCGCAGAAGCGCACATTTGGTTGATGGTTGATCTATGGAAGGAGATCGGAATGGCATCCGCATCCCGATTCAGTTCCTTGATTTCATGTTCTGACCGCATTGCAGTTTCTTCCCGCGTTCGACGATACTTCCATCCGGGGGTAGGATCGATAGTGATGTCCTTCCGACGAAGGACATCCAGGGAACTGATGTGCCTCGGAAAGTCCGGGATGCCGTTTTGGTGCGAATCGAGAGACTTTCCCGACGACATAGGCGTTTGGACTAAGTCACTGGGGCGGCGGCGGCGGCCGCAGATGCCGTAGCTTACACTCAAACTACATGCTCAACCGGGGCTATGCCTACACCACAATCATCAGCAGCAAATACCATGGACAAACCCTGCTCTCCCACTTGGCAAGCCTTTACCCCCATTCAACCCCACAAGCCTGGCAACAAAAACTGAACAACGGCGAAGTCACCCTCAACGGCATCACTGCCACCGGAAGCGAATCGGTCACTTCAGGCCAAACTCTTGTCTGGAACCGTCCACCCTGGATCGAACCGGACGCCCCTCAGCACTTCGAAGTCCTGTTTGATGACCCCCATCTGTTGGCCGTCAACAAACCCGGCGGGCTGCCCACCCTCCCCGGCGCCGGCTTCTTGGAAAACACCCTCCTGCGCCTGGTGCAAAAGCATACCCCCAACGCAAATCCTGTCCACCGGTTGGGCCGAGCCACCTCCGGCATCGTCCTCTTCGCCAAGACACCGCAGGCGGCCTCTAATTTATGCGCAAACTGGAACACACCCAAAATTCAGAAAATCTACCGGGCGCTGGCTCAGAACATTGCACAACACGACACCTACGAAATCCTCACACCCATCGGCCTCGTACCACACCCGCTCATCGGTTCCGTGTGGGCCGTCAACCCAAGTGGCAAACCGTCGAAGTCATTGGCAAAGGTGATCTCACGCGGCACAAACACCACAACATTTGAGGTAAGCCTCTATTCGGGCCGCCCTCATCAAATCAGAATCCATCTGGCATCCATCGGCCATCCCCTGGTTGGCGATCCTCTGTACGGCTTAACTGGCCAACCCCTTGAAAATCTCCCCGGCCTCCCCGGCGATGGAGGATATTTCCTGCACGCCCAATTTCTGAAATTCCAGCACCCCATCACCGGAGAACAAATCGATCTTGAGGCGGCTTTGCCGTCCGGATTCTCATTTTATCCGTAGGTTCACGGCGGCAATCAAATCAGGGTGGCTGTTGAAACCTGCGCGATCCCGCCATTCCGAATCCTAACGAAGCGAGTTTAGTTACACTCCGATCATGGTGATTAAGGGAACACACGCGCCAATCTTTTCATGCTGATAGCCCGCCTTGTTTACTAGACGAAAGCGTATGTTATCGACTAACAACAGCCTCACTTTGACCGCATAACGCCCTACTGATAGAAAGTGGACCCTCCCGGATAGCTCCTGGATCGTCGGCTATCCGGAAGTAATCCCAATTCCACTCTGCACGGATAGATCCCCTGAAATCGGCAGTGTTTACTAGGTGTATAGTCTCGGCATTTGGTGGATTGGATCGAGGATAAATCTGTCGGGTTCTTTTTGCCAGCATTTGCATATGAATTCGTAGACGGTGAGGCCGGCGAGGGTTTTGAGTCTTCTGGCGAAGTTGTATGCGGCGATGAAGTCATTTAGGTGCGTGCGCAATTGGTTGTGGCTGTCGTAGTGGTATCGCTGGACAGTAGCTTCTTTGATGGTTCTGTTCATGCGCTGGGTGATCCACTTTTCGCTGCGGCCCAGCTTACGCCAATTCTCCCTTGTTCGCTCCAGCGCCAAAACCGGGTCGCGATCTCCCGCAACCGCTCATAGCCCACCTTCGCAAGCCAACGCTTGAACGGCTCCGCCTTGGGGGAAGGGATGGACTGGATCAGCCGAAGAACTCCAGGGACGTTCGTGAGCGTGTGAAGTTCCCCTCTGGCGGGGGGCCGATTGCAGGGATAAGCATGGCTGCATGATGCATGCAGAAGATGCGGGTGTAGAACGGCGGGGCAGAAGGCGGCGGTTGGTTTCGGAGAAGCTGCAGATTGTGCATCTGACGATGGAACCTGGTGCGAGTGTTGCCGAGATTGCTCGGGCACACGAGGTGAACGCGAACCAGGTATTCAAGTGGCGGCGCCTGTTTGAGAAGGGCCAGTTGGTCGATGCGGGAGCGAGATCGACGGCGTTGTTGCCGGTCGCGATCTCTGCAGAGATTGAGGGAGTGCCGGAACCTAACGAACAAGCTGCCGCTGAGGCGATCTCCAGTGGCGGCGCGATTCATATCGAGCTCCCCGGCAAAGCGATGATCAGCGCGGAGAGCGGTGCCGATCCAGCCCTGTTGCGTTGCATTTTGGAGAGCCTGCGCAAGTGATCCATCTTCCCGCAGGAACCAGGATCTGGCTTGCTGCC
>JAATGG010000229.1 GCA_015654835.1 Terriglobales bacterium
ACATCCTTGAGAATTACCTGGTCAACACCATCGTGCGCTGCCAGTTCCCTTTCGGACGCGAAGGAATGCAACCGGGCGGCGCCTATTCCATGACCCGCGAGTTTGCCCTGTTGACGCTCCAGTTCGCCTTGATGAAAGGCTTGCTGATCGGGGTTGCCGGGTTCCACCGCGAAGCCTTCTCGACCGCTCACGTAGTGCATACGGTGCAAGCCGCCGCCAAGCACTTCGAGCATCACCCGGAGTTCCTCAACCTGGCCCACGGCCTGCTCGTCGAGAGCCAGATGGATGGCGCGCGCGGCCTTGCCATCCTGCTGAGAAACGCCGCGGTCAAGAACCCGGGAACCGGCTCCCAGGCCATTCATGCTCCGTTCTCCGCCGCCGAAGCATTTTCGAAATCGCGCTAGATTTTTAAATCGGAATAGGTGCAGGCCGAAAGCACACAGTCTGGGTGGCTTTTCTCAAGAAAAGCCACCCAGACTGATGAAAACCCCATTGTTTTGCGAAGAAATGTCCGTCTGTTGAAGGGTACGGGCTTTAGCCCGTACATAAGTCCAGCAGAATGACCGGGGCTTTAGCCCCTGAGGCACCGCTTTCCTCTTCCTTGAGGTTTGTCGGCAATCTGAGTGGCTTCTTCTCAAGAAAAGGCTGCCTTTTACTGCTCTCCAGAATTCGACGTATATTCCGAAAATGCTCTAACATGCCAAAAAAAGAACGGCTCAGCGGGCATAGTCCCCGCTGGGCCGCATCCACACTATTTTCGAAACGCCTATCCCAGCATTTCAGGCTTATGCGCCGTCCCGTCGAAGTGGGGACTTGTCTTGTAGAGTTCGAACTTGCCTTCTTGTGCCACCGGCTTGGTGCGCTCCAGAATGCTGGCCACCTCGGCGGAAGACAGAGGCTTGAAGGTCCGCGCCGCTTCCAGCGCCTGGTCCAGAATCTGCCGGTTGTCGATCCCCGTAATCTGCACGCTCACCGGCAGGTTGAGGCAATAGTGCAGTGCCTCGATCGGCTTGACCGTGTTGCTGTCGAGAATAAAATGGTCGCCGAAACACTTCATCCCCAGCACCCCGATGCCTTCGCGCGTAAGCACCGGCAGCACCTCGCGGGTAAAGCTGCGGAAGTGCGCGTCCATCACGTTCAGCGGCATCTGCACCGTGTCGAAATGGAAGTCGTGCTTGCGGGCGTGGTCCAACATGCGCAGGTGCACATAAGGATCTTTGTGCCCCGTGAAACCGATATAGCGGACCTTGCCCGCCTTCTTCGCTTCGAGCATCGCCTCCATCGCGCCGCCCTCGGCAAAGATGCGGTCCGGGTCCTCAAGACGAATGACCTCGTGGAACTGCATCAGGTCCACATGGTCGGTCTGCAAACGCTGCAGCGACTCGTCGATCTGCTGTGCAGCGGAGGCCTTGGTGCGGCCATCGATCTTGGTCATCAGGAAAACCTTGTTGCGGTAACCATCCTGCAGAGCCTTGCCCATGCGGACTTCGCTGACGCCATCGTTGTAATCCCAGCAGTTATCCATGAACGTGATGCCGCGGTCGATTGCCGAGCGAATCAACTGCACCGACTCCTGCTCAGGAATCGACTCTTTGCCGATGTGATAGCCGCCCAGGCCAATCGCCGAGACGCGCTCGCCGGTGCGCCCCAACGTGCGGTAGATCATGCCCTCGGTCTCAGGTGTCTTCGCGCGCAGCATCGGTGTCAGCAATTGCTCGGTGGCGGCTACGCCCACTGCCGTGGTCGCGGTTTTCAAAAAGTCGCGCCGATCCATCATTCCTCCTCGGTGTTTCCTGTTGATCTGCTTGGAATCCGTTTTCCTGCTTGGCTCGTCCCAACCCGTTCCAATATGGCCGATTGCCAATATGGACGATTGCCAATATGGACGATTGCCAATATGGACGATTGCCAATATGGACGATTGCCAATATGGACGATTGAAAGAACAGCGTCTCATCGCTACCCGCCGTCGCATTTCGCATGGGCCGAGTACGCAATCATTGGATGTACGACAAGGCAAAACGATGATTTTTACCGGCCTTCCAAGGCTTCCACTTATACCGGCTCGAACTACGAAAGCGCATGGACTTGTTTCGATTGCACTCGAAGATAAAGTGTGCGCCCGCTTCAACTCTGCTTATAACTCGCCGGCCCACTTACTAAGTCGTTGCTCACAATGAGTAAGTCTATTCGTGGTTAGATGCCGGGCCTGCATCGGGCTCCGCCGCTTTCCTATGTCCCTTGCCCAGCCGCGCCAACACCGCCAGTTCGCGCAACACCTGCTTGAGCGGACGAGCCGGCGTCCCCCATAGCACCGTGCCCGGCTTCAGCCCCTGGTTCGTTACCGTCTTGCCGCTCAGCACCCCCGCCTGCCCGCCCAAAATCACCCCGGGACCGATATGCGCATGATCGCCAATACCCACCTGCCCCGCGATCACCGCGCCTTTGCCCACCGTGCTTGAGCCCGAGATGCCGGTGAGCGCCACCACGATCACGTCCTCGCCGATATCGCAGTTATGCCCGATGTGGATGAGATTGTCGATCTTCGTTCCGCGCCGGACTCGCGTTTCTTCCAGTGCTCCGCGGTCGATGGTCGAGTTGGCCCCAATCTCCACATCGTCTTCGATAACTAATGTTCCCTGCTGCGGAAACTGCGTATACGCGCCGCTGTTCGAGTCGCGCACGTAGCCAAAGCCGTCGCCGCCCAGCACGGCTCCGGCATGAACAACAACGCGGTTGCCCAGCGTAGTTCCCGCATACAGCACGGCGCGCGGATAAATGCGGCAGTGTTCGCCAACGCGCACCGAGCAGCCAATCACCGCGCCGGCTTCAATGCGAGTGGCCGCGCCAATCACTGCGCCCTCCTCGATCACCGCACCGGCGCCAATGGTGACGCCTTCTGCAAGTTCCACACCCGGCCCAATGATCGCGGAGGGATGGATGCCGACTACAGGCAACACAGGCTTCACCAGTTTGGCAGCGCGTGCAAACCACAGCCGCGGCTGCGCAGCTTCCACGACGCCTTTTTCGAGCATCTCGGGACTCGTGGCGGCACCGCCGTCGCGCACTACGACCGCGCCCGCATGGCTGCCCAAAGCAGCGGCAGCCGAGGCCGCGTCCTCGGCAAACACCAACTCGTTCGCGGTCGCCGATTCGACGGAGCTGACACCGGTAATCTGCCGTTCGGCACTCCCCTGCACCAGTTTTCCGCCCAGCACGTCGATCAATTCACCCAGCGTCATTGTGTCTCCTGTTCATGCGGAAAAGGCTCATGCGGAAAACCAGCGCTGCAGCCTCGCGCCTCGACTCTCGAAGCAGCCGGAA
>JAATGG010000177.1 GCA_015654835.1 Terriglobales bacterium
CGAGTTCGATGCTTGCACCGCTTCGCGCCGTGCTCTTGCCGCCGTAAATAGCAAGCTGGATGGCCTTTCCATCGACACAAAAGAAACCGATGCGATGCTCGCCTGCTTTGCCGCAGAACGCAGGATAGTGGAAGACGGCGGACTTCTACCTCAGCCTCGTTCTGGATCGGTTGCAAATACGGCGAGTGATCGAAAGAAAGACAGCATTGATGATGAGGGCGTTCCTATCCCCCAGGCCCAGTTAAAACCTGCTCTTACTGTCCTATCCTGAACTGTAACCGCTTCGAGAATGCCAGGGATTAGCACCCCGTGCCATGTAGCCGAATTACGGTTGCGCATGATGCGTGCAAATTCTCGTGCCGAACTGGCGGTAGCGGCAATCAGCGGACTCTCGCGATAGAGCCGTTCGAGATATGCGCGTCCAACCTCTGGCTCGGTGAGCATCAGCCAAGCCACCTGGCGTGGTGATGATTTCATTCGCGGTGGCCTCACTATGTTCTGATTTCGTTCAGAACGACAGCCATAACGTTGACGCAGCCAGTTTCGCACGGTGCGACTCTAACCACAGAACCCTTGTTGTCTCAGTTCGCGCCATAGCTCTGTAGCATGACGCCTCCCCCCGCCGCCATCGCTGCTCCAGAAAAGCGGAGTACACATCGATGGAACTAGAACTAGAACGGGCTTTCGTTCTGGAAAGTCTCTCGCATTCAACCATCTGCAAACCGTGCGGCGTCCCATTCCAAGTTGACGGGCAATCTGCTGGTGGTTCATGCCGTGCTGCACCAACTCCAAAACTTGTTCATAAAGGCTACGGCGTCGTTCGCGAAAGTGCTGTTGCCTCGACGCGGATCGAGTGACAACTGGAATTGAAGGAGCCGTGATTGTAGCCGCCTGATCGGCTTCTGCAACTTGAACGGCGGCCTGCTCCAGAACGCGATGATGCGGCTCCAGAGCGTATCTCGGCGCTTCACTCGGATTGTGCAACAGGTGCCATCGATCGGCCACCTGAACTACCCGTAACGCAGCCCTGCGTGCTGCTTCAGCATGAGCGCGGGCACGGTTGCGACTGACTATCTCTATGCCCGGGTGTACGCACAGTCAACCAGCAACGGAATCTTCCCCCTGTCGGGCAGAAGATCAACCACCTTACCCGCTTCCAGGTCGCACAGAACGCTCCATAGCTTTTCCCCTTGCTTCACGCCCAGTCATCGATTCCGAGCGCGCGGAGTGAACCGTTCGTACCTCCCGATTTCGTTCACCTTATCTGTCGCAGCAATGTGAAGCCGCCGGCAAAAATTCCAATCTGTTCTGCCAGACGCGATCCAGCAGCGGCGCCAGAACCAATACGATCGCTTCAGCGCTTCCCTCAACCTATAGGTTCATCGCCCGTACTTCTTCCCGCGTGCCATAGGCTCTCCTCATTCAAGTTAGGCGCCGTCCATGCCGAGACGCTCGGCCTCTACGGCGAGATCAATCGACTGCAAGAGCGCGTCGGCTGCTGAGCGCATTTGTGACTGCCGCGAAAGTGTCCAATGGCCGAATGAGAGAAAGCCGATTTTCTTCATACAAGATAAATCTGCCGTTCCGGTTTTGAGCTGCGCCCAATTTTTCTGCAAAAGGAGTCTCCGTCGATTTACATTATTCCAGCGGCCGCTATGAGAGCTTCTGTTTATGATGGACTGTGTCTTTGTGCATCGAAGGCGCATCTAATCCCCAGTAACCTACGCGAGGTAAACATGCCCCCTTCTCATTCAGACGCTCTGGTGCTTTTTGGTGTGACCGGCGATCTAGCTCACAAGATGACTTTCCCCGCGCTCTATGCAATGACCAAGCGCGGCAACCTGAATGTTCCGCTCATTGGCGTGGCTTTTCCGAAATGGAGTATCGAACGTCTGCACAGGCGTATTACGGATAGCATCAAGCGATCCGGCGAAATCGTAAATCAGAAGGTTCTGCGCCAACTGCTATCCCGCATCACATACGTGAGCGGCGATTATCAAGATCCGGAAACATTTGTCGCAATAAAAAAGGCGCTGGGGAAGGCCAAGCGTCCTGCATACTATCTGGCCATTCCGCCCTCGCTTTTTGAAACTGTGATTAAAGGGCTTGGCGACGCGAAGCTGTCTGACAATGCACGCGTCATCGTCGAAAAGCCATTCGGGCGCGATCTGGTTTCCGCACGAGAACTTAATCGTGTGGCGCGGTCGGTGTTCCCTGAAGATTCGATCTTCCGCATCGATCACTTCCTTGGCAAAGAGGCGATCATGAACATCCTCTATTTCCGTTTTGCGAATTCATTTCTGGAGCCTATCTGGAATCGCAATTATATTGCCAGCGTGCAGATCACCTTATCTGAGAAGTTTGGCGTGGGCGCCCGCGGAGGGTTCTACGAGACGGCGGGTTGCCTGCGCGATGTGGTTCAGAATCACCTGTTCCAGATTGCCGCGCTGCTTGCCATGGAACCGCCAGCAGGCCGGGATTATGGCGCGGTGCAAACCGAGAAGGCAAAGATCTTCAAGGCCATGCGCCCGGTTACACCGGAGGATGTGGTCCGCGGTCAGTATGCGGGGTACCGGGACGAACCGGATGTGGCAAAACGATCGGACGTGGAAACATTCTGTGCCCTGCGGCTTTTTATCGATTCATGGCGCTGGGAAGGGGTGCCTTGGTATCTCCGCTCCGGCAAGTATCTGCCGGAAAACGCAACGGAGGTGTTGGTGGAATTGAAGGCTCCGCCGCAAAAGCTTTTTGCCGACGCGATACCGGTGAATGGCCGGTCAAATTATGTGCGCTTCCGGCTCTCGCCCTGCTCTGCCGTCGCTCTCGCCGCTCGCGTGAAGCTCGCCGGGAAGGAATTTGTCGGAGATCAGCACGAACTTTATTTGCTCGAAGAACAGCCGGGAGCGGAAGCGCCTTATGAGCGCCTCTTGAGCGACGCCATGATCGGGGATGGAGCCCTCTTCACTCGCGAGGATGCGGTCGAAGCTGCGTGGGCAGTGGTCGATCCGATTCTCAAGAAACATCCTCCGTGCCGCCCTTATAAGCGCGGTACGTGGGGCCCCAAAGAAGCAGACACACTTATCGCTGCCAATGGTTCATGGCACAACCCTTAAGAGGGTATCCCAAAAAGATTCCGGGCGAAAAACGAGAACAGCCAGGGTACCTGCCGGGTACCCTGGCTGCTGACAAAGGCCGCCTGATTCAATATGCTTGCGATAAAAAACGGCCGGAGACTGGCCGGCGATGTTCCATAACTTAAGGGCCATCCGCCCTGGCTTGCCGACCGCGGGGAGTTATGGCTGCGAACAGCTCTCTATAGGCATCTGTCAACATGTCGATGGTGAATGCGCAGTTCAGGCCGCTCGGATTGGGTAATACCCAGACCGCAGATCCGCCGAGCGTGGTTGGCTGCAATCCCCACGAAAGGTTGCGCTGGTTCAGAAATACTGAACACGCAGGCTTCCCCAGAAACGCCAGATATCTGGGCTTATACTTTGCGACTTTATGCTCGAAGACAGGATAGGCAGCGATGTAGTCAGCTCGACTGAGGCTTGTCGCGCTAACTGTCGGCCGGGCGACAGCAGAAGTGAGTCCACAACCATAATCGAGCAAGAGGTGCGCTTCCTCCGGTTCCAATTGCCTGGAGGTAAAACCTGCGAGGTAAAGCACACGCCAAAAGCGGTTACTTCGGTTCGCGAAGTGGAGCCCGACGGCAGCCGATCGCATTCCCGGGTTGATTCCACAAAAAACCACATTCAGGGAGGACGAAATGACGTCAGGCAGGCCCATTGAATATTTCTGCAGATTAGAAGACATCGTTTGAGACACCATAACGTCGGCAGTTGGGTTCCCTCTCATTTGACTGTTACCTTACAAGCCTGACTGCTCGACGCGGAAGAACCGAAGCACTCACTGTTCCCGGGATGCTGCCGAATGCGGCACGAGAGCGAAACTGGATTGACAATTTCTATATCAGTCAATCTCTGAGTAGCCGAATCTCGCTTGTGGACCGCGGCAATTTTGGCGTGGGTTGTGATGAGGCTGGCTTTGCAGCAATCTGTACGGCCAAGTCGTTTCTCCTTCTCTCGCTTGATTTGATTATCACCGATATTCAGATTTCACGCGCCTTGAAGCATCTACAGTATTGTCGTTTCTTTGTCTGCTGAGGAAACTGCATGGCCCGGTACAGTTCAGTCCGTCAGCTTTGCCAGATCAACGTCGGAACGCGATACGCCTGGACGGACGCCGCGGACTGGCGACTATCTCATGTACTGGATGGCCAACCGGGCAATCTGTCGGGTTGATCCTTCTGATTCGAGAGGCCTCGATGCAACGCTTTCCTATGCTGGAGCCCGTCAGATGCAAATCGCAACAACAGCGAATTGACTGCGGGCCTTCGCTATAACGAACCCTTTCCGGTCAAGTTTCACAACACTGTTTCTTTCGGTTATGTCCTGAATCAAACTCCGATATCTGCATGACTGATGTGATCGGCGGCGCCCCTCTGACCGAGAATGCGTTTACAGTACCGGTTTACCCTGATTTGCCCCAAACAATGGCACGGCTGAGAGAATTTCTCTTTGGGTGTGGCACAGCCACGCCTGCATGGGCATGTATATGGCCTGCTTCTTGAGGAGAACCGGAAGCCATTCGGAACAGAGATACGACAGAAGGTGCCAAAGAATTCGGCACGTTGTGCGGACTTGATTATTGCCGGCCTTTTGTGCATCGACCGGCCAACTCCGATCCGGCCTCCCCTCGACTAAACTGAATATCTGTTGTGCTGATAAGTCGGGTACTCTCGAACCTCACAGAGGTTTCTGCCGGCAGAAAAAATAGTTGCGATCTATTGATATGTGATATGTTTACTTTCATGAAGCGCACCCTCCTCAATTTCGCGACCACCCTCGCTGGTTGCGCGTGTGCTTCTATTCGATGTCGCCTTCACGCAGGTTCGTGCTAGAACGGCGTGATGGAATTCTTGCGACTATCAACTAAGGCTAAATCAAAGTCTACCGAACGTATCGCATAACGTTCGCGCTATGATTTGTATCTTGTCAGACTGCCCCATCGCTGGCGTGGTTGACAGAAGCGGCTTCCCGGTTGATCTGGTCTCATGCGCCGTCCATCGCACATCTCATCGCAAATTAACTGACAGTCCCCCTACATCCTCTGGTCGATAGCTTTTCCATGTCCGGATCGGAAGATCTGGCCGCGGCTTAATGCGCCCAAGCGGATTGTGGGCATGCCTGTGTCGGTAATTCAGCTCGATCCTGCAAGCAGTCGGCGGGAATTCGGCAGTTCATATAGTTGGTGATGCTCAATGAAGCAAACATATTCCGCTAGGAGCAAGGTATTGAAGGCGATTGGATTCTTTGTATTCATGCTGCTCGTCTCGTTGACGGCACAAGCTCAGGGGGTACTGGCGGAGATACACGGTACCGTCACCGATGGCGCAGGCTCGATCATTCCTCACGCCTCCGTTACAGTGGTGGACACCGCCAAGGGATGGAAGCGCACGGTTCTCACTAACGATCAGGGGCAATATGACCTGCCTGAACTCGAAGCGGATAGCTTTGAGCTAACTGTCGAAACTCCAGGTTTCGAAAAAGCTCTTCGCAAAGGAATTACTCTCCAAACGGGGCAGCAAGCCAGGATCGATTTCGTACTCAAACCCGGACAGGTGGACCAGACCGTGACCGTCACAGCCGACGCTTCCCAGGTGCAAGCGGAAAATGCAACCCTCGGCGCGGTAGTCGACGACCGAAAGATCGTAGAGCTTCCGCTGAATGGCCGGCAATTCTGGCAGCTCGCTCAATTGGTACCGAACGCATATCCGCCCATTCCTGGCTCTTCTCTTGCCTTTCGTGGTGGTTTCAACATCGCGGGACAGGCCGAGGTCAATAACAATTATCTTCTGGACGGCATCGATAACTCGGATGAGGCGACGATGCAGCCGACGGTATCTCCGTCTGTCGATGGCATCCAGGAATTCAAGGTGCTCACCGGGGTTTACAACGCTGAGTACGGTCGCTTCTCGGGCGGTCAGATTCTTATCACGACCAAATCCGGAAGCAACCAGATCCACGGAACGGCCTATGAATTTTTCCGCACCAGCGCCCTTGATGCAAATAACTATTTCAGCCCAGGTGCACTGCCGCCATTTCATCGCAACCAATACGGCACGTCAATTGGTGGTCCTATTGAGAAGGATCGCACCTTCTTCTTTGGAACCTATGAAGGATTGCGGCTGACGCAGCAAATCAGTGCGATTGCCAAGGTCCCGACGGTTCAGGACCGCACCGGAAACTTGAGCGATCTGGTAAGTTCGAGCGGCGCACCGGTCAAAGTGATCAATCCGGCAACTGGCGTGCAATTCACGGGTAATCAGTTACCAGCCATCGACCCAGTTAGTCAAAAGTTGCTTGCCTACTATCCATTGCCCAACTATACCGGCGCTGGAGGAAACTATCTGTTCAGCGAGACTCGCACCCAGCAGCAGGACCAGTTCTCGGCACGCGTTGACAGGAAGCTCTTTGAAGGAAACACAGCCTATGCGAGCTACCAGTATCAGAACCTGGATGCCTTTGAACCCTCGAATTCGCTTTGCGGCTCCTCAGTGTTGCCCGGATTCGGTTGCACAACTCCGGAGCTCGATCAAGCCATTTCGATCCATGACACTCAAGTTGTCTCTCCTACAATTGTCAACGAACTGCGGGTCGGTTACAACCGCATCCGCACCAATCGCAATCTTCAGGACGCAGCGGACGGGGACGTGCTCGACGCACTGGGCATTCCCACCACAGGCCCCAACGGAGTTGGAGTCCAGGGCGGCACAAATCTCGGGGTACCCTCGGTGAGTGTCTCGGGCTACTCAACACTGGGGGGCGCAACCAATCTGCCGCAGGGCCGGCGCGACAACACCTACAACATCGTCGACAGTCTTTCCTGGACACAAGGCAAACACGCATTTAAGTTTGGGGGAGACTTCAAACGCTTTATCTATAACCTCAGTTATTACCAAAATGGCCGCGGCGTCTTCAGCTTCAACGGCCAATATACAGGCAACGCGCTTGCCGATTTCTTGTTAGGCGATCTGTTGTCGACCTCCCGGGATCCAGGCAATCCCGCCGTTCATAGCTTCACCGCTTCGGCTGATTTCTTCGCCCTCGACCAATGGCAGGTGACACCGAAATTCACTCTTACTTATGGCCTTCGCTACGAACTCAATTTCCCTGAAGGCGAGAGACTGAATCAAATCTCGACCTTCGATCCAACCACGGGTCTGGTGCCTGTCGCTAACGGCGAGTTACTCAACATCGACCCGACAACGGGCGGTTTGGTAAATGTAGGCTCCAGCCCTCTAGTCGGCTCGGTTTGGCACTTGGACAAGACCAACTTCGCTCCGCGCATCGCCTTTGCAGATCAACCGTTTGGCAATCAGAAAACGGTCATTCGCGGCGGTTATGGAATCTTCTACAATCAGCTGGTTGCCGGTAACGGCATCTCGCAGATGTGGCGTGGAATCCCCTTCCGTGTGCGGCAGACGTTTCAGAATCCCAATAGCAGCAGTTATCCCAAACCCGCGCCCAGCGCAAGCTGGACCAACCCGTTCCCATCAGGAGTCACCAACGCTGGAGGATACACTCCAAACGGAATCAATCCGAACTATCGCACCGCATATATCGGCGAGTGGAGCTTAGCAATCGATCGCGAACTACAGAAGGACTTACTACTTGAATTGAGCTATATGGGTTCACATGGGTCCCATCTTCAAGAGAGCTACAACCTGAACCAGCCGACTCCTGGTCCCGGCGCAGTTCAGGCAAGAAGACCCTTCAATCAGTGGGGCAGCATCACATGGGTTGATTCAAGTGGCGGCTCAAGCTTCAACAGCCTGGCCGCGCAACTGACCCGCCGATATTCGCAGGGATTGACCTTGCTGGCTTCTTATACCTACGGGCACTCGCTTGACGACGCCCCCTATTCCGGTTCACTCCAAAATCCGCAGAACATTGCTTCCCAATGGGCGTCCTCTGACTTTGACATCCGCCATCGCCTGGTAACAAGTTTTACGTATGAGTTGCCCTTTGGGCAGAACAAGCCAATCGGTGCGGATCTCAACTGGATCTCGAAGCAGGTAGTTTCTGGCTGGCAGGTGAATGGGATCTTCGTTTTCCAGACCGGCTTGCCGTTCACGGTAACCACCTCGAAAGATATCTCGAATACAGGTTTGAGCAGCACCTATGCCAACCTGGTTCCCGGGCAGAACCCGCATATCTCGCATCCAACTCCCGCGAAGTGGTTCAATACTGCGGCTTTTTCCGATGTAGTGCCGGCCAATACTTACGCATACGGCGACTCGTCAAGGAACTCGCTCGAAGCCGATGGAACTACGAATCTTGACTTTGGGCTATACCGCCATTTCAAGGCGACCGATCATGCCCAACTGGAGTTTCGAGCTGAAATATTCAACGTGCTCAATCATCCTGACTTCAGTGCTCCGAATACCAATGTGGAATCGGGCTCAAGCTTCGGCTCGATCAACTCCACATCTTCCACCAGCCGCGAAACCCAGTTCGCATTGAAAGTGATCTTTTAAACAGTTGCCGTTCCCAAAGGCTGGGGCGAGATAATCCTTCTTGCCCCGGTCGAGTCGCCTCTTTAACATACCCAAACAGTCGAGGATCTTTCTATGTTAGTGGTCAAGGTATCTCTGATAGCCTTCGCGGTCTCTTCTGTTGCGTATCTCACTACTCCCCTCACGGCACAGCAGGCGTCTGCATCCAGTTCCGCACAGGTCCATCGGATTTTGCTTCGAACCGGACACCTCGTTGATGTACACAGCGGGCAGGAGCCTGCCGACCGCACGATTGTCGTTGAGGGGGATCGAATTGTTGCCATCGCCGCCACAAACTCGATACCGCCGCGGCCAGACGACGAGAAAATTGATTTGCGGTCGGTAACGGTTCTGCCCGGCCTGATCGATGTACACACTCACCTTACCGAGGACGCCGAACAGGATCCTTATCAAGAGTTGCTCAACACCCCTGTCAAGCAAGCTCTGACCGGTGCCAAAAATGCAAAGATTACTCTGGAGGCTGGTTTCACAACCGTGCGTAACGTCGGAGCGGGCGGCTATTCAGATGTAGCGCTCCGGGATGCAGTCAATGCGGGCGGTATCGAAGGACCGCACATGCAGGTGAGTGGGCCGCCGCTCAGCATTACCGGTGGACATTGCGACAACGACCTGCTGCCATTTGAATATCATGCGACAGCCGATGGCGTAGCCGACGGCATTGATGCTGTTCGCCGAAAAGTTCGGGAAAATATTAAGTATGGCGTAGACCTGATCAAAGTGTGCGCCACAGGTGGTGTGTTCTCAAAGGGAGATGATCCGCAGGCTAGTCAGTACACACTTGAAGAATTGAAAGCGATTGTTGAAGAGGCGCACCGCTTAGGCCGCAAAGTTGCTGCACATGCGCATGGAGCCCAAGGGATACTTTGGGCGACACAGGCTGGCGTCGACTCGATTGAGCACGGCACGTATCTGAACCAAGAGAATATCGCCGCGATGCGCGAGCACGGAACTTACTTTGTCGCCACTGCCTACCACTATGGATGGGTGCTGCAGTATGGCCATTATCCTGCGGCGAGCATGGCAAAGGAACGCCAGGTAGCGGCCGTCAAGAAAAGAACCGGCAAAATGGGGATCGACGCGGGACTGAAGGTAGCGCTCGGAACCGATGCTGCAACTTATCCGCATGGGTTGAATGCGCGCGAATTTGCAACTTATGTCGACGACTTCGGCATGACGCCCTTGGCAGCCTTGCAGTCCGGGACAATCAACGGCGCGGACTTAATGGGTTGGTCTGACCGCACCGGAGCTTTGGACATCGGTAAATGGGCAGACATCATCGCAGTCTCCGGAGATCCGCTACAAGATATCACTCAACTTCAGCATGTTGTCTTTGTCATGAAGGGTGGAGTTATTTACAAGAACGAAGCTCAACAAGGAAGAAGATAGGCAAGATGTTGATTGCCAACGAAGCATAGCTGCCGACAACCTTCTGCATCATCTAAAGGCGGACTGCCAATATGCGCAAAGTCGTTCCGGCGTGTCACACCCGTGATTGTCTCTGGTGTGGCTGGCTTCTGCATATTATGCCGGATTATTTATGATACTCGGGACGCCTGCAGATCCTCACACAGAAAGCGAGTGTGAATCGCGAGGCGCCCCGGATTAAAGAAAGCATAGCTTCCGTATCCGGCTCCTACGACCACTTCGAAGTTATTTTTTGAGATATAGCGCCGGTCGTGTTCGATGTGCTGCGCGATCTCCCCATGACGAGATCAATGTGATTTGCGGCTTCCGGACCTCGCAGACCAATGAATTCCTGCGTACTCGCTACGCCCACACAGGAGTCGCCGAACATAGCCTTCACATGCAGGCCGAAGCCATTGACACTAGTCTGCCCAATCTCTCGGCCGCCCGGCTCCGGGATGCGGCTCTCGAACTGCACCGAGGCGGAGTGGGTTACTATCAGGCCTCCAACTTTGTCCGTGTAGATGTAGGTCGGGTTCGCCGCTGGTGACTATGCTGCAACGCTACTTGCAGCGTCCATCTTCAACTTGTAGACCATTGTAGGGTTTGCACCAATTTGCACTGGCCTGACCCGCTACAGATCTTCCGCCTGGCCGAACACAACTCGTTCAGACTACGTCCAATCGAGTACGGCAACTGAGCACAATTGCACACCTTCCCTTTCCAACCGCGAAGTGAGAAGACTGGTGAAAAAAGCCTCGCATACAGCGGGCTTTTTTCTGTCATTCGTCAGCGAGTGGGTTTTGTGCCAAATCTTCGGGCTCACGCTTGCGGTCCGAAAAAGCGAAAATCGATCCGGATCATCTCTTGAGAGAAGGAGTCAGCAGCTCTTCTTCCGGCTCGACATGCACTAAGACTTCCGATATCTGTGGCGCCTGCTCCAGTACAGCGTCTTCCACATCGTGGGCGATGTTATGTCCCTGGCGCACAGTGAGAGTTCCTTCGACAACGATATGCAGGTCCACGTAGTAGCGAAAGCCGACCTTGCGCACATGGCATTTCTCAAGGCCAATAACTCCTGAAACAGTGGACGCAATGGAACGCACTTCCTGTTCCAACCGAGGGGCAGGCGCGGTATCGAGTAATTCTGCGAAGGGCGCCCGAAGTTGCCGCCACGCATTAATCATGATGATTGGCGATGCGCAAAGCGCGGCCCAATCGTCTGCTGCGGCGTTTCTGGTCCACAAAGCGATGGAGATACCGACAAACGCAAAGGCTGAGGTAATGGCATCGCTCAAGTGATGCCAGGCATCGCTGCGCACTGCGGTGCTGTCGATGCCTTTGCCGACGGAGGACACATAGCGGGAGAGCGATATCTTGATTCCAACCACCGCTAACAACACCCATAGCGTATACGCCTCGGGTAAAGGATGAGGGGTTTGAATACGCGCGATGCTCTCGGCCCCAATAAAGATAGCGGCCAGGATCAGTGCAAGACTCACGATGATGGCCGCTACGGGCTCGGCTTTTCCATGACCATAGGGATGATCTTCATCGGGCGGTTTGATGGCCAGGCGCAAACCGAGGTAGACCACACTGGAACTGATGACATCGGACAAGGACTCGATGCCATCTGCGATCAAGGCAAAAGAATGCCCAATGAAGCCGGTGCTGCATTTGAGCAGGGCGAGGGAAAAGTTGAACCCAATGCCAATAAGCGAGGACTTCAAGCCTCGCTGGATCATCTGCTCCGGAGTTTGCCTTCTCACCATACCTTGCCATTATCGCCAATCCATTTGGCCGGCAAGAGGATCTTTTGAGGAAAGCCGGAATGCATCGCCATTTCAGCAGTGAAAATTGAAAGCGATGCCCACTCGATAACTCGTCCTCTGCCGCTTAATCGGCCAGAACGGCGAATAGTCTTATTTGCGCTCGATCTCAAGATCGATGGGGGCGGCGGGCGGTTCCATGGGCGAGTTTACGCTGCCGCATGAGGGATGCAGAATGAAACGGACATTGCCGTCCTTATCCTGAAATGCAAGCCCATAGGTAGATCCACCCTTGAAGTTGCCCCACGATTTTGGAACCACTGCGACGCAATTAACCACGCCGGTAAACCTGTCTTGAGCGTGGACGATGGACTGGGGAGAACGGATCCGGCCAAGAGCTGCACCAAGAAGTACAGCGAGTCCGATCACGGATAGTTTGCCGAGTATGAGTAATTGTTTCCTCAAGGTAATTCTCCTTATGGATCCCCACAGATTGAAGGCCGCGAGGGCAAGGCGGAGCAGAGTCCGCCTTCCCATTCATTTCGCATTTTCGCGCTGGAAAGTGCAATATGAGGACGAGAGACACCAGGGATCCGCTCAAAAAGCCTCGCGCGGCCCGTCGCCGGTTCGCAGTTTGCTAAGATTTCGGTACTGCCATAGTCCGCATTGCCGCTGACTTTCCTTCCCCTCATTCGCTCCCAAAAGCTGCATAAAAATTTACTTGCGCGCTCTCCAGTCTTGTGTGTTACATTCAGTAACACTATGAAGGGTAACGCGACTCCGCCTCACGATCCGGCCGAACTGGGGGAACTCGAACGCGATGTTCTGCTCATTGTCTGGCGCCATGGCTTTGTCACTGCGGACCAGGTGAGAGAAGACCTCGACCGTCCGCTTAAAGACTCCACTGTCCGCACCGTCCTTCGCCGTCTTGAAGAAAAAGGCTATCTCGCACACAGCGTCGATGACCGCACTTTCGTCTACCGTCCTGCCGAGTCGCGTCAGCGCGTCGCAGGCCGGGCAGTCAAGCGCATCGTGGACTGGTTCTGCGAGGGCTCGGTCGAAACGCTGCTCGTCGGCATGGTCGATTCCAAGGTGCTCGACCGCGGCGAACTCCAGCGTTTGGCCGACCGTATTGCCGCTGCACAAAAATCCGCTCCACCCGCCAAAAAGGAGGCTCAATGATTCCCCTCTTCCTCGAAGCAGCCCTGCGTTCACTCCTCGTTGGATTGGCAGTCGCGGTGGGTCTGCGCATCTTCCGGGTCCGCAACGTCCTGGCGCAGAAGGCCGCCTGGTGCCTCGTGCTGGCCTC
>JAATGG010000063.1 GCA_015654835.1 Terriglobales bacterium
CGCTGCTCGAACGGCGGCCCGGGTCCTTATAAGGAAACATCGCCGATGCCTGAAAATGTTCTGCAACTCGATCCGCGCGACAACGTTCTGGTGGCTCTTTCTCCACTCACGGCAGGGACGGTCGTGCATTTCGGCCCATCGTCTTTGCGGGCCTCCTGCCCCGTCACGCAAGCCATTCCCGCGAAACATAAACTGGCGCTCGCCGATCTAAATCCCGGCGACCTTATCACGATGTATGGCATGACCGTCGGTGAAGTTACCCAGGCCGTCCCGCGCGGCGGCCTGCTCTCGACGCGCAATGTGCGTCATCGTGCAGGCGCATACTCCGCGGTGCGCCAGCCTGTCTCGTTTACGCTGCCGGATGCAACGCCGTGGGCCGAGCGCACGTTCATGGGCTATCGCCGCGCCGACGGCCAGGTAGGCACGCGCAACTATTGGCTGGTGCTGCCGCTGGTGTTTTGCGAGAACCGTAATGTGGAGCGCATGAAAGAAGCGCTGGAAGAAGAACTTGGTTATGGCAGCGCCCATAACAGCTATCGCCAGCATGTGCGCCAACTGGTGCGGCAGCAAGCCAGTGGCAACGGACACAACGCGGCGGAGGCCTTTGCTGATGCGCAGTCAGAACGCGTCTTTCAAAACATCGACGGCATCCGTTTTCTCACCCACCAGGGCGGCTGCGGCGGCACGCGGCAAGACGCGCAAGCGCTCTGCGGACTGCTGGCCGGCTACATCCATCACCCCAACGTTGCGGGCGCCACGGTGTTGAGCCTCGGCTGCCAAAACGCGCAAGCCAGCATGTTGATGGACGAGCTGCGCGCTCGCGATCCGGAACTGCGCAAGCCGGTGCTGGTCTTCGATCAGCAGCAGTCGGGCCGCGAAACCAAGCTGATGGGCGACGCACTCGATCAGACCTTCGCCGCCCTGGCCGAAGCCAACCGCATTACGCGCACGCCCGCTCCACTAGCCGCACTGACCGTGGGACTCAAATGCGGCGGCTCCGATGGATTCAGCGGCATCTCGGCGAATCCTGCCATCGGTTACCTCTCCGACCTGCTGGGCGAAGTGGGAGGCAAGACGCTGCTCTCCGAATTTCCCGAATTGCACGGCGTAGAACAGGAAATGATCAACCGCTGCGCCACCGACGAACTGGCCCAACGATTTTATGATCTGATGCAGGCCTACTCCGCGCGCGCCAAGGCCGTTCACTCTGGCTTCGAGATGAATCCGTCGCCGGGCAACATCGAGGACGGCCTGATTACCGACGCCATCAAGTCCGCAGGAGCGGCGCGCAAGGGCGGCATCGCTGCGGTGCGCGACGTGCTCGACTTTCCGCAGTATGCCACTACACCGGGACTTAGCCTGCTGTGCACGCCGGGCAACGATGTGGAGTGCGTGACGGCGCAGGCCGGCGCCGGGGCGAATCTCGTTCTCTTCACCACGGGACTGGGCACGCCCACAGGCAACCCGGTAGCGCCGGTGGTAAAAATCGCCACCAACTCCACGCTTGCCGAACGCATGGGCGACATCATCGATTTCAACGCAGGCGGCATCGTCACCGGCGAGACGACCATCGCTGAATGTGCGGAGACGCTGCTCGATTTTTGCATTGAAGTCGCCAGCGGGCAACGGTCGACCAAAGCCGAGATGCTCGGCCAACATGACTTCATTCCGTGGAAGCGCGGGGTGTCGCTGTAAGCAGAAAGCCCTCCATCTCATCAGCGACGCAGGGCTTTCTCTTGTCTTCGATTTAGAAAAGCAAATTCCTTTCGCTCCCAATTCTCATTCCAGAAATGAAGCCACCACCGCGAGCGCCGATATGGCGGCGGTCTCGGCGCGCAGGATGCGCGGGCCCAGCGATGCGGCGCGCCAGCCATTCGCATCGAACAGCGCTTCTTCTTCCGGAGCCCATCCGCCCACCGGACCAATCGCAATCTCCAGAGGCGGAGTCTCGCTCTGCGCCGCGGCCACAGCTTCTTCAACAATGCTGCGCAGGGTGGTCGAGCGCTCCTGCTCGGCGAGCACGATGCGCGTTGCCTCCGCCGCCGCACGCACGCGCGCAGCCAGCGGAGCCGGATCGTGGATGAGCGGAATGTCGGAGCGCCGCGACTGCTTGGCCGACTCATGCGCAATGCGACGCCAGCGCTCCGCACGCTTCGCCGCGGCCTGCGCCAAATGTTTCTCGGTCCGCCGCGCGATCACCGGAACGATGGCCGCAACGCCCAGTTCGGTAGCTTTCTCGATAGCCCACTCCATGTGATCGAACTTATACACGGAGATGACCAGCGTGACGGGCAGCGCCGGCTCCGCCTGGATCTCGGCAATCAGATTGAAGCGGACCTCGCTTGTCGCGCTTGTTGCGGCAGCGCCCGAAGCGGACGGCCCCGGCGTGATGGCGACAACCTCGGCGTGAAAGACGTGACCGCCCGCGACGACATCGGCTTCCATCCCCGGCTGTGCGCGCAATACGCGAATCATGTGCTCTGCTTGCGCACCCACGATGCTGGCGGTGGCTTCGTCCCAATGCTCGGCAATCCAACGGCGGCGTGTCATAGCTTTCTCAAAAACCTTTCCTTCTTCCCCGAGTTTACCTTGTCCTAAAAACACTGAGGGGGACGCTAAAAGCGTCCCCCTAGAGTGTTGCCTTTTTGGTTGGATAGTCCGCTACTTTTTCTTCGTGGCCTTTTTTGCGGCCTTCTTCGCGGGTGCTTTTTTGGCTGCCTTTTTGGTTGCCATTTGCCTATTCTCCCTTTCGATGATTTTGCATCGAACCTGCAATAGTTATATTGCAGTTGAGGAATGTATAGATTCAGGATGGAGCGGTGTCAAGAGAAAAAAGAAGCAAACGTGGAAAAAGTGGCAACAATCATTTTCGTATTGAATCGACGATCGCATTGAATGCCTAAATAAAGTGATAGGACTTGAGCAGCATCAGCACTAAACCGGCGACGATATCTTGCCAGCTATGCGCAAACATGCCCGCGCGCAGGCTGCCGCGATAGAGCGCGAGCACACCGAAGAGCGCGCCGAACACCGCCAGCAAAACCATGTTGCGCAGCCCCTGATAAGCGTGCGCGCCGCCGAAGACCAACGCTGAAAACACCACGCCCGCTGCCGCGTTGCCGCGCGCCCACGCCATGAACTGGATCTGCAAATAACCGCGAAAGACAATCTCCTCAAGAACGCCGACGAGGATGCAGAGCACGATCCAACCGGCGATCTCCTCTCCGTTGGAGGGAGCCAATTGCTCCAGGGTGCGAAGGGTTTGTTGCTGTGTCGGATCGGGCGCAAACGTCTGTGCGACAGGATGCAGCGGTTGCCGGTGCGTAAGCGCCGCCTCAACACTTGTCCAGAGAATACCGACCGTGCCGAGGATCGCCAGTGACCCAATCCAGAACACAATCGCAATGCCCAGGTCCGTAGCAATCGAGCGCGCATCTCCAGGAATGAAGCCAAGCAGCGAGCGGATGGGAATTCTTCTCAGGTACAAACCGAGTCCCACCCAGCCGAACAGCAACAACTCCATCGCCGCGGTGGATTCATAGGTCTCAAGCCGATTGACCGGCCCGTGCGGCAGAGCGAAATGCGCCGCGCCGTGGAAGGAGAACGCCAGAATGCCGATCACGAGCACGATAGTGTGCCATGCGGGCGCAATCGAGTGCTGCTTCGGAGTCAGTTCCTCCGCATCATCGGGGAAGGGCGTGTTCATGGGGCTGTTCTCGGGCGTCTGCAATGCGAAGTTCCTCTCGATTGCGCTATAGCCATTCCAGCTAAGCCGTGTTTCTTCGATGCCGCCGCATCGCCTTCGGTTCTGCCCGACTCAGCACTCGATGATATTAAGCGCGAGACCGGCCAGGCTCGTTTCTTTGTAGCGCGACTGCATGTCAAGGCCCGTGAGATACATGGTGCGAATGACCTGGTCGAGAGAGACCTTGTGCGCCTCGCACTCGTTCAACGCGATACGCGAAGCATGAACGGCTTTGACTGCGCCCATGGCATTGCGTTCGATGCAGGGAATCTGCACCAGTCCGCCGATAGGATCGCACGTCATGCCCAGGTTATGCTCCATGGCGATCTCGGCAGCGTGTTCGATCTGTCCGTTAGTGCCGCCCATGGCCGCAGTCAGTCCTCCGGCAGCCATGGAACAGGCTACACCCACTTCGCCCTGGCAGCCCACCTCGGCGCCGCTGATCGAAGCGTTCTCCTTATATAGGATGCCGATGGCCGCCGAGGTAAGAAAGAA
>JAATGG010000114.1 GCA_015654835.1 Terriglobales bacterium
GAACTGGGAGAGATTGCCGCCCTTGCCGGCCGCACCAAGGGCGCAATCTACGGTCAATTCAAGAGCAAGGCGGATATCTTTCTTGCGCTGATTGAAGACCGCACTTGTCGCTATCGGGCTCAGATGGAAGAACAGCTTGCCCGATCGACGAGCGTGGCAGGAAACATCGAGGCTCTTCGAAGTTTTTATCTGAAGCGCGCTGAAGACCATGCATGGTCTCTTCTTTTGCTGGAGTTCAAACTTTTCGCGATGCGCCATCACGAATCAAAAAAGCGGCTTCAGGGCATCTATACAGGAATCTTCGTGCAGGACAGTGAAAGCCGTTTTGCCAACGTACTAGGAGCCGCCGGCAAAGGAAAGAATGCGATTAGCCGCGTGGTCGCGATCCAGGCCCTGCAGCCCATCATCTCCGGCCTGGTGCTCGAAGCCCAATTGGGAACGAGTCTTTCTGAACAAGACGTGATTAAGAGGCTTACCAAGCGAATCTTCGATGCCCTGTTGCAGGTTTCGACCCTGTGATTTTCTGAAATTTGTACCCCGCAGGACGGGAAAATTTCCGGTGTCCCTTCGCTTTTGGCAACTCATACGCGAAGGCCGCTTTTTGGGTCCCGGCATAAATTCTTTTGCTTGTGTGGCAACGCGAAGCGCAATGGGCAAGGGGCGAAACAGCTTCCCGAGGGCTCCGGAGAGGTGATTTTGCCTGCAATTCCTGCAGCGATGCTGCACGCCGTCACATCTATCTAGGTGATATGACAACAACCCCTTCACCCGCTCTGCGCACCCTCGGCAACTCTGACCTTCATTTAACGCCCATCGGTTTTGGTGCATGGGCTATCGGCGGCGGCAACTGGGAATTCGCCTGGGGACCTCAGGAAGACAGCGAATCCATTGACGCGATTCACCGCGCCCTCGATCTGGGCATCAACTGGATCGATACGGCGGCCATCTACGGCCTCGGCCACTCCGAAGAGATCGTCGGCAAGGCTCTGAAGACTACCTCGCACAAGCCGCTTGTTTTCACCAAGTGCTCGATGCGCTGGCATGAGGACCGCAGCATCTACCGGTCGCTCAAAGCCGCTTCCCTCGCCGAAGAGATCGAAAACTCGCTGCGCCGGCTGGGTGTCGAGACAATCGATCTCTATCAGATTCATTGGCCCAATCCGGAGCAGGAGATTGAAGAGGGCTGGGAAACGCTGGCCAAATTCCGAGAGCAGGGCAAGCTTCGCTGGATTGGCGTCTCCAACTTTTCGGTCGAGCAGATGAAGCGCGTGCAGAAGATTGCGCCTATCACCAGCCTGCAGCCTCCCTATTCCATGCTGCGCCGCGCGATCGAAGAGGAGATTCTTCCCTTTGCCCAGGCCAACAACATTGGCGTGATCAACTATTCCCCCATGGTTTCAGGACTGCTGACCGGCAAAATGACGGCGGAGCGGGTGGCTGCTTTGCCGGCCGACGACTGGCGCCGCCGCGCGGTTGAATTCAACGAGCCGCGTTTGAGCCGCAATTTACAGCTTGTGGAACTGCTGCGCGAGATTGGCAGCGCCCACAATGTCAGCCCCGGTGTGGTGGCCGTGGCCTGGACGCTGCATCACCCGGGGATTACAGCCGCCATTGTGGGTGGGCGCAGCGGGCAGCAGGTCGAAGGGTTGGTGCCCGCGCTTGAGTTCCGTTTGTCTGCGCAGGAATACGGACGGATCAACCAATTTTTAGCGGCCAACCCGGCGTAAGTTCGGCGAACAAGAGCCGGAGATCGGCGTACAAAGCAAAGCCCCCGGTTGAAACCGGGGGCTTTGCCAATTTGGGGAGGCCGCGCTCAAGCTACATAGCAGCAACAAAGTCGGGAAGAATGAGAGCCGCATGTTCCTGGATGAGCCGAGTCATCCGGGCCGCCATCCCTGTATACATCGAAGCAGCACGGAATGCATTGACGCGGACACCTTCGCTGGCATGGCTGAATGCGTACTGAGCCAGAGCCATCATTACGCAAAGCCGAATCTGCATGGCATCGCTGCGCAGTGTCTCCAGGACGACGCGGTCCACGTTGTCACTATGCTGGGCGGCATAATCGGCCATTTCCAGCATGACCCGCGCATTTTGATAGATGACCCAGAGGCCTTTGGCCCCGTCCATACGCCGCCAGGCATCGTCGGGAGTCGCGTCCACCCCCTCTTCCCAGAGGAAATGCTCGCTGAGCTCGCGGGCGCTCCAATCGGGACGAAGTCGCGCCAGCAGGGAATCCCACGATTGTGCATTGCGGCGACGCACTCCAATTCTCCAGTGGCCCAGATAAATAGCTACGCCTGAAACTGCTGTGATTTGAAGTAAGGGCAGAATCATTGGTGATCCTCGGGCCGGGATTCGGTAACCACAAAACTCATCAACTCACCCCGGTTAGCTTCTGTTGTTCCTACTAGTAACAGAAAACTGGCCCAAAGTGCACTGATTTTTTGCGGTTTAGTAACTTTCCAGGCTAAATTAAGCACCCAATAGGCTAATGCACCTAAGTAACTTGTAGCTCTGCCGTGAGCAGTCTCTGCCACATAATTGCCCACTGGCGCAGGCTTTAAAGCGTCCGTGACGCGGGTGAGATCATGAGCAGGCTGTCTGCTCATGATCCAGCATTGAGAGGTTCAGGGCTCGCCCGGCTTTCTCAGCTTTGGTACAGAAGAGGGAGCGAGCGCGGCGCGGGCGGTTCCGGCAACAGTCAGCAACAGAGTTTTCATCTGCGGAGTGAACTCTTGCCGCTCAGCTTCTTTTTGGGAGAAGCTCACGGCCCAGTAGATCAATGAGCAGAGATAGCTGGCGACGACGATCTGGTTCAGGCGGACATACTGAGGACCGAGGGCCTGATGCGTATGAAGCATGGCGACGGCCAAGCTGATGAGCGAATAAAAGCCGAGCCCGGTGACGATCTGGAGTTCGCGATTGCGCCATCCGATCGACAGCAAGCGACTGCATCCGGCCAGCAGAAGAAAAAACACGATCCTCAGAATGGACGAGGTTTGCTGCAGACGCAGCAGGAGATGCCATTCGGGAGGCAAACTGCCAAAGCCGGCAATCCCGGCAAAGGGCCAGATCGCAGCCCCAAGGGCGACGATCAGCAGGCAAACCGCGAGCAGCGCGCGGCGTGGCAGAGACGTCCAGTAGGGACGGAGAACCGACCAGACCAACTCGACCAGAACGCCGAACTCCAAGGCTGAATCCACGATGGTTCCGGCCAGGTAGGCGGTGAGATAACTGCCTGGGGAAAAACGCAATATGGGGTATGCCACGGCGTCGCTGAGCATCGCCCAGACACAATACATGCAGAAAACCGGCAGCGACCGCCATGCGCGCCGATGGATAAGCAGCCCAATGACTGCTGCTTCAGCCAAAAAACAGGCGAACCAAAGTGTGTTGTCCAGACTCACCGTCAGCATCCAGCCTTACATCATCGACGCGATGCATTGAGTGTAGCAGCGAATTTTGTCTCGCCCACGTTACACCAGGCTTGTCGCGTGGTTCGCCTCGGTATCGAGCTTTGGGAACTGCGGCATCGGATAGGCGGGGTACGCGGCGGCGACGGTCTTCAGTTTCGGGAACTGAGGCATGGGGTAAGCCGGATAGAGGCTGGCAGCGACGATCTGGAGTTTGGGAAATTGGGGCATCGGATAGGCCGGATACGCAGCGGCAGCGACAGTCTTCAGCTTAGGAAACTGGGGCATGGGGTAAGCCGGATAGAGGCCGGCAGCAGCGTTATGGAGTTTTGGGAACTGCGGCATCGGATAGGCCGGATATGCAGCGGCAGCGACGGTCTTCAGCTTGGGGAACTGGGGCATGGGGTAAGCCGGATAGAAGCTGGCAGCAGCGTTATGGAGTCTGGGAAATTGGGGCATCGGATAGGCCGGGTAAGCGGCTGCGAAGTGGGTGGAGACCGCCAAAATGGCGCCAGCAGCAACACTGCAAATCTTGGTCGAGATCGAAGTCATGAGAGTAAGCTCCTTAAGTGATGGAAATAGACTTAGCACGGCAAGAGTAACCCAAAAGGATCAGGGGGGCTACCAGAAAGGGCGCTTTTTATGTGATTTTCAGGAGTAACTCGGGATTCTATATCTTCAAAATAGGAAAACAATCGCGCGAAACTCCGAACCTGTCATGTCCTTGCCCGATGCGGACGCAAGAGCTAGAGAAATACAAGATCGTTCCTGTGACTAATGACGAGCTTCGCCGGTAGAAGAGATGTACCGAACACACCCCTCCGCATTGAACGTTGCATCCCGACATACTTTCTGAGTTACACGCTTCCCCAGTCGCTGCCGCTGCCGGTTTCCGAGGAGAAGCCGTTGATTCCCGAGCCGAGCACTCGTTTTGCGCGGCAGTTTTGCATAAGAACCAGGGCGCCCCGGCGGCGCTTTCCCCCTTGCCGACAGCCGAACGGGGCAAGCTGCTCGAATAGTTACTTAGTAGAAAACTTTCGTGCCGTGGGCTTTGCGACCAGACTCCGCTACAGTTGCCATGTGAGCCTGTATGGACACGGGATCTGTTTATGAATAATGTAGCGAAATCCGGCCTGATGGTTCTGCCCCGGCACTCCCAGTCGCACGCTGCGGGGCAAGAGGTGCGGTGCGCGGTTCGTTTTCCGCTTGCGCTGCCGGTTGTGCTCTCCACAGGAACAGCGGAGTTCGGGGCGCTTACCCGGAATGTCTCGGCCAGCGGTGTGCTTTTCGAGATGTCCACGCCGCTGCAGGTGGGGCTGAACATCAATTTTTCACTCCGCATGCCAGGTGCAGTGCTTGGTACGCCGCACGATGTTCTGGTTCATTGCAGTGGACGTGTGGTACGCTGCTGCATAAGCCAATCACAGTATCAGGCTGCCGCCACAATCGACGAGTATCAATTTGCGGAGCAGTGAGATCCCGTGTTGGCTGGGCAGCTAACTCTATGGATTTCTTCGACGATTCCCCAGATGGCGAGATTCCTGACGTACCGGTGAAGCCCGGGACGATCCGCATTATCCTTGCGGATTCCCAGGCGATTTACCGTGTAGGCATCCGCAAGGTCTTTGCGCTCGAAGACGATCTTCGGGTCGTGGCCCAAGCGGATTCGCTTGAGAATCTTCATGCGGCGATTGTTCGCTATCCTACCGACGTCGTTCTTCTGGAGGGCGGCCTGCTGGCCGGGACTGCGAATGCGATCCCCGAGCTTTTGCGGATTGCTCCGGATGTGAAGCTGATCGTGCAAGCCGTGGCGGCGGATGAGAACCACACCGTGGAACTCTATCGGCGAGGGGTGCGGGGCATCATCTCCCGGTCCATTTCACCCGATCTGCTGGTGCGCTGCGTGCGCAGAATCGCGGCGGGCGAAACCTGGATCGACAATCAATCGGTCAACTGGGTGATTGAAGCGTATCGGGCCCAGGCGGCAGCCTTGGTCAATCCGCGCAATCAGCCCCGGCTCTCGCCCAAGGAAATGTCGATCATCACCTGCATTACCCAGGGCAAGCGCAACAAAGAAATCGCCTTTCAACTGGGGACCACCGAACAGGTAATCAAGAACTACCTGCGCAAGATCTATGACAAGCTGGGTGTTTCCGACCGGCTCGAACTGGCCCTCTATTGCCTGCACAATAAAATTATCCGGGCGGATGCCGAAGAAGATCTTGCCGACCCAAAGCTCGCTTCCCGATAGCAAGCCTCTAAATTCCCAGCCCGTACAGGCTGCCATCGCCAGCGGGCTATTCGCCGACAGGCTGTTGTACCGCGGGGCAATCCGACGAATGGCAGGAATTTTCACCGGTGCAGATCACCGGCGCCAGTGAATCAGCGCAGTGGCTGCGCGCCGACTCCAGCAAACGGATCAGTTCCGTCAATTCCGCGCCGTCCAAGTGCCCCAGCATGCTCTTGGGGAACTGCTCGACGGCCGGATCCATCTCCTGCAATAAGGCCAATCCTGCCGCGGAAATCTGCGTCCAGACTACGCGCCGGTCATGCCGGTCGCGCTGCTGGCGGATCAGCTTGAGAGTCTTCAGGCGTCCCAGCAGGCGGGTGATATCCGGCTCGGCGGTGATCATGCGGCTGCCGATGGCGGAGCAGGTCAGGCCTTGCGGCTGTGCGCCGCGCAGAATCCGCAGGACGTTGTATTGCGTGGATGTAATGCCCCAGTGGCGGGTCTTGCGCTGCATGGCCCGTTGCAGGCAATCGGCGGTCCGCATGAGATTCAGGAGCACTTCCTCCTCCAGGCTGGAAAAGGGCCGTTGCTGCACGATTTCGTTCTTGAGTCCGGCCATTGCAGTTTCCCCTGGATGGTTGCAGCCTGCGCGGAGGAGGGATGAAGGCGGCAGGCGCTGCCTTCATCCAATAGATTCCGTTGGTTACACCCTGATTCTGCTTACTGCTTGATCACTTCCAACTCGATCGTCAGCTTGACTTCGTCGCCCACCACCGCAGCCGTAAAGTTCGGTCCGACACCGAAATCCTTCCGATTGATCGTGGTCGTGGCCGAATAGCCGGAATGGGGCTTGTGGTCCATGCCAGGAACTGCTGCGCTGGGGCCATCCACATCCAGTTCGACCGGCCTGGTGATGCCGTGCAGGGTGAAGTTGCCGGTTACCTTCAGATGGCTGCCGGTCTTGGCGACGCCGGTGCTGGCGAACGTGGCGGTCGGGAACTTGGCTACGTCGAAGAAGTCGGGGCTCTTGATGTGGGTGTCGCGGGGCGCTTCGCCGGTGTCCAGTGTGGTGATGTCAATGGTTACCTGGACGCTGGACTTGGTGGCATCCGCCTCGTCCAACAGGATGTTGCCCTGGATTTTGCCGAAGCGGCCATGCACGTTGGAGACGCTCATGTGCCGAACACTGAAGTCAACTTCGCTGTGGGCCGGGTCGATGGCCCAGGTGGAGGTCTGTGCCAAAGCCAGGGGAGCTGCCAGCGCCAGAATGCCGGTCACGAATGCCAAACGCTTCATCGTTTACGTTCCTTTCGATAGAGGGCCGGGAGGGGCCGGTGGGAAAGAGCAGCGAAGGGCCAACCAGCAGGCGCTTGGCCGCCGTGCCCTGTGCAGCGACATCGCTTCCCGTTTCCCAACCGGGAGACGATGCTATGGGATTAGAGTGCGGCAGATAACTATTTGTTGCAACAATTATTTCTTTTTCTCTCCGGACGCCAACCAGGGCGATCCTCCTGTCTGTTATGCTCCCGGCTATGTCTGTGATCGGCAACTTCCGCCAACTGACCCGGACCCAGCGGCACACGTTCGTCGCCTCCTTTCTCGGCTGGACCCTTGACAGCCTCGATTTTTTTATCCTGATTTTCTGCGTTCCGGCGATTGCCGCGGAGTTCCGGACCAAGCCTTCGGCCGTGCTCGCCGCCGTGTTTTTGACGCAAGCCTTCCGGCCGGTGGGTGCAATCCTGTTCGGGATGCTGGCCGACCGCTACGGCCGCCGCCCGATCCTGATGGCAAACATCTTCAGCTTCTCGGTGATCGAGCTGGCCTGTGCCTTTGCGCCTTCGATGACCGTGCTGCTGATTTTGCGGGCGCTCTTCGGCATCGCCATGGGCGGCGAATGGGGCGTGGGTGCGGCGCTCACCTTCGAGACGCTGCCGAAAGAGGGCCGCGGCACCTTCTCCGGCATCTTGCAGGAGGGCTATGCCATGGGGTCGATCCTGGCCTCGGGCGCCTTCGCTCTCTTTTTCCATGCCATTGGCTGGCGAGGGCTGTTTATTTTGGGCGCAGCGCCTGCTCTGCTGGTGTTTTATGTGCAGTCGCAGGTGGAGGAGTCGCCGGTCTGGCTGTCTGGAGCGACCAGGAGGCGTGAGGCACGGATTGCCGGGATTGCGGCGGTGAAGGAACCGACGCGTTTGCTGGCCTTTCTGCCGACATTCCTGTTTCTCGTGGTGCTGATGACGGCCTTCATGAGCTTCTCGCACGGCACCCAGGACGTGTATCCAACCTTTCTCACGGTGCAGGCGAAGCTGTCGCCGGGGACGGTGGGGCTGATCGGCGTGCTCCACGGATTCGGCTCCATGGGGGGCGGCTTCGTGTTTGGGACGCTGTCGGAGAAATGGGGCCGCAAGCGGGCCATCATCACCGCAACGCTGTTGGCGATTCCCGTCATTCCGCTGTATGCCTATGGCCACTCCGCGCTCACCCTGGGCATCGGCGCGGTGCTCATGCAGTTTATGGTGCAGGGGGCGTGGGGCGTGGTGCCGGCCTATCTCACGGAACTTTGCCCGGCGCCGGTTCGGGCCACTGCGCCGGGGCTGGCCTACCAGTTGGGCGGCCTGATTACGTCGTGGAACGGCAAAGCGCAAGCCCTGGCCGCCGAGCGCTGGGGCAGTTATCCCGCAGTGCTTGCAGTTACAGTGGTCGTCGTGGCGCTTTTGCTGGCCATGCTCGCGTTGCTCGGCCGCGAGGCCAAGGGCAGCGAACTGACCGCCACGTAAGCCGGAGAGCTTGTCCTACTCGGGGCGGACAATCTCGATGCGGTCGCGGGTGCGTACCCAGGTGCTGCCGGCCATGCGGCCAATGGCATCCAGACCGGCGGGATCGACGCGGAAGTTGTCGACCAGCTCTTCGCGCACATGGAACCGCACCACTTCACCCAGCACGATGACGCCGGTGCCCGGTTTCTCGCTGGTGTAGATCACCCGAAGCAGCTTGCACTCCATCTGGGCCGGCGACTCGGCCACACGCGGCGCGCGCACAGCTTCGCTGGCCAGCGGGGTCAACCCCGCCAACTCGAACTCGTTTACGCCAGGAGCCACATTGGCTGCGGTCGCGTTGGCGGCGGCGGCAATCGCGTCGCTGACCACATTCACGACGAATTCGCCTGTCTGCTCCACGTTGCGCAGGGTGTCTTTGCGCATGTCGGCGCCTTCGGCTCCCCCGACATGCAGCGCAGGGCAGAACAACAAGGAGGGAGGCACGGAACCGACGCCGCAGAAAAAGCTGAAAGGGGCTACATTGGGTATGCCGTCTCTATCCACCGTGGAAACGAGCGCAATGGGCCGCGGCACGATGATGCCGGACATGATTTTGTAGGCCTGGTGCGGCTCGCATTCGGCGGGATTGAGGGTGAACATCGGGTGAGAAGAAGAATGGGGTGCGTCCATAATTCTCTAGCCTAGAACATCGAACCCGCGCATTGCGCGTCTAATTGAAGCGTGCCTGGTAATGCCCGCATTGGGATTTGCCCCGGAAAAACTTGACGATTCTGGTGCGGCTTCGCATTTTTGCTCTCTGGTAACACACCATGGTGCACAATCGTATAAGGAGAAACTCTCGTGCCGCGCATTCATTTTCAGCAGCAGCTCGCCGAGCTTAAAGACAAGCTCCTTGCCATGGCTGCCCTTGCGCAGCAGGCCGTCGAGTCTGCGGTAGACGCTTATCTGCAGCGTGACCAGGGCCTTTGTCAATATGTGAAGCAGAATGAAACCGCCATCAACACCGCACAGCGGGAACTGGACGAGATGGCTTATGAACTGCTCGCCAAAGAGCAACCCATGGCCATCGACCTGCGATTTATCTTGGCGGTCATCAAGATTAATGGCGATTTGGAGCGGATTGGCGACCAGTCGATGGCCGTTTCACGCCGCACCAGCGAGGCTCTGGATAAGGAGCCGATTGAGTTGCCGGTGGATTTTGCCGCGATGGGCGAGTTTGCCGGCCGCATGATCCGGTCGGCCGTCCAGGCGCTGCTCGATGGCGACGCCCGCCTTGCCGATACGGTGCGCGAGATGGACGACGAGATCGACCGCATGAACCGCCGCGCCCACACCGACCTGCTCAAGCTCATCCAGGAGCGGCCCAACTGCACGCAACAGGCAATGAACGGCCTGTTTGTGTCACGGTCGCTCGAACGCATTGCAGATCACGCCTCGAACATTGCCACCGATGTCATCTTCTGGGTGCGCGGCGCCGACGTGCGCCACCAGTTGACCATGTCGATGGATTGAGGCGGGCGGGGAAAGACAGAAGTCTCTCTCCAGGATGAAAGATACAAACGCGAAGGGCGCCAATCGATGAGATCGGCGCCCTTCGCGTTTGTAGGATCAGCTTCAGGCGGATGAACCTGGGCCGGGAAACTGGAATTAGCGGGTGGCTTCGAAAAGGAACCACGCCCGACGTTCGGCCTCATCGATCCAGACTTCGATCAGGCTGGTTGTCGCATAGTCATTGGCCTTGGAGGCCACTTCATGGGCTGAGCGCATGCTCTCAACCAACGCCCGGTTGTCGGCATGAAGCTCCAGCAACATTTCCTTGGCGCCTACATACTCCCGGTCGTTGTCGCTTATTCGCTGCAGGCGGGCAATATGGCCGATGGAGCGAAGGGTAGTCCCGCCAATTTTGCGCACGCGCTCGGCAATGTCGTCACTGATGGCGAAAATCTGGGTTGCCTGTTCATCCAGAAGCAGGTGGTAGTCGCGGAAGTGCGGGCCGGTCATGTGCCAGTGGAAGTTCTTGGTCTTGAGATAAAGGGCGAAAATATCGGCCAACATGGCGTTCAGCACGCTGGAAAGATTCCGGATATTCTCAGAAGAAAATCCATCCGGAGTGTTCAGCTTGGCAGTTTTCGATTCAGGTTCTTGCGTAGGTGTAGGCATCGAAACTCCTTTTATGGAAGGAGATCAGGAAGATTGGAGACACACCATTCCCCTCCCGCTTCATTGGATGCAGGTAAGCGCAGAAAGTTTTCTCGGGGTTCCAAATGCAACGAGCGCCCATCCTGGAAGGAATGGGCGCTCAGTCGGTTGTTGCAGAAGGAACGAGGGTTATGCCTTGAAGGGATGCGTCGCGTAGTGCAGCAGCATGGCAACCGCGCAACTGGTGAGGCGGGTCTCCGCCGAGTCGGCGCGGCTGGTGAGAATGACAGGAACGCGGGCGCCGAGCACGATGCCGGCCAACTGGGCTCCGCCGAGATATTCGAGCTGCTTGGCGAGCATGTTGCCGCTTTCGAGGTCGGGAACCGCGAGAATATCGGCCTGACCCGCCACCGGCGAAACCAGATGCTTGATCTTGGCAGCCTTGGCGCTGACCGCCGTATCGAACGCCAGAGGGCCATCGAGGATGCCGCCGACGATCTGGCCGCGATCGGCCATTTTGCAGAGAGCCGCGGCGTCGAGCGTGGACTGAATCTTGGGGTTCACGGTTTCGACAGCGGAGAGCAGCGCAACCTTGGGCTCGGGAATGCCGAGTGCATGGGCCAGGTTGATCGCGTTCTGGATGATGTGGATCTTGTCTTCGAGCTCCGGCGCAATATTGATGGCGGCGTCGGTGATGAGCAGGGTGCGCGCATAGGCCGGCGTATCCATGACGAACACGTGGCTGATGCGGCTGGCACTGCGCAGGCCGGTGTCCTTCTGCATCGCAGCCTTCATCAAGACATCGGTATGCAGGCTGCCCTTCATCATGGCCTGGGCATTGCCGCCGCGGCACATGATGCAGCCCAGTTCCGCGGCCTTGGCTTCGGAGTCGGCCTGCAGAATCTGGTAGTTGCTCACATCAACGCCGATCTTCGCGGCCAAAGCCTTGATTTCGGCTTCGTCGCCAATCAGCGTCGGTTCAATCAGGCCTTCGAGAGCGGCTTCGACGGCACCCTTCAGGGCGACTTCAGAAAGTGGCCACACGACTGCCGTGGTGATGGCCGGCAGTTCTTTACAGCGGGCCAGAAACTTGTGAAAAACATGGTAATCCGCCGGATGGCCGACCAACGGATCGACGGCTACGGCCTCGGCAAGGGGGGCAAGATCGCTCATCAGGTTCATTCTCCCGGCCGGCGTTGGGACTATCTGTCCGGCCCTACCCCTTCATTCTCGTCTTCCCTTGAGATCCAGCATGTGCGGAAGATCACACTTCGGCACTAAATCCCATATTGTGGAATCGTGGAGAGACACGAGGGACTCGGGGCAGGAGAGTCTTTCGGGGCGGGCGATGTGCCCGGCTTCAGACAAACCGCCGGGCCCCCTTCGCGGACAGGGCAGGATTCCGCTCTCACGCCCGTCCTCATTTTTTGACTTTTCGGCTTCCCCCTCAATACCTTGTCCTGCTATGCTGCGAGCGCTGAGAAAATCGATTTACGCAATGGAGAGTACGGCCATGTGGTTTCTTGGAATGGATGTAGGGACGGGCGGCACGCGGGCCGTGGTGGTGGATGCAGCCGGCAAACTGATCAGTGGCGCATCGAGCGAACATGCGCCCTTTCGCACCCCCCACCCCGGCTGGGCCGAACAGGATCCCGAGGACTGGTGGAGAGCCGCGCAGGACGCCATTCGCAAGGCTCTGGCCGCCGCGCCCGAGCCGCGCCAACCCATTGCCGCCATCGGCCTGACCGGCCAAATGCACGGTGCGGTGCTGCTGGATGAAAACGGCGCGGTGTTGCGTCCCTCGCTCATCTGGTGCGACACGCGCACCCAGCCGGAGTGCGATTGGCTGCATGAGCGCATTGGCTACGAGCACCTGATCGAACTCACCTGCAATCCGGCGCTGCCCAACTTCACGCTGACCAAGCTGCTGTGGGTCAAGAAGCACGAGCCGGAGATTTTCGCCAAGACCCGCCACATCATGTGTCCCAAGGACTATGTGCGCTATCGCCTGACCGGCGAATATGCCATCGACGTGCAGGAGGCATCGGGGACACTGCTGCTGGACGTGACCCATCGCCGCTGGTCGAGTGAGGTGGCCGAGGCTGCGGGGATTCCCGAGAGCTGGCTGCCCAAGGTCTACGAGTCGCCCGAGGTTTGCGCGCGCATCAGCGACAGCGCCGCGGGGCTCGCGGGACTCACGGCAGGGACTCCGGTGGTTGCCGGCGCGGGCGACCAGGGAGCCGGCGCGGTTGGCATGGGCATCTTGCAGCCGGGCTCGGTCTCGGCAACTATCGGCACCTCCGGAGTGGTGTTTGCCGCAACGGCCAGCCCCACGAAAGATCCCAAGGGCCGTTTGCACACCTTCTGCCACGCGGTTCCAGGCCTATGGCATGTGATGGGCGTAACGCAGTCGGCGGGCCTGAGCTTCAGTTGGCTGAAAGAAACCTTCTTTGCCAGCCAGAGTTATGACACGTTGACCGCGGGGGCTGCGAAGGTTCCGGCCGGCAGCGAGGGGCTGGAGTGGGGGCCGTATCTGCTCGGCGAACGCACGCCGCATCTCGATCCTGAAGTGCGGGCCGGCTTTGCCCGCATCGGCACGCATCATACCGCTGCGCATTTTGTCCGCGCAGTGCTGGAGGGCGTGGCTTACTCGCTGCAGGATACCTTTACGCTCTTCGCCGAGTTGGGAATTCCGGTGCGGGGCATTCGCCTGGGTGGCGGCGGAGCGCGCGGCTCGCTGTGGCGGCAGATTCAAGCCGGCATTTACGGACACACCGTCGAGATTCTGACTGCGGAAGAGGGCGGAGCCTTCGGTTCGGCGCTGCTGGCCGGGGTCGGTGCCGGCCACTGGGCCAATCTGGACGAGGCCTGTGCCCAGGCAATCGAAGTGGCCTGCCGCGTTGAGGCGGACGCCGCCGACGTGGCTGCCTACAAAGCGGGCTATGCGCACTGGCGCAAACTGTATCCGGCGCTGGCCAGCTTGCGGTAGAAACCGAGGTTTCCGGTATACACAGCGGCTGGAGATGAATTAGCCTGACTTCGATTCCACCCTCGAAGGGAAGTGCCGATGCGTCTTCATGTTGCAATCGCTTCATTGCTTGGGCTGTGTGCCGGAGCCGGTGCATTTGCACAGACCTCAACACCCGCCGTGCCTGCCTGTGCGGACCTGCACCTGGTGCCCGCGCCGCGGGAGTGTGCGGCAGTTGCCTCTATTCCTGTGGGTACGGCAGGCGTCAGCTTCGCTTTCGGGACCCATGCGGAGGACGAGTTTGCAGCCCACGACCTGAAGCAGTCATTCGCGGTGCGGGGCGTGGATGTGCAGGCGAACGCGCCCTCTGTGATCCGGCTGGAACGTGCGGAGACGGAAGCAGGCAAAGAACTGCTGGCGCGGCATCACCTCAAGTGCGACCCGGCCATGCACGACGAAGGTTACGTAATTGTGCCGGACGGCGCAGCGGGGCTGGCCGTAGTGGCGGAAACTTCCGCGGGCCTCTTCTATGGTGCGCAAACCGTGAAGCAATTGCTGCGCGGATCGGGCAAAGATGCAGTGTTGCTGGCGCCTACGCTGCGGGACTGGCCGGCGATGGCGCACCGCGGCCTCTCCGACGACTGGTCGCGCGGGCCGCTGCCGAACATGGAGTTTTTGAAGCGCGAAATTCGCACGCTGGCGGCCTACAAGGTCAACATCTTTTCGCCTTATTTCGAGCACACATTCGCGTACGCGAGTTCGGCGATTGCGGCATTCCCCGGCGGCGCCATGACGCCGGACGAGGGGCGGGAACTGGTGGCGTATGCCGCCCAATATCACATCACGATTATCCCCGAGCAGGAGTCGTTCGGGCATTTGCATAATGTGCTCAAGTTCGAGCAGTTCACGGCTCTGGGCGAGGCTCCGCATGGCTCGGTGCTGGCGCCCGGCGATGCCGGTACGCTGCCGCTGATCGGGAGCTGGTTTGCCGAATTGGCTACGGTATTTCCAGGGCCCTATGCGCACATCGGCGCGGACGAAACCTTTGAGCTGGGGCTGGGCAGAACGCGCGATGCGGTGAAGCAGCGCGGGCTTGGCGCGGTCTATCTCGATTTTCTGAAACAGATTCATACCACGCTTGCGCCCAACCACAAGCAACTGCTTTTCTGGGGCGACATTGCCGTCAACTCGCCCGATCTGGTGGGCACGCTGCCCAAGGACATGATCGCCGTTCCGTGGGAATACGATGCCAAGCCGGATTTCACGTCCATCATCTTGCCCTTCACCAAGGCCGGCCTCGAAACCTGGGTGGCGCCGGGCGTGAGCAACTGGAGCCGGCTCTATCCGAACAACAATGAGGCGCTGGGCAACATCCGCGCCTTTGTGCGCGACGGCCAAAAGCTGGGCTCGACAGGCGTGCTGAACACGGTGTGGAACGATGACGGCGAAGGCCTCTTCGACCAGAACTGGTTTGGCGTGTTGTTTGGCGCAGCGGCTGGTTGGCAGGCGGGGGAGAGTTCGGAAGAAGCATTCACGGCCTCCTATGGGCAGGCCTTCCACAGTGATGCGACGGGTAAGATCAGCCAGGCGCAGCGGGAACTGATGGCGGCCCACGCCGCGCTCAAGAAAGCCGATTTGGAGGACGCGCAGGACAGCTATTTCTGGCTCGATCCTTTCTCGGAAGAAGGCCAGCGTGTGGCAGCCAAGTTGCGGCCCGTGGCGAACGATTTGCGCCTTCATGCCGAGCGGGCCATCACGCTGGTGGCCGAGGCGCGGGTAGCCGGCAAGCTCGAAAACACCGATGCCTTGGATGCGCTGGAACTGGGTGCGCGGCGCATCGACTTTGTCGGACTCAAGTTCCAATCCGCCGACGATTGTGTCTCCCTTTACAATCAGGCCCTGGCGCTGGCGGGGGACAAGAGCCGCTGGAGCGATGTGGAAGAAGCGCTGGAGACAATCGGCTCCAACAACGGGCGATTGAATGATATCCGCGACGGCTATACGCTGCTGGGCGATCTCTACCGGCAGGCATGGCTGCGCGACAACCGGCCCTACTGGCTGGCCAACAATCAGGCCCGTTATGACCGCTCCGCACAATTGTGGATCGACCGCGCCGACCGCTGGGACCTGGTGCAGCAGCGCTGGTGGAGTACGCACACGCTGGCTCCGGCGGCGGAAGTTGGTTTGCCCGCGGCGGCAGGGAAATGACCTGCCTGCATCTGACGTATGGATGAAGCTATTTTTTTGCTGGAGAGTTGCAGAGAGAGGAACTCTCCAGATCCTTTCTTGCGCATGGATTCCAGCATCTGGAACTGTCGATAGAACGGGAGAAGCTGGCTGATGTTTGCGCCTGCAATTCTGCACCTGCTGCTGATCCTCATTGTTGCCGCCAGCATTGTTTGCATGCTGGTGCGTCCACGCGGCATTGCCGAGGTCTATTGGATCGGCGCGGGCGCCGTGCTGCTGGTTGTGCTGCGGCTGATCCCGCTGCGCCGGGCCGGCCATGCGGTGGCGGAGGGAACGGATGTTTATCTTTTCCTGGCCGGCATGATGCTGCTCTCCGAACTGGCGCGGATGTATGGGGTCTTCGACTGGCTGGCCTCGATTGCGGTCGAACATGCGCGCGGTTCCCGGGTGCGGCTGTTCACGCTGATCTATGGCGTCGGGACGGTCGTTACCATCTTCATGTCCAACGATGCGACGGCGGTGGTGCTCACGCCCGCGGTGCTGACCGCGGTGCGCAAGTCGAAGGCGGAGCCGCTGCCCTATCTGTTCGCCTGCGCTCTTATCGCCAATGCGGCCTCCTTCGTGTTGCCGATCTCCAATCCGGCGAATCTCGTTGTCTTCCACTCCAACATGCCGCCGCTGCTGCATTGGCTCGGCGCTTTCGCGCTGCCCTCGCTGCTCTCGATTGTGGCGACTTACTTTGTATTGCGCTGGTGCTTTCGCCGCGATTTAGAGGGCGGCATTGCGAACGGTGCCGGGGTCGAACGGCTCAACGGAAACGGCAGGCTGGTTCTGGCCGGCATCCTGTCGATCTCCGGCGTGCTGCTGGCGGCCTCGGCGATGGGCAAAGACCTGGGATTGCCCACATGCCTTTGCGCGCTGGTCATCGCGTGTGTTGCGACCATCAAGGCGAAGACTAATCCGGTGCGCATGGTGCGCGAAATCAGTTGGAGCGTATTGCCGCTGGTGGCCGGACTGTTCATCCTCGTAGAAGCGGTCATCGCAATCGGCGCGTTGCAGTATACGAGCGCCGCGCTTGCCTGGGTGCAGAAGCTGCCGGCCACCGCAGGGGCGCTGCTCACAGGGGTGGTCGTCGGCATCGGCAACAACCTGGTCAACAATCTTCCTCTGGGGCTGGTCGCGGGCAGCACGCTCGAGACCGCTCACGTACAGGGGTTGATCGCCAACGCTGTGCTGATGGCTGTCGATCTTGGCCCCAACCTCTCGGTTACCGGCTCGCTGGCGACTATTTTGTGGCTCATTGCGTTACGGCGCGAGGGGCTCAATGTGAGCTTCGGAAGGTTCTTGAAAATTGGCGCGCTGGCCATGCCGGTAGCCCTGGCATTGGCGATTGGCAGCGCCGCTCTGCTGCAGATTTTGAATTAGATTTTAATCCCGGAACGTTCCATGCGACTTATACCTTGGCCTATGTAAAATGGGCAAGGCCTTTCCCCGCCGTCCCGGCCGGCGAGGGAGCACGCGACCTGGAACAACTCGACCGTGCCATTACACCGGCGATCCAGTCTTTGTTTTAGCTGTCGGAGCAAATGAAACGGCCTGCCAGCGTGCAGCGGCAGGCCGTTTCGTCGTTCGCACGGTGAAGTTAATTCAAAGTCAGTTCGGCGTGCAGCGGCGTGCTTTCGCTGGAGTCGCCGACATGGATGACGAATTTGCCGGGATCGATGGTCCACTTGTGGGCCGACTCGTCCCAGTAGCTGAAAGCACGGGCATCCAGGTTGAGAGTGACGTGTTTGGTCTCGCCCGGAGCGAGCCGGACTTTCTCAAATCCCTTCAACTCGCGTTCGGGGCGCTTGGCCTTGGCGGATGGATCGGAGACATAAAGCTGGGCGACTTCCGCTCCGGCCACGCTGCCGGTATTGGTTACGTCGAAGCTGACCGCGACGGTGGCGCCCGATGTGGCCGTGGACGGAACCGACAGCTTGGAGAAGCTGAACGTGGTGTAGCTAAGGCCGAAGCCGAAGGGGAACAGCGGATGCTTCCCGGTGGTCGTCCAATAACGATAGCCGACCATAAGGCCGTCTTCGTATTTCAAATGGCCGATGGTGTAGTCCGCCGGCGGCTTGCCGTTTTCAACGACGTGCAGGGAGGTGTCCGCGCCCTTGATGGGGTAGTAGAACCTGGCCGAGGGATTCTCATCCCAACTGCGGTCGAAGCTGACCGGAAGCTTGCCTTCGGGGTTGCGCTGGCCGAAGAGAACCTCGGCGACGGCGGTGCCGCCCTCCTGGCCGGGATAAAAGGTGTGCAGCAGCGCGGGAACTTTATTGAGCCAGCGTCGGGTATCTGCGCCACCCCCTGCGGTGAGAGTGACGATGGTATGCGGATTGGCCGCCGCAACCGCCTCGATGAGAGCGTCCTGCCCCCAGGGAAGCGTGAAGGTGCGGTCGAAGCCCTCACTCTCCGTGGAAGGATTGAAGCCCACGGCGAGCACAACGATGTCGGCTGCTGCGGCATACTTTCTGGCGTCGTCGGAGACGAGACCTGCTTCATCGGCGATTCCCAGCCCAAAACGAACCCCGGGTGAGTGCGGCAGATAGTCGGCGACGAGGTGGATGGTCTGTCCGGCGCTGAGATCGATGGTGGTCGATTGCGGAATCTGGCCCTCGGCGTGAGGCTGAGCCAACAACTGCTTGCCATCGAGCTGAACGGTGAAGGCATCTTCGCCTGCTGCTGCGGCCAGTACCAGATATTTGCCGGCTTTGGCTGCCTTGTAAGCCGCTGTGTAGCGGATACTGCGCGGCGTCTTGTCTTCGGGGCCCCACATTTCGGGCTTCCAGTCGGCAATGGCTCCCGGCGTCGTGGTCTCAGGGGTGCCGGTAAAGTCTTTGCTCGGGAAGGTCGCTGCCTGAATGCCGCCCTCCCAATGCGTGTCATGGAAGACATCGTTTACGTCGGGCAGACCGCGGGTATAAAGCACGTGCACGCCGGGGCCGGCAAGGTTGGCAATACCGGTGAGGATGCTGACCGGCTCGAAGGCCTGGGACTCCGAGGAGCCGCCGCCGCCGGGCACCGCGGGGTAGGCATCCGGACCGATCACGGCGATGGTCTTGACCTTGGCTGCATCGAGCGGCAGGATATGCCCCTCGTTCTTGAGCAGGGTCAGGCTCTCACGGGCGCCCTCCAGAGCGACGGCGCGATCTGCCACCGAATAGGTCGAGTCCGCCGGATCGAATCGCGGACGGTCGAGGAATCCATAGCGCAGCGCAGTGCGGAACAGGCGCAGCACCTTGTCGTCGATGGTGGACTCTTTGACGCTGCCGTTCTTGACTGCGGCTACCAGCGTCTGGGCATTCATGAAGCGCGCGGAGGGCATTTCAAAGTCGAGACCGTTATTGGCCGCGGCGACACCGTCGTAGGTGGCCTCCCAATCCGACATGAGAATGCCCTGAAAACCCCACTCGCCCTTGAGCACCTTGAGGTTCAGAAACTCATTTTGCGTGGCGTGGGAGCCATTCAGCAGATTGTAGGAGTTCATTACCGCATCGACGTGGGCTTGGGTGACCGCTGCTTCGAAGGCCGGCAGATAGATTTCGCGCAGAGTGCGCTCATCCACTTCGGAGTCGGTGTTGTGGCGGCTGTACTCCTGATTGTTGGCGGCGAAATGCTTGACCGTGGCCACCACTCCCTGGGACTGGACGCCCTCTATATAAGGAACGACCATCGCCGCATTCAGAAAAGGATCTTCGGAGAGATATTCGAAGTTACGCCCGCTAAGCGGCGAACGGGCAATATTGACGCCGGGCCCAAGCAGAAAATGGACGCTGCGGGCGCGCGCATCCTTGCCCAGCCCTTCTCCCACCTTGAGCGCCAGGGCCGGGTCCCAGGTTGCGGCCAGAGCCGCCCCGCCGGCATAAGCGGTGGTGGGTCCCCAGGTGCGCACGCCCAGCGGACCGTCGGACATCTTGAAGCGAGGCAGGGCGATGGAGGGGATGGCCTGCGTATACATGCTGTCTACGCCGCCCAGCAGTACGATTTTTTGTTCGAGAGTAAGTTTGCTCACCATCGCATGAGCTTTGGCTTCGATGGCGGCCGAATCGGTCACAGGAGCTTGACCGGCCGCGATCAGACTGCAACCTAGCAGGACCGGAACCAGGCAAACCATGCGGAAACGGCAAAACGATTGAGTAAAGGGTATTCTCAGGCTCTTCATACGCGGAGAAGGCTACCGCATCGGGGAGGACAGTGTATAGGTGTTTGCGCAATATAAGTGTCGAAGGGGATAGCTTGTGGGAAGAGTCGATAACTTATGTGTGATACGAGTCACAGCGCCGGGTGAATAGTATCACTGCCGTGGTATCCAAACGAAGCGCAGACTCTGAATCCAATAGGTAAGAAGGCATAGGGCGCTCACCTGGGAATCCGCACACGGCGTCGGGAGGCATCGATGAGCTTTGCAAACGTGTTGAAGACCATCGTTGTGGCCACGGACCTGGATGGCCGCTCGGAAGCAGCTCTGGAGTATGCCCGCAAGGTGGCCGGCGCATACGGTGCCCGGATTGTGCTCGCGCACGGCCTGGACCCGCTGGACTATGCCGCGGTCGATGCTGTGCCCAGCAGGATCTTGAGGCAGCTCACCGATCAGGCGCGCGCGGCTCTGGACGAACTGGCCGGCGGTCTGATCCGGGAAGGCATCCATAGCCACTCGGAGGTTCGCCAAGGCGCGGTGGTCGAGATGTTGGTGGATGTGGCCCGGCAATACGAGGCCGGGTTGATCGTGATCGGCACCCAGGGGATGGAGGGCGCGGGTCCGGTGGTTGTCGGTGCCATTGCCGAGCAGTTGGTGCGGTTGGCGCCATGTCCGGTGCTCGCGGTGGCTGCGGACTGGAACGCCGGAGAATTTCGACCGGCCGCCGGCGGCCCGGTGTTGTTGGCGATGGAACGAAACGAGGCCACAGCGGAGGCGGTAGCCACCGCGTGCTCGCTGGCGGAAACCTTTCATCGCACCTTGCTGGTGATTCACGCCCGCGGTTCGGCAGAGGCTTCGGCTTTCCTGAATCCCTGTGCTACGACGCTGGCCGAGTTTGGCATCCAACCGGGAGAGCGTTTTCCGGTGCGCTGCATGGTCAAGGATGGGAGCCCTGCGGACGCCGTGGTTGAGGCGATCGCGCAATACCATCCTTGTGTGCTGGTGGCCGGGGTCAAACGCGCGAGTGAAACACCGGGACCCCACGGCACGGCCTTTGCCTTGCTCGCACGGTCCCGTGTGCCTGTCTTATGTGTTCCGCCGGAGATCCCGGTCGCTCGTGCGGAACATGGCATGTATGCGCCCTTGGAAGCATAAAAGCGGGGCACGCGTGCCGATTTTCGAAGATGCATTGACAAAGCAGAATGGCGGGACGGCGGCTTCGATGTTCCGTCCATGGATTTCTTTTTTGAACTCGGATTGTGCTGGATCTGCGAAGCGTAACTGTTCTTTGGAACATGGTAAAGTGCAATCGTATTTCGCTGAAAGTAAAGGAGTATTTGAGTCCTGAAGGTGAAGTACAAGAACTACTCGGTGTTCTCGGCTGGCAGGTGAATCGCTAGACACCGCTGGACCGGGATTGAACTGGAACGAATAAGGGAGAAGCAACCATGCAACCAGAGGCAACAGCCGTGCGTTTGGATGCGGTCGCCCCGCATCCGCTTGCGGAACTATTGGCATGCCCACCGGGGATCGGGAACCTGCTGAATGGTTCGACTCAGTGTGTCGATCTCGACACCGGGCAGATTGTTTTTCGCCAATCTGCGGCCTGCCGTGGTCTCTATGTGGTGGTTTCGGGCCGGTTTTTGCGTAAGGCGGAACGAATGGAGACCCGGCTGGCGCTGGGCCCGGCGCGCGCGGGCGACCTGGTGGAACTGGCGGCTGCGCTCGGAGACGGACATCACACGTACACGCTCACTGCGCAAACCACGAGTTCGGTTCTGCTGTTGCCCATCGAGACGCTGAACGAAGCATTTCAGGCGTATCCGCCGCTGCGGATGCAGTTGTTGCAGGAACTGGCGCGAGAGGTTTCCCGGGCCTATAACGCTTGCAGTCTCTGCCGAATGACGAAGACGCGGCGGCGCAGTGCCGAGGCTCCGCCGGCCTAATCGGGCGAATCCGCTTGCCGGGTGCTTGCACCCGCGCCAGGCGCTTCGATTTCCAGGATGGAGATTGACGGAAAATCCCTGCCTTGTCCCCGCTCAAGTGCGCTATACTTCAATTTGACCGGCGACAAAACGTATGGCCTCCTTTCAAGCCCATCACCCCCCGGAAGATTGCGTAAATTGTGAGCATCGCCATCTGCGAATGTTTTGCAATCTCACGCCCGAGGCGCTCAAAGATTTTGACAGCATCGGGATCATGATGGGCCACGCGCGGGGCGCGAAGCTCTTTACCGAGGGCGACCCGGCGCGCAACGTATTTGTCATCTGTTTCGGCCAGGTAAAGATCTCTTCTACTTCCCGCGACGGCAAAACCATGATTCTCAAGATTGCCGGCCCCGGCGATGTGATGGGGCTGAGCGCGGTTTTGGCCAATGTCCCTCATGAAGTGACTGCCGAGGCTATCGAGCCGTGCCAGGTAAAAACCATGCGGAAACAGGAGTTTATCGACTTCCTGGGCCGTCATGGCATTGCCAGCATGCATGCCGCGCAGTCTCTTTCCGGTGAATATCTGACGGTTTTCCACGATGCAAAGCGGTTGGCGCTCTCCGGCTCCGCAGCCGGCCGGCTGGCTCGTCTGCTGCTGGACTGGGGCCGCTCTGCAGCCACCGGCAAACCGGAAATCCGCTTTACCATGGCGCTGACGCACGAAGAGATTGCCAATATGGCAGGCACTTCGCGCGAGACGGTCACGCGGTTGCTCAACCAGTTCCGCCGCGATGAGTGGATTACCATCAAGGGCGCCAGTCTGACGATCGTGAAGCCCGATCAGCTCGAACGGCTCACCGCCTGATCGGTTCTGCCGGGCAATGTTCTCGCAGGCTCCTGAAATTGTGCATAGCTATCTAAAAGAGACGAAACTCTTTCGGATTGCTGCGCCTCTGTCCTGCGGCTGGTTCCCTTTCTGAATCAAGCCTCCTGCTTTTCCGAAATCTCCCATTTACCGGGCGGTTCAGCGTTGCATCACCAGGGTTTCCGCCGGGCTTTCGCTGGGGCTGACCGCCGCCTCGCGCAGCGTGAGTACCGGGCAGCGTGCGTGGGCCAGAACGCGGTAGATGGTGCGGTCGCGGGTAAGATTCTCAAACGCCGAACGCTGCGTCGCGCCCAGAACGATCAGGGCAGCGCGGCGCGCTGACGCTTCGGCAAGAATCTCGATGGAGGGATTGCCGTGCACGACATGGGGCTCGACGGACGTGCAGCAATGGGCACCGGTCCGGCCGGCCAGAGCGCGCAACTCATACAAGGCGGTCGAGTCGATGCCGGTAGGCAGTCCGTGCCGCTGCATTTCATCGATGGGCGGCAGCACATGGAGCAGAACCAGCTTGGCTCCCTGGGTGCCGGCGATCTGGCAGGCGAGTGCAGCGCTCGGGCTGGAGGCCTCTCTGAGTGTGGTGGCATGGAGCACAACCCGTTGTTCTCCACTGTCTGCCGGGAGATGAGCCTCCGGGCCCACGGTCATCACCGGCAGGTTGACCGAACGCAGCACTTGCTCTGCGACGGAACCGATGAACAGCTTTCCTAACTTGCTTCGGCTCCGGGTGCCGAGAAGGACGCGGTTTGCCTTGAACTGGCGGACAGCGGCAGCGATTTGCTGAGCGGCATGTCCTTCACGCACCAGGGCGTCGCAATGGAGGCCTCGCTTGCGTCCCAGTTCGCACCAGGACTCCAGTTCTTTGCCTGCAAACTCGGCCGCTCCAGCCGGATCGTAATAGGGCATTCCAACGGCGTCGACCGACATGGCTGCGCCAGCCGAGAGCACATGCAGCAAAACCAGCCGCGCCCCCGTTTCGCTTGCCTGTTCAAAAGCAAAAGGCATCAGCCGTTCCAGGTCGCTCAAATCGGTCGCGACGAGGATCACGGCCGGATGGGTCCAGCGATTGCTGTCTGTATCCGGCATGGCACTCACCTCGTACACGACAGCGTGCCACCATTGCGGATCGCAATATGTGCCACTGCGCACCCCTAAATGTGATATGGATCACATTGAAACTTCCCGAAAGGTAATCGATCGTCTTTTCAGCATTTCCCCTTCTTAAAGCATCCCTGGGTTTTGCACGATAAGCGATGGAGAAACCAAGGTTTCAAGAAAGTTTGTCGGGAGATCGGGCCGATGCGCGCACAACTTGATGAGCAGAGCGTCATCCAGGCCAACGGCCAATTTTGGGAGCAGATGCTAGCCATGATGCTTGAACCCATGCCGATTCGAGAGGAGTTCTGTGTTGCTGCCGGCCATGTGCTCGGCAGCGTCATTCTCTCCGGCGTGTGGAACGGACGCATCGAGGTCCGTCTGACGGAAGGGCTGGCCTACGAAGCTACAGCGGCCATGCTCATGCAAGCCAGAGAGAGTGTAGTAGAGGCAGATGCGTTAGATGCTGCCAAAGAAATCACAAACATGATCGCAGGCACTATTAAGTCGTCACTACCTCGGCCTTGCTCCATGACTGTGCCTGAATCTGTAATTGAGCAAGGAAGCTTTTGCTGCGGAAAGCCTAAAACCGACGACTCGCTGACGGTCGCATTTCGTCACGCTGCGGGGGATCTTATGGTGTGCATTCGGGAACTGCAGGACTCTCGGTAAGCGGCACATAACTCCGGTTCGCGCGCCATCGGGCAGCGGAGTTATCGAGTAAACCCAGTCGGGGCGAGGGGAAGAGAAGAGCTCTCAAGTGGAGTGAGCCGATGCTCGCTATAACAGATTTGTTGCCAAAATAAGTGTTTTTTCTATTGCAATTCACATAACTTTCTCCGTATGTTAAGAAATGGAAGTTCTCATTCAGACATTCCATCCCTGTAGACACCCCAAGAACAAATAGCCCACCTGTGGGTTGCAAGCGTCCGTTCGTCTGCCTGACTTCTTATCACCTTTTACACTCTCCGGACGCAAAAAACAGACTCACTCTACCTGTATTTTTGGAGGATAAGCGTAATGGTTTATCGACGTACTCGAAGTGTATTCAGTGCCCTTCTGTTCGCGTCAACCGCACTATTCGCATTCCCTACCATCAGTGCCGGGCAAACTTTCCGCGGAGGCATCGGCGGCGCAGTCACCGATCAATCGGGTGCCGTTGTTGCCGGGGCGCAAGTGACAGCGACAGAGAACGCCACGAACATTTCCATCCGTGCAGTAAGTTCCAGTGCCGGCGAGTTTTCCTTTCCCAACCTGCCGTTGGGGAGTTATACCGTCAGCGTGAGTGCCTCCGGATTCAAGGCCATGAAAGTAGATCAGGTGCCGGTGACGGCAGGCGGAACTTACACGCTTCCCATCAGGCTGAGCGTCGCCTCCGCCGGTGAAACCGTCGAAGTAACCGCCGACGCGCTAAGTCTGGATACGACGACGGATACGCAGTCGACAGCCTTGCCTGAAGAGGTAGTGCAGACACTGCCGAACAGCGGACGCGACTTTACCCAGATGATTGCGCAGACACCTGGATTCGCGGGCCTTTCGACCGGTGGCGGCGGTGGCAATTCGAGCGTGAATGGCACCCGATCCAACGCGGTCAACTGGCAGATCGAGGGCACGGATAACAACGATCTTTGGTGGAATATTCCTGCAGTCAACCAGGGCGGTGTTTCTGCAATTGCAGGCGTGATTCTTCCCGTGGACGCGATTGAAAACTTCTCGTTTGTAACTGCAGGCTCGACGGAACTCGGACGCAATCCGGGCGGCACCGTTAACTTGACCATTAAGTCAGGCACGAACAAGCTACATGGTTCGGCATATTACTTCAATCACAATGAGTTCTTTCAGCAGCAAAATCCATTTCTATCGAGTAAGGGCGCAACCCGGAACCAGCACTATGGCTTTTCGGTAGGCGCCCCGATCTGGAGAGATAAAACCTTCTTCTTCATCAGCGGCGAGCATCAGAACTTCCTGATCGGTTCGGAAAGCCAACCTACGGAGCCCTCCGCAGCCTACCAGGCAGAGGCGTTGAGCGTGTTGTCGGCCTACGGCATTGATGAAAACCAGGTTTCCTATAATCTGTTGCACGGTACCGGGTCGCTGAAGGCGCTGTGGCCGGCCGCGGCGTTGAATGGCCCTGCGACGACGTCTAACTACCAGGCGGGGGGCAATCTGACAGGACATAGCTTTAACGGCATCATCAAGCTGGACGAGCAACTTACAGACAAGGACCATCTGGCGGTGACGTGGTTTGTCGGGCAAGGCACGCAGACGGCTCCTACCTCGTCCGAACTTGCTCCTTACTTCGAGAACGCGCCCATCCATGTAGAGGATTACTCACTGGTCTACAATCGCGTACTGACGCCGAGCATTACCAACCAGCTTTCCGCCGGAGTCAACTATTTCAACCAGACATTCAGCGACGCGGAGACGGACTTCGATCCAATTGGATTGGGCTTGAATACGGGCGTGACCGATCGATCTCTGGCAGGCGCTCCACACCTGGTGATTGGCCCTACTTCGGCAGGTTCAGGGTTGACTGCCGGGGGCACGGGCTTTGACCCGATCGGCGTGACGGCTCCCTCGGGCCGCAACGACATCACAGGGCATCTGGATGAAAGCCTGGCTTGGACCAAAGGCGCCCATCAACTGAGATTTGGCGGCGAGATACGCCAGGCGCAGGTCGATGACTTCTATCAAACGGGCGAACGCGGCACGATCTATTTCGATGGAACCCAGGGGCCGTGGACAGCGACGAATTTCGATGCGAACAATGCGCCTACCAATGCCTGCGCAGCCTTGGCGACAAAGAACCGGGGCGTTGCCGCCTCCACGGTCGTGCCCACAGTGACCGATCCAAATGCATTTTTTCTGGCGGACTTTCTGGCCGGCTGTTATAACCCGACGGCCTCAGAGAATGTTGTCGGCAATCCTAAGCGTCAAGTCTTCGTCAATACGTTTTCTTTGAACGCGCAGGATGCGTGGCAGATCACCAAGCGGCTGAGCATCGACTTCGGCTTGCGTTATGACTATGAAGGCCCGGTGCACTCCAATTATCCAAACCTCTCCGTTTTCGATCCTTCCGTGCCGGGCGGTCTCGCGGTTGCTGGCCAGCAGGTGGATAACATCTACAACAAGTTCTGGGGCGGAGCCAGCCCACGGGTGGGCTTCTCTTATCAACTTGACAGCACGGGCAAGACGGTTCTGCGCGGCGGTTATGGCATGTACTACGACTCGATTTATATCAAGTCGGTTTTGCAGAATACCGGCGCTCAGAATATCTCGATCTTCGGCCCTGGGCTGAATCCCGCCGGATCGGACGAGGTGGCGCAGGCAAGCGCGTTGAGCAATACGATCATTGCGCCAGGCACGCCAATTTTTCAAACTTTACCGCAGGCCCTCTCGGGGCAAGGCACCGTCAAGATATCGACTTTCGATAAGAATTTTCGTCCCGGCGATACCCAGTCGTTCGATCTGAATCTCGAGCACAGTTTTACCTCTTCGGTGGTGTGGCAACTGGGATACGTGGGCACCAAGGGCACGCATCTGATGGGCCTGTTCGACATCAACCCGGCGCAGCCAGGCACCGCCAATCTCGCAAATCCCAACCTGACACGACCCTACTATAACCAGTTTCCCAACTTCACGGTGATCGACGAAACCCGAAGCAATCTCGGTTCCATCTATAACTCCCTCCAGACCACGTTGCGCGTGCAGAACTATCATCGCCTGAGTTCTCAACTGGCTTATACGTGGAGCCATTCGCTGGATTACGAGACCGGCATGTTGCCTTATGTGCCGCAAGATCCTTTCAATGAAGCCGCCGAGTACGGTAACTCGGATTACGACGTCCGCAATACCTTCACCGGCTATGTCAACTATCTGCTTCCCAATTTCGGGGGACCCAGGCGGTTGACGAATGGATGGGAGATCAACTCCGGGTTCTCGTTTCACGGCGGAACCCCTTACACGGTGATCTCTTCGAGCAATCCCAGCCAGAACGGCGAGGACGCGGATCGCGCCGTGCAGGTCATCGCCAACCCGTCTGCTGGGATTTCTCACTCGATTGTGGGTGGGGTTGTGCAGTGGTTCAGCCCCAATGCCTTTGTGGATGCGCCGGTAGGCACTTATTCCCCGACACGCCGCGGGCAGAATTACAATCCGGGCTACGGCGCTGTGGACGTGGCCTTCATCAAGAACACTCCCGTCGTGGAAAGGGTCAGCACGCAGTTCCGCGTTGACGTCTTCAATATCTTCAACCGGACTAACCTGGCGCCGGTTGGCTTTCCGACAACCGGAGAAACCGGCCAGATCAGTGAGACGCTTGGACCGTATCTCGGCAATCCCGGCATCGGTCCCGGAGAACCGCTGAATGCGCAATTCTCGCTGAAGGTTATCTTCTAGCTTCAATGTCCGACTAACTATCGAACTGCCGGCCGTTATGGCTCACGGCCGGCACTTTCATTCATTCTCATGGCAATAAAAAATCCCTCGCTGACCGCGAGGGATTTTTTATTGAAGTGAGTTGTGAGGCCAGGTTTACCGTGCGGCTCCTAAGACAAATACGGAAAGGGCCGTTCGGCGAGTTTGGGATGCAGCGGCGGCGCAACCAGCCCTGCCGTAGAACCGGCCATTACTTCCTGAAATGTCTTTTGGAAGGCGAGCATTTCGTCGTGCGTGCCGACGGTGACGCGCACGCATGTGGGCCAAGCCGGCCAGATGCGGCCGATATAGATCTCTTTGGCGGCCATGGCGGCATAAACTTCTTTGCCCGGCCGCTTGACGTCGACCATGAAGCAGTTGCTGGCGGACGGCGTGACGGCGTAGCCATTGCTCTTCAACCAGGAGAGTGTTTCGGCGCGCGTGTCGCCAATGATCTTCTTACGGGCAGGAACCAAGTCCTTGTCGAGCAGGCTGGCTTTGGCCGCAGCAAGGGCCGTGATGGGCAGAGGATTTTGTCCGCCGAAGGGCGTCAATTTCTTGAGTAAGTCGGGCCGCGCGACGGCGAAGCCCATGCGGAGGCCGGCCATTCCATAGAGCTTCGAGAAGGTGCGCAGAACGATGACGTCTTTGCCCTCCTTCACAAAGTCCAGCGAGGAGGCGGCATCGGAGAGATGAATGTAGGCTTCATCGATCAGGATGATCGACCCTTGGGGGGCATGTGCCACGGCGTATTCGATATCGGCGCGGCTGGTCAGGGTGCCGGTAGGGTTGTTGGGGGTGCAGATGTAGATCACGCCAGGAGTGGATGCGGCGGCGATCATGGCCTTGATATCGTGACAAGCCGCGCCCTTGGGATCGGCCAGCGGCACCTTGAGGACCGGCGCGCCCGTTACCTGGGCGGCCCATATCGGCGCCTCATAGCCGGGGTCGGCGATCACCAGCGGCCTGTGGGCGTCGGTAAAGGCCAATACCGTGTAGTGCAGCGGTTCGCTGGATCCGGAGAACGGCAGCACCGAGTCGGGGCTCAGGTCTTCGATCTTGGCGAAGGTCTCAGCCAACTCTTCCTGCATATTGAACTCGTAGCGGCCACCCTTGGGAATGATGTTCGCGATAGCCTGGCGCGCACTTTCCGAGGGTCCCAGCGGATTCTCGTTGGCATCGATGTGAATTCCCTTGTTGGGATCGGCGAACTTGGGGCGCTCTGCCATGGCGAGGCGGGCTTCGGTCAGGATTGGCAATGTGGCCAGGGCGGAGGCGCCCGCGGCGAAACGGAAGAAGCTGCGGCGGGAGAGGCCGCTACAAGCAACAGGATCGACAGACGGCTGCATAGGTGTGGCTCCTTGAGGCAAAGGTGTGCGGAACAACAACGAACGTTGTGCGCCGAAGAGGAGAGCAGGGCGGGAGAGTGGATTTGCGGAGATTGGGAGTGGATGGTCCCATGACTCAAGTTACCCTTGTGCCGTTCAGAAGACAAGCAGGAAATGCGGGAATACGCAGGGATTTGCGCTGGATTGGAGGGAGAGCCGGGAGAAAAATTCTCCATGCGCGTCCATCGCAGCGAACTCTGTGGCGGCGTGTCTGCCTGGAGTTCGTTCCTGCGCTGCCGCTGCCGGATGGAGGAGAAGCAGGGCTATTGCGCTGGGAAGGGATATGGTACACTTTCGCCGGCAAACGTTTACTCAGATTTAGATGCCCTGGGCCTCCTCATTCTCCGTGTCCGGTTGCCATGGCTCCCGGCTTTCCGATGAATTTCGGAAGGTTTGTGGTTTATCCCTTGACAACCCCTGCAGTAAAGCCATTTACTTAGGGCGAACGTCCGAGATGCCCGCGGACGAATTCACCCTTGCTTAGGTGACTTAATGCTCGATCTGGTCCCAGCCTCTATCGCCGCCGGTTGTTTCTCGCATGTGCCGGCCCTGTTCGCTTTTAGCGCCGCGCCCCTGGCGCACCTGCGCCCTCTCGATATCGCCGTGGTCGCCATCTATTTCGGCATGGTGGTGTGGATCGGCTTTTATCTCAAAGGCCGCTCCAATACCAGCGAAGAGTTCTTCATGGCGGGCCGCGAGATGACCGCCTGGATCGCCGGACTGAGCTTTGTCTCAGCCAACATGGGCTCGTTGGAACTGATGGGCTGGGCCGGCTCCGCCTATCAGTACGGCATTCTGGCCACCCACTGGTACTGGGTCGGCGCCATTCCCGCCATGCTGTTTCTCGGCCTGGTGATGATGCCGTTCTACTACATTTCCAAAACCTACTCGGTTCCCGGATATCTGCATCTCCGTTTCGGTAACCCCACGCGAGCCTTCTCCGCCGTCAGCTTTGCCTTCATGACCATCCTGATGAGCGGCATCAACATGTACTCCATGGCCCTGGTGATGAAAGTCGTGCTGGGATGGAATCTGAACTTCAGCATCTGGCTCTCTTCTCTGGTGGTCGCGATCTACGTGGCACTGGGAGGCCTACGGTCCGCAATCTTCAATGAGATTTTGCAGTTCGTCCTGATTTGGGCAGGGGCTCTGCTGGTTCCCATTCTCGGCATGATCGAAGTGGGCGGCTGGAGAAATCTAACGCAGCGGATCCAAACCAACTTAGGGCGATCAGACTACACCCACCTTTGGAGCACGATGGGCCATTTCAAGGACAATCCCATGGGGATCCACTGGACCGGCCTGGTTCTGGGTTGGGGTTTTGTCCTGTCGTTTGGCTACTGGACCACCGACTTCCTGGTGGTGCAGCGGGTGCTCGCAGCCGACAGCCTGCGCTCCGCCCGGCTGGCGCCCATCATCGGCGCGGCCTTCAAGATGATGGTGCCCCTCATAGTCATCCTTCCCGGACTTCTGGCATTGGCCGTTTTGCCATTTCATTTAC
>JAATGG010000058.1 GCA_015654835.1 Terriglobales bacterium
CGGAGAACATGGTCCGGATAGGCTGCGTCGGCCGTGAGGCTGGTGTCGGTGCCTGTGGCTACGGAGATGAAAGGAGCAGGGGCGGGCCGGGTGGCGGGAAGGTCGGACGCTGCTTGTGCCATGACGTGGACTGGAGCGGGAACCGTGATTCGGGGTTGGGCGACGGATTGAACGGCAACCGGCACCGCGATTGGAGCGTGGACGGCGGCCTGGGAAGAGTCGGCTTCGTCGGAACCAGCCAATTGCGGCCGCACGGACAAGGTTCGGGCCATGAAATCGTCAACGAGCTTGTGGAGGCAGGTCTGCCCGCACAGATGTTTCGACGCAGCCCGGAGCTGGTTGCGCGAGTTCCACCCGCTCACCCGCAGCTCGCCGCCCTGTTCGTAGGCGACGAACCAGTGGTTCGTCTGCTTCTTCTCGCTCCCGCAGATGTCGCATGTTATCGCCTGCCGGATCATCGTCATCTCCCGCCGGTACAGCCTGGCGCATTTTCAATCACTGCATGGGAATGAAAATGCGATTCCGCAGCTTCATCGGCTTCCAAGCTCCTTCTGTTCCAACTGCCACGCGCGTGTCGGAATATCACGGCTGCGCAGCCGGCCCGAAATGGAAGGGGCTCGGAATCGCTCCTCTTATTTCATCGCGTTTCGTCGCGCCGTGGCGGTAAACCGGAGAGAAATCGAGGAAAAGAATCAGGGGATGGAACAAATCAGGACAAACGCTCGGGAACGAGTCCTAAAATGGAACTCGCTCCAATTACCAATTTTCAAGAAAGAGATAAAGAAAGAATCGGAGCCGGCATACTGCCCGGCTCCGATTCTTTTGCGGCCTGACAGGTCTTATTGACGGGGCGCGAAATAGCCTTTTTTGGCGCGTACCTGATAGCGGCGGTCGTTGCAATAGAGATAGATTGTGCGGAAAGCGCCGTCGTATTTGAAGTCGGCGGGGGTATAGGTGAGGGCGTACTGGCTGCGCAGTTCTTCTTCGATGTCGCGGAAGCTATTCGACATTTCCTCGACCGAGGGCGGGAAGAAAACCTGGCCGCCGGTGGCCTCGGCCATCTGGGTCAGAATCTGGTCGCCTTTGCCGCGGCTGGGGGTCCAGTTAGTGCTGATGGCATAGATGATGGTTTCGGCGCGCTGGCACTCTTTGATGGCTTCGTCGGGCCGCACGCGGCTCTGATTGTCGTCGCCGTCGGAAAGCAGGACGATGGCTTTGCGGACCGGTTCCTGACCGCGCGAGGCGTCGAGCAGCTTGTCGCGGCAAGCGGTGTAAACGGCGTCGAACAGGGCGGTGCCGCCGCCGGGCCGGAGGCGGTTGATGCCGGTCTCCAAGCCGTCGAGATTATTCGTCCAGTCCTGCGTCACGTTCGGGGCCACGTCGAAGCCCATGATGAAGGCGCGGTCGCTGCGAGCCTTGACGATCTGCAGGAGAAACTCGGTGGCGGACTGCTGCTCGAACTGAAAGCGGGAGCGGATGGAGGTGCTGGCGTCGATGACGATGCCGACGCGCAAGGGCAGATTGATCTGCTGGTGGAAGGAGTTGACCTTCTCGGGAGCCTTCTGGTCGTCCAGCAGGGCAAAATCGCTCTGGCGCAGATTGGGAATGTAGTGGCCGTGCCGGTCGGTCACCGTGAAGATGAGGTTGACCTCGTTGACGCCCAGTCGAAGGACGGGCGCATTGCTGTCCTGAGGCTGTTCGGCTGCTGCCGGGGCCGGCTGTTGGGCGGCAGGTGTTTGCGCGGGCGGGGCGGCGGGCGAGGTTACAGGCTGCTGGGCGCGAAGCCCGGCCGAAAGCGCTACCGCAAGCATAAGGCCGAAACACCGGGGCCCCCAGTAACGGATGGAAAACTGTCTGGTCATGGCTTCCTCATTTTAGCAACGGCCCCGCTGCCTGCGGACACTGTTTGCGGTGCTGGCTGGCCGGCGGATGCGGGGAGATCTTCAACCCGGGCCAAGAAGGACTCGAGCTCGGCGGGCAAGGGGGCTTTCAACTCCAGCACCTTGCCAGTGATGGGGTGGGTAAACTCCAGCTCTGCAGCGTGCAGAAAGTTGCGGCCGAGCTTGAGGCGCTCGGGCGAGGATTTGCGCCGGGCGGCCTTGGATTGCGCGGCCTGGGAGGCGACCTGGTCGGTGAGTTGGCCGGCGCCGCCATAAAGGGTGTCACCTACGACTGGATGCCCGATAGAAGCCATGTGAACGCGAATCTGATGGGTGCGGCCGGTCTCGATGCGCACGCGGACCAGTGTAAACTTGCCGAACCGCGAAGCCACTCTGCGGACGACCTGATAGTGCGAGACGGCGGTGCGGGCGTTTTCCATCGGGTGCGTCGTCATGCGGGTGCGGCGCACGGGATCGCGGGCCACGCTGGCGTTGATGGTGCCCTTCTCACGCTCGACCGCCCCTTGCACCAGGGCGATGTAGGTCTTGTGGATGCGGCGCTCGGAAAACATTTCGGCGAGGGCTTCATGAGCGGCGTCGCTCTTGGCGACGACGATGAGGCCGCTGGTGTCCTTGTCGAGCCGATGCACGATGCCCGGGCGCAGTTCGCCGCCGATACCGGAGAGAGTCTTGAAGCGATAGAGCAGCGCATTGACGAGAGTGCCGCGGCTGCGCGCATCTTCATTCTGCCCCGAGCCGGCGTGGACCATCATGCCCGCAGGTTTGTCGATGACGGCGAGGTCGGCATCTTCATAGATCACATGCAACGGGATGTTCTCTGGCGAGGCCTGCAACGGGGTAGCTTGCGGTTCGCCGGTGACGGTGATCGATTCGCCGCCACGCAACTTGAGCGAGGCTTTCTCAGGCGCGCCATCCACGCGCACGACACCCTGCTCCATGAGCAGTTGCACGCGCGAGCGGCTCACGCCTTCCAACTGCGCGGCAAGGAACTGATCGAGCCGTTGCCCTGCCGCTTCAGCCGGTACAGCGATGGTGCGTACTTCATCCATGTGCAGCCTCGTGATTCTTTTCAGGTGCCGGTGCCCCGGGAGTTAAACGTGCATTTTTGCGTTCGCGGAGCAGGAGGGCGCCGGCAAGCACGAGCACGATGGCGGCGATCTGCGGACCGTCGAGGGCGCCGCCCAGCACGGAGCCGCGTCCTTCGCGATCCCGCCAAAATTCGGTGATGAACAAGATCACCCCAGTGCCCAGCAGCCACAACCCAGCCAGATCGCCTTGCTGGCGCCGCGCCGGCAGCCAGATCACCAGCCACAGTGTCAGCGTGAAATAGGCGAGCACCGCGTAGGCCTGCACGGGATGCAGCGGAACGCCCAGAGGCGTGCCGCTCCAGCGGGCGGCCAGGGGATCGGTGTAGATGACGGCCCAGCGCACGGTGGTCTCCAGCCCGTAACCGGCGCCGGCCAGCAGGGCGCCCCACTGTTCGAAGGCCAGCCCGAGAGCCAGGGGCGGCGCCAGTACGTCGGCAGTGGCAGCCAGAGGCATCCGTTGCCAGCGCGCATAGAGCAAGGCGGCGAGGGCTCCGACAACGGCTCCGGCGGCGGCGAGCAGCGGATGATGCACCATGGCGAGACTGAGGATCCAGAGAGGGTGATGGAGAATGTCTTTCCAATTGACGAACACCAGCAACAGGCGGGAACCGAGCAAGGCCGCAAACAGGGAGACAACGCAGAGATTCCAGACTTGGGCTGCCGGTACGCCGATCATGCGCGCCGTGCGCTGCGCGAGGGCGAGCGCCAGCAGGACACCCAAAGCGGCGAGGGCGCCGTAGCTTGGGATCAGGATTCGACCGATGTGGAAGAGGACTGGATACACCTGAGCCAGAATACGGCATCGCTATGAGGTGCTGCTAACGGAGAACAGCAGATGGATCATGCGAGGTGCGGCAAGAGGGTAGAAACCCGGCCCACGGGGCCGTGAGTAATGCGCCGGTGAACCCGTCCTAAGACGGTGGAGCTCTCCGCGGTTCATTAGGCATTCCGGACTGGCGGACACGGCACACAGAACCGATTTGACGAGTCGAGCCCCTGTTCAATGAATGTTGGTTCAACCAGCGTTGATTACCCACCTGCTTTGCAGGCCGGTCTTCTATTGCGGATGCTATTGGTACTGGCGAGGAAATGCAAGTCTTGTGCGGGGAGGACGGTCTGTGTTAACTTTTTGACCCTAGGATCGCAGAGAAGTGAGTTAAAACCTGGTAATCGTCAAAAACCAACGAATAAACAGGCAACCATTTTTGGAGTTAGTCGATTGCTTGATTGCGGCAGAGGACTTAATCGGGTCCCGCGGGCAGGTGCACCGGAGTTCTTACGGTCTTTATGTGTCTGCGTGAAAAGAAATGATGAAAAAGAAGTTTCCTTAAATGAGAGAAGCCTGCAAATATTTTCTATTTCTGCAAAATTATCGAGACGCAATGGCCGGGGGCGTTTATCAGCCGATCTTGCGCTCGTCCTCAAGCACTTCATCGAGCAGGCCACGCAGGCTGGCGGCACGCACCTGGCCGGATTGCGTAGCGACCGTGGAGTTGCCCGACTCGGCCTGCGCCAACTCGTCGGCTAAATTGAGCGCGGCAAGAACGGCGACGCGCAGGGAATCGACCGTGCGGCCCTGCGCGGCGACGGTACGCATCTTTGCATCGACGCGCGCAGCCAGACGATGGATGTGATCCACGTCCTGACCCGACAGGTGATAGATCTGGTCGTAAATATCGACGGTCACGTACTCGGTCGGATTCGAGGGTTGTTCCTGTGCCAAGTTACACCTCACAGTTCAAGAGCATCGAGCTGTGCCAACAGACGCTCGACCCGTTGCCGCACATGGTCCCGCTCGTCCCGTAACTGTTTGACTTCGCCTTGAAGCTGCTCGGCTGCAGTCTTCTGCTCGCTGAGTTGAGCCTCGACGATAGAGACTTGTTCTTCGGCTGTGGCGCGCGCTGTACGCTCCCGCTTGACCAGGCTGACGGCGCGCAGGATTCGATCTTCGAGCGCCGAAAAATCGTCCACGCTCAGGGCGAGGGTTCCTGGTTCGACGGCGGGTTGTTCAGGTTGTTGCGGCTGTTGTGTTTCTTCCATGACCTCGGGCTCCCAGGCAAATTGCGACATTTAAAACAACCTCCGGCATAGCATTCTCGAAAAAACGTGCAAACCGAAACGACTGCATTGAAGGCCGGTGCAGGCACAAATTCTGAGAATGCCGCAACGCACCGTGTCCGGCTAAGTATAGCGCCGATTCGGTATGTTTCCGCCGGCTATGCCCGCAGACGGGCACCAGCTTCGCCAACGGACTCGACAATGCGCGCCTGAAAGGCCTGCAACTCTTCTTCGCGCAACGTACGGTCGGGAGCCTGGAAGGTGACGCCCATCAACAGCGCATATTCGCGCTGGCCGAGCTTGGCGTCGCGAAAAACTTCGCGGACGCGCCACTCGACAATTTCGGGAATCTGCAGTGCGGCGAGTGCCTGGTCGATAGTTTCCCACGCAATGCTTTCATCCAAAATCAGAGAGAAGTCGCGGCGCACCGGTTGAAAGCGCGAGATTTCGCGGGCGACAGGCTTGCGCAACGGCAGCTTGTAGAGGCGGTCCAGATAAAGCTCGCCGATCAGCACCGGCTCTTTGAGTTTGCGAACCGCTGCTTCGCGAGGATGCAGTTGGCCGAACCAGCCCATGGTGATGCCGTCAACCACCACGCGGGCGGCACGATAGGGATGCAGCCAAGTGGGTGTAAGTCCAGCTTCGACGGGAAAGCGATCGAAATAGACGGCGCTGGATTTGAAACGCGCTATCACCTGCTCGACGGCTCCTTTCACATCATGAAAATCAATGGCGCGCGCGGGATGGAGCGGACCCTGCTCGGGCAGGCTGCCGACGGCGCCAAACGCAACCGCGGAATGCTCTTCCACTTTTTCGGTGGTACCGCTGAAGACGGTGCCGAGTTCGAAGAGGCGCACGTCGCTCACGTCGCGGTGCAGATTGCCGGCGACCATCGCCAACATGCCGGGGACGAGCGAGGGGCGCAGCACGCCAGCTTCTTCACTGAGCGGATTGCCGAGCGGCACAGCCGAGCCTGGCTGCGGCGCGGTCAGTGCCGCGTCGGCTGCGGAGCAGAAGGTGCTGGCGATGGCCTCATGGAAGCCCGCGGCCAGCAACGTGCGGCGCACAGCGGACTCGCTCTCGACCCAAGACAGCGCGTGCACCCCTTCCCCGAAAGCGGGCAGGGTATTGGCAAAACGGTTGTAGCCGTAGACTCGGGCGACTTCTTCAATCAAGTCGATTTCCCGCTCGACGTCGAGGCGCCAACTGGGCAGAGTCACTTGCCATACGGGCTGGGTGCCGGATGATTGACTTACTAGCTTGCATCCCAATGCAGTGAGTACGTTTTCGACGGCTGCCGCGGTAATGCCTTCATCCTCGATGGTCTTGCCGAGGATGCGATGAACTTCACTCAGCGCGAGCGCGACGGGTTTGCGGTTTGCAGTGCGCGTTTCGAGAGCGGGAACGCGCACGTCCACCAGATCGCCTTCGATGTGACCGCCGCTAGCAAGGATGATGCGACTCACGAGAGCCGAGCCGAGGGGCGCTGCGTTGAAGTCCGCACCACGTTCGTAGCGATGGCTGGCATCGGTATGCAGTCCGTGACGGCGCGCGGTGCGGCGTACGGCAATCTGATCGAACCAGGCTCCCTCCACCAGCACGTTGGTGGTGGTGGCCGTGATCATCGAGTCCCACCCGCCCATAACGCCGGCGAGCGATAGAGGCTTGACGTGATCGGCGATGACCAGATCTTCAGGATCGAGTGTGCGCTCGATGCCGTCGAGAGTCTTGAGGCGCTCGCCCTTGCGCGCGCGGCGAACGACGATGCCGCCCTCGATCTTATCCAGATCGAAGACGTGCGTAGGCTGGCCCATCGCCAACCATGCAAAGTTCGTGGCATCGACGGCGTTCGAGATCTGCTTCTGCTCCAGCAGGGCAAAGTAAGTGGATACTTCGGCGCCCGGGAACCAATCCTGCGAGCCGGCGATCTTGATGTCGCGAAGTATGCGCGCCGTAAAGCGTCCGCAGGCATCTTCAGCCTCGATGCGGACGGGAAAGAC
>JAATGG010000146.1 GCA_015654835.1 Terriglobales bacterium
GCTTACCCCATTTTGAAGTCCTGATTGAATCGAATAGCGTGAATGGGAGCGCCGGCTACTTTCGCATTCTGGCTTATCGTACCCATCCATAAGGGGTAAGGATTAAAGGAACTAGATAACCAATTGATCGGGTAGCTCTTGCATGGTACTTTCAGCGCGTCGCAATCGCGATTATCGCAAAGCAATTCGCCAAGACGCGCGTCAGAATGGGCTCACTCAAAGCTCGGCGGATCTGTGGCTCAAAATCCGGTCTCTCTCAGTGTTCCCGAGACAGGCCAATTCGTTCCGAAACAAGGTGTGGTGTTGAAGCATTGGTTGCCACGTTGCCGGCACCTACGAGCAATTCAAACGGCTGCAGATCTCCATGCTCTGTTTTTGCTCTCTCAAGGACCTGCATCATTGCAGACGGGTCCAGTAGAAATGCGGCGGCTGCCTGTGTGCCTGCGGTATTGAGGCCGGCAACGATCAGTACATGACCGCTGTTGGTGAGATTAGGTAGGTAGGCGATGATTCCGTATGTTTGCTCTTCCTGCCCTTTGGTGCTGTAGATTGTGGCTTCGCCCGGTCGCGGGTACAGGTTCACAAATCCCGATGGTTTATCGGGATTCGCCTCGAAGCGAAAGCTGAACTGTAACTGAGGGCGGAAGAGTTCAATCCAAGGATTCGACTCCTCCGATCCGACCAGGATGGCATTGCCGCTGCGGAGATCATCCATGCGCAGATCGCGCGCGTATCGAATCATCATTCGCGCGGGAATTGCTTCTCGCAGTTGCGCCAGACGAGCAGCCAGATCCAGATCAACTACGTTGGTAAAGCGGCGGCCACCCAGCTTGAGAATCTCTTCGGTATTGGGCAGATTGTCTGCCTTGAGTTTTGTCCGATAAGTTCCTGTGACATAAGAGGCAAGTGGCACAGGCCGTACGACGAGCCCCTGCATAATGACGAGACCATCATCGGAAGGCACAATGAATGTGTCACGATCCTTGCTGAATAGCTCTTTCCAGAGGCGATGTGATGCCGCATCTTCGCCTGAAAGTAGCGGTCTCTTGGAGAGCAGCAGCGTGCTTCCGACGCCAAGCATGAGCCCCACACACAGGGCAATAAAGATGCTGGGACTGATCTTCCTGATGATTTTCAACCAAGTGTCCAGGACGGGCACAGAGGATGATTCGGTCGAATCGGACTCCAATAGCTGAGTGTCTTTGACACTCTGAAGCAGCGTCGCATTTGGAGTGACGGCCGGGTTCTCTGCCTGACATTGAGAGCTTGCGCGCTCAGAGAAGATCGGCGCGTATCCACCGCGCGGAATCTCAAGCCGTAGTGGCTCCTTCTGCCCCTCTGTCGCAAAGTAATCATCGATCCGCTTGCGCAATTTTCGCGCATAACTGCGGACGATGTTGTCATCGTTGGAATCGTAATCTTCTGTCCTACCGAAGACAGCGACGCCGATCTGCTGTTCCGTGATCTGGTCTGTCCGGCCCCGAATTGCACGATCGACGATATAGAGAAGAAAATCCGACAGCAACTGCGAGCGTCCCAGAGACCCACTGGCGGCGATACGCAATGCGAGCTGCCACCGGGAGTCTTCCACGTTGATCTCGGATCTCTCGCTGACTGCATGGGGCAATCGTGGAACAAAGCCAGTAGAGGCCCTCGGCAATGGCTCCAAGATTTGCATGGCGCGATTAGAAATTCTCACTCCGTCAATAGATTGGAGTTTAAAGGCGTTTGATGAATGCTTTGTAAATAAGGGGGGATCGCAGCAATCGTACACCCGTGTTCGCACCGCATAGAGAAACGTAAATCACCCTGGATTTAGAGGAAGATGCAGACTTAGGTGTCGGCCACAGACTTGAGCACAAGAAGAACCCCTACCGCGAAGTTCGATGGCAGCCAATACTCAAGACAACCGGGCCACTGGCACTTATGCGTTCGGATTCCCTGGCAAGAAAAAGGAGAGTATGAATACTTTGTTACTGGAGCTGAGACGCGCTGCTTTTCAGAAATTCAGGACCGCACTGATAAGATCCGTCCGGCGCTCGAGCCTTATGGCGTGCCTCGTGTGCGTGCTCGCGATTGCAGGCGCGGAGGTTTCATTCAGCCAGGGCATTACCGGCTCTATTGCAGGTACGGTAACCGACCCCAGCGGTGCACCCGTTGTTGGCGCGACGGTGACCATTCGGCAGAACGATACGGGGATCGCTCGCACGATCACAACCTCGGACGTAGGTTCGTACCGCATAACGCAACTCAATCCGGGCAAATACAGCGTTAAGGTGGATGCTGAGGGCTTCCGAAGTTTCGAGCAGAACGACGTCACTCTATCGATCGATCAAGTGGCGCAGATCGATGCTCGGCTGGGCGTGGGGGCGGACCTCCAGACGGTGAGCGTGACAAGCGAAGCACCCGTCATTCAGACCGAGACCTCGTCCGTCGGCCTGGTGGTCGATAGCGCTACGATCCAAAATACTCCCCTCAACGGCCATGTCAGCATTCTAGGGCTCATCAACCTCGTGCCTGGCGTCCAAGACGTTGCGGCGCAGGATCAGGTGCCTGTCCGTGGTGTGACTCTGGCCTTCGGAACCAACCAGCGCAACTCCTACGGCGATTCCGGCTTTACTTTCGATGGTGTCACCAATGAGGAAGTCGAGTTGCAGCGTGGCGAAGGCGAAGTACCACCGCTCGATGCCCTGGCCGAATTCAAGGTCATCACCCAGGGAGCTCCCGCGGAATTCGCTCAGCCCAACCAAGTTATTGTCGTGAGCGCCAGCGGCGGCAATGCCCTGCATGGCGAAGCGCTCGAGTTCAATCGCAGCCGTGGCACCGCCGCCAAACCATACTTCTTCGGCACCCGTGCTGCCGCACCCATGCGGCCGCCCTATCAGCGCAATGAGTACAGCGGCAACCTCAATGGTCCGGTCTACATCCCTCATCTCTATAACGGCCGGGACCGCACCTTTTTCTTCGCCAGCTACGAGGGGTTCCATCTCACACAATCCAACTCACTCACCAGCACCCAACCTACCGCAGCCGAGCGCAATGGCGATTTTAGCTGCTTTCTCGCTGGTGGCAGTTGTGCGACCCCGTCGGCTCCAAACACAGTCGTTAAGAATCCATTGACCGGACAACCCTTTCCAGGAAACAAAATCAACGTCCCCTTCAATCAGGTGGACGTTCAGTTACAAAACCTGCTCTTGCCTCAGTCATCTACGCAGACCACCGGCGTCAATACCTTTGAGTTGGTTCCACACACCACAGATGTCAATCGCTTCAATTTGCGGGTCGACCATAGGATAAGCGACCAGGACCAGATTCGAGGAACTTGGCTTCGTGCCTTTTACGGACCGTTCAAAGACGTGGCTCCACAGGGAACGGGCTCCAGCCTTGCCGGTGGTGTAGCACGAGACGGTGAACACAACGATATTTTTGTTTCCGGTTGGACGCACACCTTTTCGCCCACTCTGCTTCTTGATAGCTATGTCTCTTATCTGCATCTGCCGCTTTTCCGCGATGCGCAAAACTATAAGACAGATTTTTCTTCGGTCATTCCCGGCCTCGGTCCTCAACTACTCTCCGGTGCGCCGTCCCTGACGATTACCAACATCACCAGTTTCTCCGAAGCCGGTTCAAAGAATCTTGAGCAGACTTATCAGGGCAATACAGCGCTCACGAAGGTTCTACCTAAACATACGATCAAAGCAGGCTTTTCTTACCTATACAACGATTCATGGCAGGATAGCTCAACGTCACACGGTGCTTTCACATTTACGGGACGTTACTCGGGCATCGCCTATGCTGATTTTCTTCTGGGCTATCCAAACACCACATCCAATGCAACTCCCCACGACTACATAGTACGGTTTAACTCCAGCCAATACGGGATGTACATCCAGGACGATTGGAAGCCTATTGAGAAGCTGACATTCAACTACGGCATTCGCTATGACCTGCAGCGCTTCCATGACAATCCGTACGGCACCGAATCGCTCTTCGTACCCAGCGTCGGTAAGGTTGTTGTCTTCGCAAGTTCCTATCCCTCCGACACCAATCCGCTCTACACGGCGGACACGGTTCTCGCTTCATCGGTCGGCCTGCCGACCAGTATGTTTGCATATCTTGGCCAGCCTAAGACAAACATTGCACCTCGCTTCGGATTCGCATATCAGATTCGTCCCAAGACTGTCATTCGCGGGGCGGTTGGCCAATACTATAACCTCCTGCCATCTGCCTATGTGGATGGAGGCTTCAGCAATCTTCCGTTCGTCAATACCGTCAACTATACGAACAGCGCATCGCCAACCATCACAATGGGCGCGCCGTTCGCCGCAACGCCTTCGGTTCCGGCCAATCCATCGACGATTGCGCAGCATAAAACCATTACTCCCTATACCGAGCAATACAATCTCGCTATCGAGCAGCAATTGCCGGGCGAAGTGGACCTGCGCATCGGCTATGTCGGTCAGCGCACCATTCATCAAAACAACCACGGTGGCCCCGGTAACACGGAGCCTGACATCAACTACGCCCCACCGGGTACGACAGTGGAACAATCGCGTCGCCCCTTTCAGCCCTTCGCGTCCATCACCGACGCATTCGATCCGATCTATCACACCACCGGCAACTCGCTGCAGATTGGCGCGCACAAAAAGTATAGCCATGGTCTCATGATCAATGCGGAGTACCAGTGGATCCGCGTACTGGGCGTCGAAAACCACGAGGACCCGACAGCCATCGGCGACTCGTACGGCAACATATCGAACATCACTCCTCAAACGCTTGAGGTCAGCTATGCCTACGAGCTTCCATTCGGTCAGAACAAGATGTTGTTCGGCAGAGCGAGCGCACTTACGAACAAGCTCATCGGCGGATGGCAACTGGCTGGCATCACGTCATTCCAGACGGGACAACCTTTTTCTGTTACATACACCGCGCCGGGAAGCCAGACATATGGAGCAAGCGGGCGCGCTAACCGTGTACCAGGTGTGCCGCTCTATCCAAGGCAGAAGACAAACGCTGAGTGGTTCAACCCGGCGGCCTTCACGGCCCCTCCGCAGTACACATTCGGCACTTCAGGTTACGACATGCTCTGGGGACCGCACTATCAGAACTGGGATATGAACCTTGAGAAGAACACCTCGATTGGAGAACGCTACAGGCTGCAACTTCGCGGCGAAGTATTCAATATCGCCAATCATCCGAACTTCGGTGCTCCCAGTGCGGCCATCAGCAACCCTGCCTCTGTCGGCATAATCTCTTCGGTGGTCAACGAGAGTCGCACCATCGAATTTGCGGCAAAATTTAACTTCTAACGAAGTTGTTGACTTGATGAAACCCGTCTGCTAGAAGCATAGCGGTCTGGCAGACGGACTCATCGCAACAATGCGCATTAAGGACCCTGCAATCGGTCAATTCGATCGACAGATTCACTGTGAATACGGATCGACGCGAACAGCAAAACTAACTCTTATGCATTTTGAAAGGAATGACCATGCGCGTGCACCTTTGCCTAGCGGGCCTGGCGGTTGCGGCCTGTCTCTGCAGTCCTGCCTTGGGGCAATCAAGCCATAGCAACCCCTGGGCTCCTACTGAGTTAGAACTCATACCACCTGCCGCCAGCCTTACGGATGGTGTTTGGCTTAAGGGAGATCTACATCTTCATTCTCGGCACAGCAAGGACTCAAGCAACAATCCAGAAGCTAAGATTATCGGTTTCGCAGAGTCGGTCGGCATGGACTATCTCTGCATCACGGATCACGACAACCATGTTCAAGGCGATATCGCGCATAATACCTGGACCGACCCCGAATTCAAATCGAAATCTGTCCTGCTTCTGTATGGTGCCGAGTGGACAACGACGCGCGGACACGGCAATGTTTTTTCTGCCCGGCCGTACGATCATCAGCGTCTCTACGATGTGCGTGATCAGCGCGATATCGTGGTTGGAGCAGTGAAGAAGGAACTTGGAATTCATCTGTCTGCCAATCATCCAAGCGGCAAGGACCATTTTGGATTTTCCTACGACATGGTCGACTCCATTGAAGTCTGGAATTCCGCAGTCTGGCCGAAGAATGCCAATGCAATCATGATCTGGGACGACATGCTCTCTTCAGGACGAAAGCTGACCGGCAGAGGTGGAAGCGACTCCCATCATGGCATTCCGGACACGCCCGAACAGGCTTCGAAAAATACATACCAGCGCCAGTCCAACTACGTAGGGACACCAACGACCTGGGTATTTGCGAAGGAGCGAACATTGCAGGCGGTGGTTGACGCCCTGACGAACGGTCGCGTTGCCGTCAGCGCAAACCCCTATGCGCCCCGCGTCGAGTTCTATGCCGATCTCGATCAAGACGGCAAGATGGACGTGATGATGGGCGATAACGCGAAATCCACAGGACAACCGGTCAAGTTCCGTGTGCAGTTAACAGGGAATACGGTCGCAGGCGCGTCCTACACGGTGCATATCGTGAAAGACGGCGACCCGTTCAGCACTTTGCAGGCAACTGGCGGCAAGACAACCATGGTCGAGTTCACCGATACTCCGAAAGCGATTGGGCGGACCTACTATCGTGTCCAGGTCGAGGGACCCGCTACGGCTTATCCCCAGGTTCCGGGGTCGATGGCGCTGAGCGGA
>JAATGG010000075.1 GCA_015654835.1 Terriglobales bacterium
CGCATCGAACGATGCTTCAGCAAACTCAAGTGTTTCCGAAGGTTCGCAACACGATACGAAAAATCAAAAGCCTGTTTCAAAGCTTTCGTAGCCCTCGCCTGCGCTTGGTTGCACCTGAGGCTATATGTCGATACGGCCTAGGGAAGCTTTGGAAGCCTCCGTTGGGAGATCGATTGACAACGCAGAGATTGCACAGCCTTTGGAAGGGCTTTGACCCGAGGCCGTGCTGATGGCGTTTCTGGTGGCGATTGCGGCCTGCTATTGAGGAGATAGCGAAACTATTACGCGGCCATGATGGGCGCAATCCGGCTCAAGGCGGGTCCTGTCGAACTGGCATACTGCGGGCGGTGTAGACGATAGACCCGGAGGGCGTTGCTTTGCCCGGGTACCTGGCGGTTCGTGCAAACAATGCCTAGAGATGCAAAGATACGCAGCCATCGAGGACAAGAATCGCTCGTCGTCCGTCTGCCGCTCACTGGCCTTATTTAACCGTTGATGGCCAGCGGATTTCCAGCCCACACGGGCAGCGTGGGCATCTGGCCCTGGGCTTTAGCTTCCGCCACAACGACTTCCAGATGCTCCAACACCTCGTCCACGGTCATGGTGTAGACCTCGCGGCGGGAGTCGTAGCCTTCCTCGACAATCTGCTTGAGATAGCGGCCGGCGATCTGTGCAGCCAGTTGGTCGGTGATCACCATGCCGGTGCGCTTTTTCTGCTCTACCCAGGCAGTACAGGGCAGGGCGATCCACATGGGCCGTCCATTGACGTCGTAGCGTACGTCCACGGCATCGGCGTGGCGGGTGGCGATGGCCACCATGGTGCCCTTCCAGCGGCAGTGCAAGTCTTCGCCGCTCCAGCGATCAGTTACGTGGAAATCCTCATACATGCAATTAGCCTATCGTTCCCGCTTCACTACGGCAAGGCATGAGATAAAAACTCATCGAGACGATTGCAGTTTTGGTGCGTTTCAGGGAATATACGGATGGTTTCTGCTGCTCGTTTGCCGGAGTCTGCCGATGAAGGCAACAGGGAGCAAACACCGCACATGCAAATTACAGTTCACGTCTCGGACGAAATTCTTCACGCCGCTGAAGCCCGGGAGGCTACACTTACCGATTTTGTTGAAGATCTCATGGCTCGCGGGCTTGAAACCCTGCAGGAGCGGCCGGCGCTGGCCAGTGCCATTGAGCGTATCCGTGCGCTACGCTCGGGTGGGCCTGCCGCCAAGCCGTAGAGCGTGCCCAATGCGGTGGACGCTGCTCTTGGCACGCTGATAGACTAACTAGGTTGCAGTCGTAGTGCGAATATAAGTACGGACCCGCCTGCAAGTCTATTAAGAAGGACAAGAAGAGACCCCGTGGACACTCAAACCCGTCATGCCCTGAAGAAGGACAACCTCGCCTTAGCCACCGCAAGCAGTGTGAACTGGCTGAGCGGCCACCGCAGCGGCATTGTGCGGTGGGCCGTCACTGCTGTTGTCGTTCTCGTTCTGGTTATTGCGGGATCGATTTTCTGGACCGTGCGTTCGTCTGCCGCCAACTCGGCACTCGGTGCGGCCTTGGACATCTACACTGCACCTTTGGCCATGCCCGGCGCACCGCAGGAAAAGGGCATTTACGCGACCGCCAGCGACCGCTCGAAAGAAGCCAACCGGCAGTTCGTCGCCGTTGCCAAGCAGTATGGCTGGCTGTCCGAAGGAGCCAAGGCCCACTATTTTGCGGGTGTAACCTACGAGGAACTGGGACAGACCGCTTCGGCTGAGACCGAGTTGAAAACAGCCGCCGGCTCGTGGAATCGCAATCTTTCGAACCTGGCCAAGCTGGCCCTCGCTGGCATCTATCATCAGACCGCTCGCGATGCGCAGGCGATCGAGGCTTACACGGCGCTGGCCGCCAAGCCTTCGGAGACGGTTTCAGCCAGCGTGGCGCAGCTTGACCTTGCCGATCTCTATGCGGCAGCCGGCAAACAGGACGAGGCGCGTGCGCTCTGGGCTAAGGTGAAGGATGCCGACAAAGAAGGCGCCGCCGGCTCTATCGCTTCGGAGCGGCTTGCTGCCAAGCAGTAGTGCCGCCAGGGCACTCTGCGATTGGACGCGTGCGAAGATCTCCTACGAAGCGTTTACCGCTTCAGCTCTCACGCGTGAGCATTTTCTCTATCGCCTGCGTCTGATATTGGTATGAGCACCAGCCAGGCAGTCTTCCCAGGTTGGATGGAGATCGCAAACACAGCAGTGCGCGAGCAAACCCGCCAGAACGCGGACGAGGAAGCGCTCGCCGCTCTGGTGAGCCAATACGCCGGCACGCTTTACCGGGTCGCCTTCTCCGTCCTGCGCAACACAGCCGATGCCGAAGATGCAGTGCAGGAAGCGTTTTTACGCGTGCTGCGCCATCGCGATACGCTGGGCGAAGTGCGCGATCACCGTGTCTGGCTCGTACGCATCGTGTGGAACATCGTCCTCGACCGCAAGCGCCGTGCCAAGACCCGCCCTGAAACAGACGATGTCTCCGAACTGGCACGAGTGCTGCCTGCCGATGGGCTAAGCGCCGAACAGCGTGCTTCCGCGGCCCAGCATCATGCCCATGTACTTGCCTGTGTGGACCAACTCCCCACCAAGGAGCGCGAGGTGCTGATGCTTTCAGCCTTCGAAGAGCTTTCCAGCGTAGAAATTGCCGCGGCCCTGGGCATTACCGAGTCGAGCGTCCGCTCCCGGCTGTTTCGCGCGCGCAATCTGATGGCCAACCTGCTCAATCATGCAAGGAGCTTGCGATGAAACCATCTCCCCAGAACTCCATCGATCCCGAGTCCGCTTCCGGTGCCGTGTCCGATGCCGCGGCGAATACCGCTGACGCAACACTGCGCCTGATCGCCAACCTTCCCGCGCCCGAGGGGCTTGCAGAGCGCGTTCAAGCTGGTTTGCGTGCTGAAATGCTTTCTGCTCCCCGCAGAGCCCGCGTGCTGCAGTGGCCAAGCGCTTTGCGGCCGGGGCATGGACTGATGCGCAGTGCGGCCGCAGCCGCCATTGTGGCTGTGGTTGCTGGCGGCGGATGGAGCGTCTATTCCCGTGTGCAGCCGATACAACGGGCTCGGACGGTCACGATGCCTCACAGGCCGGCTGCCGGTGGATTCTCAAGCGCTGGGGCGATGCGTACGCCGCAGACCTTGAATGGGCCGGTGGCGCCCTCACTGATGCCGCAGGAAGCTCAGGCTGCCAAGGTGGTTGAGCAGAGCCGGCCGGCAGCGGCCTCAACCAAGGCGAGTAGTGCAGCCAGCAAGGCGGCTAGCCGCAAGCTGGCTGCGCGTGAGGTTTCGGCCGCCAAGTAGGTTCCCTGCTTTCAGGCTATGCGTCCTGCGCGATGGCGCGGATGATGATACCGAGCAGAGCAAGCACGACCGCTCCCCAAAAAGCCGGACCGATGCCGTACACATGGAATCCGCGCACGATGCTTGACGCCACCAGGATCATCAAGCCATTGATGACCAGCAGAAACAGCCCGAGCGTAAGAATGCTGATGGGGAAGGTGAGAATCTTCAGCACAAAGCCGACGGTCGCATTAAGCAGGCCGATGACCAGGGCAGCCGCCAGCGCCGGGCCGAATCCTTGCACGACGAAGCCGGGAACGAGGCGGGACACCAAGATTAAGGCGACAGCGCTCAACAGCCAATGAATCAGAAGCCGTACCATTTATTTTCTTCTCCTTAACACGTCTGGCCATCTGGCCTGGGGTTCGTTGGTTGGATGCCCGGAGGCGGTCTCCGGTGTAGCATAATTCCACGCGGACCGGGTCGTGGGCCTATGAATCTGCACAACCTTTGCCGTCGGACGGGGTCCAACGTGAAAGCGCTTTGCGCCAAGCGATTGGCGCTGGGCAGGACTTCGCAAGAGGTGACCTCGATGCACGATTTTCGCACGATATGGGCCGCGCGTCTGGTGCTGCCTCCGCTGCTGGCGCTATTGGCGATGGCCCAACAGGCGCCCAACGCCCCCTTGCCCGATATTCGCCAGCTTATGCGCGAAGTGCAGGACCACCAGAAGCAGATCGAGAAGCTCCGCGAGAACTATACCTACACTTCGTCGTTCACCATCCAGGACATCGACGCCAACGGACAGGTAAAGAAGACCGAGACCGAAGAGCGCGAGGACTTCTTCGTCAACGGCCACGTGATCGAGCGCACGATAAAGAAGAATGGACAGCCGCTGAGCGAGCATGACCAGCAGAAGGAAACCGAGCGCCTGACCAAACTGGTCGAGAGGGCTCAGAAGATACCTTCCAGTGAGCCCCTGGAAGGGCAAAGCATTAGCGTGAGCCGGGTGCTTGAGATCATGGACGTGCGCAATCCTCGCCAGGCGATGTATCGGGGCCGGCCGACCATTCTCTTCGATTTTGTGGGCCGCAAAGACGCCAAAACCCACGGTTTGGCCGAGGATGCCTCAAAAAAGCTGCAGGGAACGGTGTGGATTGACGAGGCAGACCGCCAGATTGCCCATCTCGAAGTGAGCTTTGTCGACAATTTTCATGTGGGCGGCGGCATCTTTGCCAATGTGCAGAAAGGCTCGAACTTCCACTTCGATCAGGCGCAGGTCAACGGCGAAATCTGGCTGCCGACGGGGGGGGAGGGGGTGGTGCAGGTGCGCATCCTGCTGCTCAAGAACATCCGCCAGCATGTGATGGAGCGGGACTATGACTATAAGCGCTTCCACGTGGAAACCCAGCACCAGGAAGAGAGGGCCAAGCCGTAGGCAGGCTCCGTTCTGAGCCTCGGTGCGCGAGCGGCTCAAGGATTGGCGCACCTTAATTATGACGGCCTTGATATGTTGGCGTAACTTACAAAGTTAGTAAGTTAAGATGTTCTATCTGCTCGACCAAGATCATAAGTCGCGATAAGTTGCGCGAGTTATATAGTTCGATATCTTGTCCGCGATTCCATCGTACCAATTACTCTTCCAGCATAAGCAATCAGCCGACGACCAAGTCTGGATTGGCATTCGGGCTGGCGGAGCCGGTCCAGAGCCGGAACTCGGCTTCGCGGCGGGCCTTCAGGGCGGCAATTTCGTGGGCGCCCGCCCGGTCCCAGCGCAATAGCTGCTCGCCGGCGGCCTGGTATTTTCCGCTATTGATCTCCCGAAGCAGGGTGGAAGCGGCGAAGCGGCCCGCGCCCAGGTTGAAGATAAAGTCCACAAGGGCATCGAATTGGCCCTGGGTCAGGGGAACCTTTACCAGGCGGCGGAGGTGGTCTTCAGCTTCGAGGATGTCGCGCGCCAGGATCGCTTCGGCCTGTTCCCGCTGCACTCCATGCGGGAAAGATTCGCCGGGAAGTATCCTGTGACCATAGCCGATAGTCGGCACTCCGGCGATATCCAGGTAACTATCGCTGCGAAATCCCTCCGATTGTTTGAGTAAGTCAAGTCCCGCTGCGCCTAACTGCATAAGTGCCTCCTGCTACCACGAAGTTATGTCGATAGCTTCACGGTAGCAAGATGCGGCAATTAATCTGCAAAGGCGGTGAGAAGGTTAGGGATGTGCTGCAGGCAGCTTGCCCGTGAGGCTCTCGAAATCGAGCACAAGGTTCGAGAGGGCTTGGTCGAAGTTGCGGTCATGGCTCTTCTGCAGCAGCGCACCTTCGATGGATTCGGTGAGGGCCCACAACACATAGTGGGTTTTGCGGTCGTAGACGACCAGACGCAGCATGGGCAGGGGATCGGATGCGCCATGCCGCTTATTCGCAACCGACGGGCCGTCAGGGGCCGTAAGACGCAGCTCCAGGACGAGATCGGCCTCTGCCGGGCTGCTCACTAACCGGAACTCGCTCCGCGTCTTGAGGGCAGCATAGAACTGGTTGTAGGGGAGGTTGGGATTGCCGGAGAACGGCTCCGGGAAAAGTCCGCTATCGGAGCCTCCATTGGAAACAAAGAGCGCTTTTGCGGTGCCGAGGCTGGGTGGAACGGGACCGGGGGGCGCAGGAAGCGGCGACTGAGCACCGGCGGCTGCGGAGAAAAGTACGGCACAGAAGGCGAAACGGAAACCATGTTTTGGCCTATTCACGAGAATCTCCCCTGTGGAAAAACGGAGCGCCAGGTTGACAAGGACGCAAAGAAAGGGTAAGCCGCACTTAGTAACCAGGCGCTTAGTAATAGGTTAGTGGTGACTATCGATGCACGCTCAAGAGGCAAGGTTGCACTATCTGTGGAAAAAAGAGAAAGGAATCGAGATAGAAAAGAAGGGCTCCGGAGCTTGAAAAGGCATAAAAATCGACAGCCTGTGCAAAACGTAAACGCCAGTATATAAAAGAGTTATGTTATATGTCGATCAGGGTGTTCGTTTTCGAACACAATTTGTAAGAGTTTATTGGTCGGAATAGTTTGGAAAGGCTAACTTCTTTAGTAGAATGACCGAATGGTTATTCGACGAAGGTCAGGTCTTGTAAGCCTGAAAACTCCGCTCCGAATTTGGCTGTTGGCAGGAGCTTCGTCCATTGCATTGATCGTGTTGGTGGTTATGTCAGCCACAC
>JAATGG010000022.1 GCA_015654835.1 Terriglobales bacterium
GCCAAAGTCGGAACCAAACCGCTTCGCATACCCCTCTACGCCTTGATGCCATTCCGGCGGAGAATCGGTCAACTGACTAATGCCGGAAGCAAATCCGGCGCCGGCTAGCGGGTAGGGACCAAATGTATCGAAGACATAGTTTCTGACCATCGTTGTATGTATCGGGCGCGAATAGATTGGCTCCAATCGCGGCGAGGGCGAAACTGTCGCCGTTGCCGATGGGGCATCAGGAAGGACCGCCGATTGAGATCTTGCTAGTCCCGGCAGGGCTACCAAAAAGGCGGCGACCGAGAACGTGAAAAATGTCTTACATATCTTCATAGTGGCTTTCCTTGATCGACGGTTCCGAGCGCGTGTAGAAATCCGGTCCGAATAAGTAAGGCGATCCGGTCAAATGTTGGTTGACAGTGACAAGACATCTTCTCTTTCGGACCTTTGATATGCGGTCGCTTCCAGCAAGGGGGACTTCCTCAGCTCGAATCGATCGCACTTACAGCTTGCCAGAATGAAGGTATTGAAGAATGGTCACATTTGCTCTGCGTCGACAACTGAGTTAGTCATTCCTTCTCCGCGCGCTCTGATTCGGTCGCGGCAGCCTGATTGGCTTTTATCTGGGAATGCTTTGCTCCAATTGCCCTGTCTCTGGTTTCGCGCAATTCGAATTGGAGCCAGCCTCCTTGGGCCCGGAAAGTCGGCGCGCGCCAATCAGTTTGGCAACCGGTAGCCTGAAGCGGGTCTGGCGCAGTGTCTCTCGGCCTATCCACCATGTTCGCCAATTTTGAAGGCCAATTACCGGAGTGAGCAATATTGAACAGGTTCGCGTTCTGGCATGTGTCATACTAAACAAACGCTCGTTGGGCTGCTTATCAGCGTGGGCATCTCTCAATGGCTTGGGGATGCCTGGTTCGGAGCCGCATTGACGTGCGCCCAGTCGTGAGGAACGCTGGGGATGCCTTTCCTGGCTTCTGGCGCCGTGCTCTCTTTCAGTCCACATGCCCAAGCAATTCGCGCAGAGGCGCGTATGCTTTTCAAGGCATTGACGAGCCATGCCAAACAAGCGAACTGAAATGAGGAAGTATTTGGGAAGTAACAGAAACGACAGTATGTTCACTACCGCCGACTTTCTCGCGAATGCTGGACTGGGACGCAGAATCGTCGAACTGGCTCCTAAGGACAGCTTCTTTTCCCAGGGCGACCCGGCCGATGCGGTGTTCTATCTACAGAGAGGCCGCGCCAGACTTACGGTCGTTTCAGAAACGGGCAAAGAGGCGACGATCTCGCTTCTGTCCGCAGGAGACTTTGTAGGCGAGGAGTCGTTGGCAGCGGTTCCAGGGCTGCGCCTTGCGACGGCCTCTGCGGTCAATACATGTGCGGCACTCAAAATCACGAGAGATGAGATGAGCAGGGTTTTGAATGCCGAACCGCTATTTGCCGACTTCTTCCTTAAATTTATGCTGGCTCGCAGCATGAGAACGCAAGCCGATCTCGTAGACCAGCTCTTCAACTCCAGCGAAAAACGCCTGGCGCGCATTCTTCTGCTCATGGCCGAATTCGGTAAGCCTGGAGAGAACGATACCTGCATTCCCCCCATTTCTCAGGAAACGCTGGCAGAGATGATCGGTACGACGCGGTCCCGCGTCAGCTTCTTCATGAATCGGTTCCGCAAGCTCGGCTTCATCGAATACGACGGCCGGATCAAAGTAAATAAATCTCTTCTCAATGTCGTTCTTCTGGATCAGTTTCCCGGCCACAATTCCCAAAAACCAGCAATCCCCATCATAGGAACCATTCTCAAGCCGGTTATCCCGATCATAGAGAAGGTCTTAAAGCCTATTGTCCCAGTCGTCGAATCGATAAAGCGCAAGTTGGCAATCGCGCACACTTCAGAATAGGTACGCCCATTCTGAAGTGTGCGACTTTAGCGCCTGGCTGGGTCGAAAGAGCAAGGCAGGCAAGGGCGAGCGGCAGAGTACGAGCCGAGCATCCCTGCCCTCGCTGTATCCGAAAAGAAAGCCTCTTATGGACTCCAACTTTATTGAAGCAATGGCCTAGTTAATCGCGAAATCCTGACTTGAAGGCGAATTGAGCTTTAGCTGGACCAGCACCTCAAGCAGTGTCGCGGAGTTACCGATGTTTCCGGAGAGAATCGATAACTGCTCCGAGACAGGCTCATTCTCCTCCGCCATTAGCTTGAGATTGTCGCTGACGCTGCGAAGTTTTTTGGCTTCTTGCAGAATCTCATTCACAGCCATGAGATACACCGCTTTCTTGAAGGTTTGCAGGAATCTGGAGCGCCATTCGTTCCATCAGACCCCTTGCTGAGAATGATTCTAGAGTTACAGGCGTTCGTGATCTGAGCAAAATAGACCACCGGGAACCAGCAGAAATGCATATGGTATCAGAATCTTCTGAATTGAAGAATCTTCTGCTTTGCCCTCTGCCATGTTTGCCTGTCGAACGCAAGGCGAGTTATCGCCGCATCCTGGATGGCTATTGTTCGTCGCATGGATTGAGCGGAATATGAAGTACGGAATGGCTTCATGTAGAGCGCTTCGATGGAGGGGACGGCTGCGGCTTTCCTGATCGAATGCCCACCGAGCACAAGGCGACGCGCTTTGGTTCTCCGCGGGATCAAACTCACTGCCCCAATACCTGCCGAGAGGCCACTCAAACAGATATTGGCGCAATAAGGTCCTTCTATTAGTTAAACGATTCAAGCTATCATTTCCCAACCACCTATTCTAAATAAATTCTACGAATTGCAACGGACATCGGCTTTAAGCTCGATTCGTACTTCTGTTTCTCGTGTCGATGGTCTTTCAGCGTCCTGAGGTTTTGTCGCCGGGATTGACCTGCGCGGTTGTCGGCGGAACGGGCGAGGGCTGCAGTCGTTCTTTGAGCCACCAGTTTTGCGTCATCCATACATGAATCTGCGCGCGCACATCCGGATATTGCACAACATCGCCAGGGAAAGATGCACTTGCAGCAATTTTTGCCTGCACGTCCTTCGGCGTCATTGGATCACCTGCGGTCTGTTCAATCCGGATTCTGCCCGGACTGAATTGGGGCAGGTATTTCACCGGATCGAGCATGGCCACTTCCTGGAGGAAGGCCGGTTTAAGATAGGCCGGCCGTTCATCTTCCGGAACCACAAGGGACTCTTTCAACCAATCGGGCCAATCGCCCCACGGATTAATGGCATCGACGAACGCGATTCGTGAATCTGCCGCCGCAGCAAGAATCGCAATCGCTCCTCCGGAATTCTCGCCCAGCATACCGACTTTTGCAGTATCCACATCTCCGCGGCTGGCAAGGTAATTGATGACCATCTGCACATCGTGCGTCGAGGTTCCAAGAGACTCCTGCAATTCACTGACGAACCATTCGCGCATTGGGCGCGTGTGATAGCGCTGCCCGGTGAGCGCGGAGACAAAGCCGACGGCGGCGAATCCATGCTTGACCACTTCCCTGCACCACGCCTCGTTGCGGAACCGGTCCGTGTCTGACAGATAGTCGTAGAGAAACAGAATCACCGGGGGCTTTGCCACTCCATGAGGGCGGACGACATAGAGGTCTATCGGATCGCCGGGCCGCCATTGCACGCGAACCACTTCGCTGGTGAACTCGGGACGCTCCGACTTTCCAAACGCTACTGCTGTCATCGATGAGGGGTCGAGTCCGCTCTTCTCGATGGACAGCGCCGTCCAGTCCTCCGTCCCTTCGCGACTATCGGCACGTAAGTAGGAATCTGCGATTGTGCTGCCGCCGTTGCTCGCCGGCTTGGTATCTTGTGCAGCTTGCCCAAGGGATGAGGCGACACAGATAAACATCGTTGCGGCCGCAAGAAATGGATAACGATTCATCGAGCAACTCCTCGGTTTCTGCGTGTGGTTGTTGCGCGTCTCCGCCATCGGTCTGTTCTTTGGCGGAATACGTCGGATGAGAAAATAGGTAAAGTCCCGCGGGTTTGCGGGACTTTACCGGGCGCTGCGATCTTGACTGGGTTACTGGCGCTGGCCGGTTACGCAAGACGTGGAAGCGAGGATGACTCCGCCCACATCGCCTCCAGCTTCGGGAGTGCAGCCCGAGGCGCCGTTGGCAGGGGTGGAAGTCGTCGGATAGGTGATGCCCGGAGGCGTGAAGTGCGAGTGCAACTGCGTCAGGCTGCTAACGGGAATAAAGTCAGGCTCTGAGCTGCCGACCACAAAGTTCTGCGCAGCACCAGCCAGGGCGGTTACCGCCGCAGGCGCGGGCGATGCACTAACCAGCCGCAGCAGAGACCATACGGGATAGGTTCCGTCGTTGACGTGGGAGAAAGTGACATCGTGGAGTTGCCCATTGGCTGTGGTCGGCAACACTCCGTTGGTTACATAGGAGTCTTCGATCGGATCGACTCCGTCCACTTTGAGATACTTGGCGTTCGTTGCTGTCGCCGCCGCAAAATTCGAGGTGCCCCAGAACGAATAGCCGAGCGAATCCGGCTCCTGTGGCGTGCCAGCGAGCGGTGCAGTCAGGTTTTCGACAACACTGATCTCCTGGCCGGTACCGATTGCGCGGTTACGGTAACCTCCCTCGGCATTTACGATGTTCATCGGATTGACAGGCGTACCGTCTGGATGGCAAGCCTTCTGCCCAGCGGGCTGGGTGAGGCCCACATCCTGTGAGGTGAATCGAGTGGTGGTGTTGGGAACCCCGTATTCCATGGTGTTGTAGGTACCCGAGAGCGGTTCGCGCAACACGACCGTGGTCAGGGAGTTGGTGCCTGGAACCACGTGGTTGGTGTTTCCAAAGGATCCGTCAAGATATTTGGACAGATCGGCACGAGAGATGTTGGTAAACGAAGCGGAACCAAAGCCATTGGGGTTGCTGGGGTTGACAAAGACGACGATCGGAACGGCTCCGATGGGCGTAACGCTAAAGGAGCTCGTCGCACTGAAGGGGAAGGCGGTGACGTGGAATGTGCTGCCGCTATATTCACTCTCGATCGGAGTACCGGCCGAGATATAGCCGAGACCGCGATAGCTAGAGCCAGCAACCTGACCATCGCAGGCCGTGGTGCCGCGCAAGGTGGCGAAGGCTGCGTCTTCAGGCCGAATATCGGTTCCGGCCGCATTCTGTATGGTTCCATTCACGGCGTTCCATACAGCGGGGACGAGCGGAATTTCCGCGGGGGAAGAACCGGTGGGGAAGATCAGGTGGTCGGGCGACGAGCCGGACGGGCTTTGGGTGGTGCCGAACTTGCAGCCGTTGAAGAAGCAGCGGTCTCCGATCACCGAGTCGGTCTGCAGAAAGACATAGATGCTGTTGTTCGTTGCTGCATTGACCACGGTGCAATCGCTATTACCGAGGCGATTTGTCCCGGGCGTCCAGGCGATCCAGGCGTTGCCTGTTTCCACCTGGTTGGTGGACGGGTCGGTAACATTGATGGCGTGGGTAGAGTCAGAGCCCTGGTTGTTGCTCCACACGCAGGTAGCGCCCAAACCAGCGGGGCTACCCAGGGTAGAGGATCCGGCTGCCTGGCCCAGCTCCAAAAATTGTGCTGAAGAGCCAACCGCGTTGAAGACGACAGTTTGAGCGTTTGCGCCTGCCGAAAGTGCGATCAGCACTCCGGCAATTCCGAAGACAATCTTCATCATTCGCATTTGCTGCTCCACATATCCGTGTTAGGCCGCGGCGTTTAACGCAGAAGCGAACTCGCTCCAA
>JAATGG010000026.1 GCA_015654835.1 Terriglobales bacterium
GGAGCCAGGAACCGCAGGGCGGCCGGTGGGATGACTGTGGCCAAGCCCCTGTGTCAAACTGAGGAGGCACCCGCTGAGGAATCATGGCAGCAGGGGCCTGTAGCTCAACGGTTAGAGCAGGGGACTCATAATCCCTTGGTTCGGGGTTCGAATCCCTGCAGGCCCACCAGCATTCGGCCACCTGTCAGAGATGGCAGTGAAATATGCCGAGAATCACCTCGCCTCGCCAGATCGCTACAAGACCAAAGATTCAATACTGCGGAAACCATTCGGCGCGCGCATCCGGCCTCTGCGGTCACCCCGTAGCAAATTGACGAATGGCTCACCAAACATTGCAGGACGAACGGCGCGGCCAACCGATACCGGGCCTTTATTTCCCTCGCCTATCGCCTTGGAATGGAGAATGGTAAAGTTCCGTCGAACCCGGCTCGGCTTGTCCGCTTGCGGACGGAGCACAATGCCCGGATGCGCTTCCTCAGCGGCGATCATCGATTCGCATTCGGCCAAGACGGCGCTAAAAGGAGACGGTGGGGTTATGAGGCTGGCAAAAAGATCTAAGGGCCGAAAGCGTCACATCGCGGTAGACACATAGGGCAATCTGCTCACGGTGATCGCGCATTCGGCAGGCATACAGGACCGTGTCGCCGCGCGCGCCGTGCTGATGCGCTTGTTCTGCCGCTTCGAATCGATCACCACAGTCTTCGCCGATGGCGGCTATACAGACAAGCTGATCGACTGGGCAAAGGATATGTTCAGTTAGACATTGACTAGAATTTTCCCAGTCGCACGCGCAATACTTCCGGTTGTTGGTGGAAGTTCAGGCCGCGGTCGGTCTCGTCGCCATTCCATAAGCGCAGAGGTTTCCACACGCCATTTTCATAGGTGCCCTGTTCCGCGGAGATGATCTCGCTGCGCATCCATGGCAGTTTGCCGGGCAGGTGAAAGCTGACACTCGCGTCTATGCCCGTCACCAGAAATTCGTCCGGTCCAAGCTGGGCTACCAGCGCTACGCCATGTGCGTCTTTGGTGCCTGGAGTCCTGCGTCCGTCGGGTTGGGGAAATCCATAGGCGACGGTGGCCTGCCATGCACCGAAGTCAAGCTCCTGTTGTGCCTGTCCCGGTTCTTCTACGCCGGTCTTCACTTTGCCGTCAAACTCCAGTTGGGCAATCTCCCGACTCATGGGGCCGATCAGCGCGAAATTATGCGAATGTGCCTGCCACGGCTGGTCGCCCAGGATGTTCCATCCCGACTGGTCCACGCCAAAGGGCGCAAAGCCGATGGCCTCATTTCCCAGTGCATAGAAAAAGAACTTGGCAAAGTTATCGCTTCGCGCGATCTCGGGAATGAGCAGCGGATTGTCTGCCCGATGATAGGTGTGGATCAACCCGCGGACGAGGCCGGAATCGTCGCTATAAATGTCCGGGCCAATCATGTCGAGAGCGGGGGCAAGAGCTCTCCACATGCCGACGAACTTTTGGACCGCGCCGCCGCTTGGATATTGAATGCCGGGTGTGGCCACTTGCCGTTGTGGCAGTTCCGCCACCGGGTAACTGACCCATACGTTGATGTAACAGGGAATGGCGAACTCTGCTTTGCCGGCTGCGGCAATCTCGTTGATGTATTTTGCCTGGTGGTAGACCTGGAAGGTCTCGTCGGCTTCCGGTCCGAATGCCTGGTTCCAAGTGCCTGGCTGTTTATGTGTCACGGCGAGCAGATCGGCTGGGACAGGGCCGGCAAATTCCCGGTTTGCCTCGGCGGAAAAATCGCGCACGCTGCCGATGTTGCCCGACTCGTTTTCGACCTGCATCATCAGGACCGTATGCTGTTCGCCGTCGATTTGTTTGAGATGGTGCATGAGTGCCGTGAATGCCGTTTTGTCCGCCTCAAGAGTCGTACGTGCGTTCGGCGAGAGCACGTCGGTCGGTTCGCCGTCGAGGCGGATAGTGCGCGGAAAACGTTTGGTATCTACCTTTACCCAACTTGGCACATAGTGCATGTTGCCGTTCTTCCATGTGCCGAACCACAACAGCACCACATGGAGATCGTGTGCACGCGCGCCCTCCACAATCTGATCCACGTTGGAAAAATCGAAGTGACCTGGCTGGGGCTCAAACTGTTCCCAATAGACCGGCGCTTCGATGGTGTTGGCATGGAGAGCGGTCAGAGACTGCCACACCTGCGGCAACTCGCTCGGCCAGGCGCTGGAATTGTGAATCTGCCCGCCCAACATCAAGAACGGACGCCCCTCGACCAGCAGGGTATAGCGGCCATTTTTTTCCAGGAGCCGGGGTGCTTCCACGGCCAGGAGCTGCGGAACCAGCGTAAGGACGGCAAGGGTGGCGATAGCAAAATTGCGGAGGCTCATCATGTAGAGATCACCTGTAAGGAATGTAATCGGGTACATTTACGGATGCAAGAGCAGGATTTTCGCATTCCTGCTGCCGAAAGAAAGTCCTAGAAACTGGATAAATAGCGGATAAGTATTTTGTTTTAAGTAGATTGAGAACCAAGAGGGCGCACTCGAATTTCGATTTCGAGAGCGGAGATTATTTTTACTTGACAAGGCTCTCTGTACAGGACTACAAATTTCCAGTCTCAATGTAAGCGGTTACATTTCGAGCGAGACGAAATAGGACAAAGCTCTACCGTTCTCGACCAGGTTCGGACGGTCTACCAAAAGGAATGACTACCGATGCGCACAGAACATGATCCCTGGCGCAAGCGGGCAACGGAGACCGGGCTTATGGATAGCGTGGTGCGTTTCCGATCGGTACGGGCTTCGTTCGCACGATGCAAGAGACGGGCTGCGCGGACAATGAGCCGGTCCAGGATGAACCAGATGCATGATTCGAGATCCAGATATCCGCGAGAAACAAAAAAGCCTGCTTGTCAGGCGGAGAGAAAGGAAACTATGAGGCCATTTGTACGACTACTCGGTTTCTTGGGCTTAATGTGCATCCTGTTTTCAACGGTTGCGCAGGCACAGGGGACGGCCGCAACTTTGAATGGCATCGTGAGCGACGCTGGGGGAGCAGCTATTCCCGGCGCCCAGCTCCAGGTGCAGAACGTCGACACGAACGTGAGGCAAACGGCAGAAACAAATACTTCGGGCGTCTATTCCGTCGGCCAACTGCCTCCCGGACAATACAAAGTCATCGTACAGAAAGCAGGATTCCGAAAGAGTATTCAAACCGGGGTCGTGCTGACCGTGGGTCAGGTAGCGACCTTGAACATCTCTATGGAAGTCGGAGATGTAAAAGAGACGGTGACCGTCACGGCCAATGCTGAATTGATCAATGTGACAACCGCCGACTTGAGCGCCGTCGTCAATCAAGCTGCCGTGGAAGAACTGCCCCTGAACGGGCGCGATCCGTCGAGCCTCGTACTCTTGACGACCGGCACAACTAACGTACTCAACACCGGTGGCGGATGGCTGCAAAGCTCCAACTCCTTCCCCGATGAAACGGGTGCTTCGTCTGGCGGCGGCCGCCAGGGCAGCACCTACTATCTGCTGGATGGCTCTCCGAATATGGACCCCTACCAGGAGCTTGCCGCGCCGTTTCCGAATTCCGATGCCACACAGGAGTTCCGCGTCATTTCCACCAACTTCGATGCTCAGTATGGATTTTCGCCCAACGCTGTTGTGAGCATTCAGACGAAGTCCGGAGCGAATGCGTTCCATGGCGGCTTATTCGAGTTTCTCCGCAATAACGATCTGAACGCGGCAAACTATTTTTCTCACACGGTCGACCCTCTCAAGAGAAATCAGTTTGGCGGCTTCGTGGGCGGTCCTATCCGTAGAGATAAGCTGTTCTTCTTTGCGAACTACCAGGCCACGCGTTCTTCGACCACGGCATCGACAAACTCCACCAACACCCCGACCCAAGCCATGTTGAACGGCGATTTCAGCGCGGTTCCCACTGTGCTTGGCGGACCTTTCACAACCGTCAACGGCGTTCCCAACCAAGTGAACCCCGCACTCTTCAGCCCTGCGGCTTACGCTATTGCGAGCACCGCGCTTCCGCTTGGGCAGACTCCATCCAATGGCCTGGTAAACTATGTCGGGCCGGCTGCCAAATATCCCTATGACGAGGGAACGGCTCGTATCGACTACACCATCAACGACAAGCAGCGCCTCTTTCTGCGCAGCTTCATTCAGTATTACGAGCAGAAGGGCGGAAACGTAAAAGGGAATTTGCTGGCGCTCGCCGACGATGAGCCCGGCGAATACTACAACGAAGTGTTGGACCACAGTTGGACGATCAACGACACGACTGTCAACAACATCTCCTTGTTCTATAGCCAGATGGATATCTCGGACTCCCAAGTCGCGCTCGACAAGAGCGGGCAGGAAGTTTGCTGGTCGAGATATATCAATGTCAGTGAGATTCCCGGCCACTGCTATATTGAGGGCATCACCGTCAACAATGGCTTCAGTTCCAACTGGGATGAACCGGTTGCAGAACGCAGAAGCACATGGGGTCTCTCGGACCAGTTCACCAAGACGATCAAGAATCACACGATCTCTGCCGGCATTGAACTGCATAAGCAGTTCGCGCAGGAAAACACCGACTATCCAACCACGCCGATCATCACATTTAACGGCCAATACACGGGCTTCGGGCTGGCAGATTTTCTGCTGGGAGATGTAAGCACGTATGAACAGGGTGCGGGCGAAATTGCGAGCGTCAAAGGCTGGCAGCTTGGCCTCTATGCGCAAGAGCAGTATCGAGTGAAACCGAACCTGACTGTCACGGCCGGCATCCGTTGGGATCCAAATCTGCCCCCGGCTTCGACCGGTGGACGTGGCGCAGCGCTGCATCCGGGGCAACAGAGCACGCTCTATCCCAATGCGCCTTTGGGCGTGGTATTTCCGGGAGACAAGGGCGTCAACGACTCGCTCATGCCCACTACTTATGGCTACTGGGAGCCTCGTTTCGGTTTCAGTTGGCAGCCCAGCTTCATGGCTCACACTGCGATCCGCGGTGGCTTCGGGTTATTCACCGGCCCGATCCCCTATGCCAGTTATAACCACGCAGCCGATCTTGCGCCCTTCAGCCCGACATTTATTATCAACGGGACGACGACAACTCCGGTCAGCCTGCAAAATCCGTGGGCTTCGTTTGCGGGGGGGAATCAATTTCCGCCATTCGCATCGCTCGGCTATAAACCGCCAACCAACACCACCTTCCAAACACCGATGGATCTGCTGGCAATCTTCTCCAACGATTTCCGCTTGGGCATGACGCAAAGCTGGAGTCTCTCGGTAGAGCAACAGATCACGCAGAGCCTTGCTGCCCACATTGCCTATATTGGCAGCCAGTCTTATCACCAGGCGATCATTGTCGACCAAAACTATGGGGTCAATAATGTCCGTGTCAATTACGGCGATCCCACCAAGACCCCGCAGCGCGACCTGCTCGGCCAGGTTCTCTCGGATGTGAGTGCCGGCACCTCGCCGTATCACTCGCTGCAGATCGGTATCGACAAGCGCATGTCGCATGGCTTCCAGATCCAGTCGAACTTTACCTGGTCCAAGGTGCTCGATATCTCTTCAAACGGCGATATCTCGCTCGGCGGAACTTATCCCGGCATCGCGAATCCTTATCCGGGGCAACTCAAGTACAACCGAGGCATCTCCGACTTAAACGTGCCGTTGATCTCGGTCACCAACTTCATCTACACATCTCCGGCGCTCCACAGTTGGAATCCAATTCTGCGCAACATTTTTGGGACGTGGGAAATCAGCTCCATCTATAGCCTGCAGTCAGGCAAGCCATTCGGCATCGGCGGCGGAGACGGCAACAACAATTCAGGGTCCCTGCAATATCATGATCGTGCCGATGTTGTGTCCGGCGTGTCTCCGCAGGTGCACTCGGGCGGCAGAACCAACTGGCTGAACCACTATGTCAATCGCGCGGCCTTCCAACCGAACGCACCGGGGACCTTTGGCAACTCGGGGAGGAACCTCTTCACGAGTCCACATCTCAACTCGGCAGATTCTGCGATCATCAAGAACTGGAAGGTTCAAGAGCGCTATGGATTGCAGTTCCGCTGGGAGTTGTTCAATACCTTCAATCACACGAGCTTCACGACACCGAACACCGATGCAAGCGCGAGCAACAGCAGCTTTGGACAGATCACACAGATCGGTCCTATTGCTCCGCGCGTGATGCAAGGCGGCCTGAAGTTCACCTTCTGACGCTCTGCAAACAAAGTGAAGCAAAACTGCGGTCTACCCATGCAGATGGGTAGACCGCATTCCTTGGATAGCCTGGCCATGTGCGACGGAACTCCCAAGAATTGGTGACACCGGAATCGAAACAGACCGGAGCTGCAACGATATCTTGCCCATACCATCCATGAGGTGAGTGCTACTCATAAGGAGCTACTGTTGAACAGGCGCGAATTTATCATGACCACCGGCACGGTTTTGGCCACGGCAGCCGTGACGCGAATTCCAGCATTTTCACAAGAAAAAACTGCACAGGGCCGGAATATTTTGCCCATGAATCGCAACTGGCGCTATAGCGCGGCGAAGGCCGATGGAGCACAGGCGCTCGATTTCGACGACGCAAAGTTTGAGCGCGTAGTCGTTCCGCATACCAACATCCAGTTGCCCTGGCATAACTTCGACGATAAGGAATACGAATTCATCTCGACCTATCGACGGCGGTTCAAACTGCCTCGTAGCGCTTCGGGAAAGCGCGTCTTTGTCGACTTTGAAGGCGTCATGACGGCGTCTACGGTGTGGATCAATGGAGTTCGCCTCGGAGAATATCGCGGCGGATTCACTCCATTTTCGTTCGAGTTGACGCAGCATGTTCACCAAGATGCGGAGAACGTGCTGGTTGTGCAGGTGGACTCGACCGAGCGCTCGGACATGCCTCCTTTTGGCTACGAGATCGATTACATGACCTTCGGCGGAATCTATCGCGAGGTGTCGCTGCGCATCGTTCCGCATACGTATATCGACAATATCTTCGCTCGTCCCAAGGACGTGTTGAGTGGGAATCCTTCGCTGGATGTCGATGTGTTCTTGGCGGGTGGGACGACGAACCATGACCGGCTTTCGTTGGAAGTGGAATTACGCGATGGCGATCAGGTGGTGGCCAAGGGAATCCACACCATCGCGCCCGGCGCCGCGGAGACTGCTGCGGCATCTGCGTCTTCAATCGACCCTGAAACCAGCGCTCCGGTTTATGCCAGCGTAGAAACCGGGAGCGATCCTGCGCGTCATACCGTATCTCTCGCTCACCTCGGTAATGTTCAGCTTTGGAGCCTGGAGAAGCCTCATCTTTATACCGTACACGTGCGGCTGCTTACTTCCGGCCAGATTGTCGATGAGGATGCGCGGCGGGTCGGTTTCCGCGAAGCCGTTTTTACCGATCACGGCTTTTCACTGAATGGCAAAATTATCAAGCTGCGCGGATTGGACCGGCATCAGACGTTTCCATTCGCGGGGCAGGCGATGCCGGCGCGTGTACAGCGCCAGGATGCGAAGATCCTGCGTCAAAAACTTCATTGCAATATTGTCCGCACCTCGCACTATCCGCAGTCTCGCCATTTCCTCGACTGTTGCGACGAGATTGGACTGATGGTGTTGGAAGAGATTCCGGGGTGGCAACATATCGGTGACGAAGCATGGAAGCAAACCGCCATTGATAATGTGGGCCGCATGATTCGCCGCGACTGGAACCATCCATCGATCATTTTGTGGGGAGTGCGCATTAACGAATCGAAGGACGACCACAGTTTTTATGTGCGGACCAATGCGCTTGCGCACGCACTGGATACGACACGGCCGACGGGCGGCATTCGCAACTTCCAGGAGTCGGAGTTTTTGGAAGATGTTTATACCGTCAACGACTTTGGATTTCCGTTGAAGAAGCCCAACCATCCTCGCTATCTGAATACGGAATTTGTCGGTCACACGTATCCCACCAAGACCACGGACGATAACGAGCGTCAACGCGAACACACTCTGCGTCATGTCCGCATTCATAATCAGCTTGCCTCCGATCCGCAATATGCGGGCGGCATCGGTTGGTGCGCGTTCGACTACAACACGCACGCTAATTTTGGTTCCGGTGATCGCATTTGTTATCACGGTGTTCTCGATATCTTCAGAGAGCCTAAACCCGCTGCGGGATTCTACAAATCACAGTGTGATCCAACGGATGAAATCGTGCTGGAGCCGGCATTCCACTGGGCGCGCGGCGACGAAGCAGTCGGCTTTACAAAAGCTGTAATCTGCTCGAACTGCGATCATCTCAAGATTTTCACCCGTGCGGATAGCATCGAGGCCAATCCGTGGACGCCTCTTGCCGAACTCGATCCGGATCACGAGGAGTTCAGCCACTTAAAATATCCGCCTTTTATTCTCGATGTCGCGAAGTTTCGCGCGGGATGGGGGGACTTGCGGATCGACGGATATTTGAATGGAAAGTTAGTCGCTTCAAAGTCGCTGTCGGGTAAAGGCATGGACACGAAGTTTGCTTTGTTGCCAGACGATCTGGAGCTTAAAGCAGATGGGGCAGATAGCACGCGTGTTGTTCTCCGCGTCACCGATGAGTTTGGTGCAATGCGTACTTATGCGGACGACCCCGTGAGCTTTACTCTTGAAGGTCCTGGAAAACTGATCGGCGAAAATCCCTTCTCGCTTGTCGGTGGCACGGGGGCGGTCTGGATCCGCGCCGGAGAGCAAGCCGGTACTGTGCGCCTTACTGCCAGACATCCAACTCTGGGAGCACAAACCGTCGAAATCAAGTTAACCTCTGCGGCCGATGAAAGTATCTGACGTCGGAAGAATCGCCGAAGCGTCTGCCCTCCATATATCGGCGCTTCGGCGAGGGCAACCCACGCCGAAGAAGGACATAGCTATTACGACTCTTATCGAATAAGCCGAGGCGATCCATAGGCCGCACATTTCGTCCGCATCGAGCGCATAGTTACAGCCTTCAATCAGGCTGATAGAATGCGCGAGACAGACTTCCAGGGCGGAAGGCAGGGGCATGGCAAGAAAGTCCACAGGCAGATCGATGCGTTCGCCCGATAGACGATGGGTGAAGAACACGGCTCATCGAACTACCCTTGTTCGATGTTTGCTTCTCGCCTTGCTTTCGCCAATCATTGTCAGTGCAGCCAATGCGGCTATGCACGAAGGCGTCGCGGCTCAGTTTAAAAAAGCTGCTGCGTACCACGAGAGGAGCGACTATGCCCACTCGATTCCGCTGTTGAGGCAATTAGTGCAGCAGGCTCCCCGAAGTTACCCGGCAAATCTCCTGCTGGGGGAAGATCTCTTTCATAGCGGCCATATTCGAGAAGCGATAGAGCCACTGGAAGTGGCATGCAGAGCGCAACCTCAAGATGCCACCGCCGAGGTTTATCTGGCGGATGCCTCTGCCGCTTTGGGAGATTTTTCCAGAGCCTCAGAGGCATTGCAGGCGGGGATCGCACGATCTCGTGGGGCGGCGCCTTTTCTTGAAGCCTGGGCTAGCTATTCTCTGGAACGTTACCGGCTCCTCGGACTGTCTCTGCGGGCTACGAGGCGGGGCGAAGCGGTGGCACTCCGCGTTGAGGCGGCGAGCCATCCCGAAGGAAGTAC
>JAATGG010000125.1 GCA_015654835.1 Terriglobales bacterium
TGCACGAGATCGAGCAGGGTGGGAACGATACCGCCGAAGTTGCCGAGCTGATCTCGACCGCCGTGCTGCGCCGCCATCTTGAAACCATGCTGCGGCTCGATATCGAGTACGACTTTCTGCCGCGCGAAAGCGAAATTCTGCACCTCAAATTCTGGGACCTGGCCTTTGAGCAGCTGAAGCAGACAGGCGTTCTCTACTTCGAGACCGAGGGCAAGAACAAGGGCTGCTGGGTGATGACTCGCCCCGGTGCGGAGATCGCCGATGGCGCCCTCGATGAAGACGCCAAAGTCATCGTCCGCTCCAACAATACGGTCACATATGTCGGCAAAGACATCGCCTATCACTTATGGAAGTTTGGTTTGCTGGGCCGCGACTTCGGCTACAAGCCATTCTTTACTTATCCCGATCACGAATGCTGGATCTCTGCGGAACAGGGCGACCAGGCTCATCCGCATTTTGGCGGGGCACAGGCGATCTACAACGTGATCGACGCGCGCCAGTCCGACCCGCAGGCCAACGTGATCCAGGCGCTGCGTGGCATGGGCCATGCAGCGCAGGCCGACCACTATACCCACTTCAGTTATGAGATGGTCGCGCTCACCCCGCGCTGTGCCGTCGATCTCGGCTACACCGTGTCTGAAGAAGACATGAGCCGCCCCTACATTGAAGTCAGCGGCCGCAAGGGCTTCGGCGTCAAGGCCGACGACCTGATCGACAAGCTCATTGCCGCGACGCGTGCCGAGGTGGACTCCCGCCAGACCGGCCGCGATGAAGCTGAGCGCCAGAAGATCGCCAGGCAAATCGCCATCGGCGCGTTGCGCTACTTCATGCTCAAGTTCACGCGTAATTCAGTGATCGCCTTCGACTTTAAAGATGCGCTGAGCTTTGAAGGCGAGACCGGCCCTTACATTCAATACGCCGTCGTGCGCGTACGCAACATCTTCCGCAAGGCAGCCACGACGCAGGATGCGGTGTTGGCCGAGTTCGCCAAGTTAACGGATGCAGAGGTGCAAACCTATCTCACCGGCGAGGCTGCCGAAGATATCTGGGCGCTATGGCTGCGGGCTGCGCGCCGTACCCTGGTGCTTGACCAGTGCATTACTACCTCCGAGCCTGCCTATCTGGCCAAGCACGCCTTTCAGTTGGCCCAGGAGTTCAACAACTTCTATCACAAGCACCACATTCTTACCGAAGAAGACCCGGCCCGCAAAACCTTTCTGCTGGCGACGGCCGCCGTGGTGCTGCGGGAACTGGTGCTGGTGCTGAACTGGCTCGGCATCGAAAGCCCTGAAGCCATGTAAATGAAAACGAGGCGGCTGGCTCCCAGTACGTGTGTCCTGTGAGCCGCCGCCCCCTTGCGGTGTATATTCACGGTGCCCCTTATGAAGACTCTCTTGTTGCCTATTCAGGAAATTGCAAAGAAGCTTGCGCTTTCTCCGGCTCAATACGATGCCATCGGTGCCTACGGCGCCAAGCTCAAGCTCGATCTGCTCGCCGATCCGGCTTATCCGGTCCGCGGCAAATTCATCTTGGTCACAGCCACCACGCCCACCACTTCGGGCGAAGGCAAGACCGTCGTTTCAATTGGACTTGCCCAGGGGCTTGAGCGCATCGGGCGCAAGTCCATCGTGACTTCGCGTGAGCCTTCGTTGGGTCCGGTGTTCGGGCTCAAGGGCGGCGCTGCCGGCGGCGGCCTCTCGCAGGTGGAGCCGAGCCAGAAGATCAATCTCCACTTCCATGGCGACTTTCATGCCATCACGGCCGCACACAACCTGCTCGCCGCCATGATCGATTCGCACCTGTTTCACGGCAACCCGCTCGATCTCGATCCCGAGCAGATCACCTGGCCGCGTGCGCTCGATGTGAATGATCGCGCCCTGCGCCGCATCACCGTGAGCGTCGGGTCAAAGAGCGGCGCATCAAGGAGCGATGGCGCCGATCGCTCAACCGGCTTCGTCATCACTGCCGCCTCTGAGATCATGGCCATTCTTGGCCTGGCCTCAAGCCGTGCCGATCTGCGCAAACGCCTCAACGCGATTATCGTCGGTGTCTCCCGCGCCGGCCGCCCGGTTACCGCTGCGGATCTGGGCGCGACGGGCTCCATGATGGCCCTGCTCACCGAGGCGATTCTGCCCAACCTGGTGCAGACCACCGAAGGCACGCCCGCCATTGTACACACCGGTCCCTTTGCCAATATTGCTCACGGCACCAGCAGCATTTTGTCGCAGCAAATGGCGCTTCGGCTGGCCGATTACGTGGTCAACGAGTGCGGCTTTGCCGCTGACCTGGGCGCGGAAAAATATTTCGATATCGTGATGCGCAGTTCGGGCATTCGCCCCGCGGCAGTCGTGCTGGTGACCACTGTCCAGAGCCTGCGCGCGCAGGGCGAGGGCTCGCTGGGCTCCGGGTTCCCGAACCTCGTTCATCACATTCAGACACTGCGTCAATACGGTGCGCCCATCGTGGTCGCCATCAACCGCTTTCCCAACGACAGCCCTGCCGAGCTTGAAGCCATTGGCGCCGAGTGCGCGCAAGAGGGCATCCCCTGTTCGGTCGTCGAAGCCTTTGCCAAAGGCGGCATCGGCGCGGCCGATCTGGCGGAGAAGGTTGTCGGCCTCATCGACGCCAATCCATCGCCTGACATCAAGCCGGTCTATTCTCTCGAAGACACCTTTGAAGAGAAGATTCGCAAGGTTGCCACCGGTGTTTACGGCGCTGCGGATGTGGCCCTGAGCGAGACGGCGTGCGCCAAGCTCCTCCGCTATGCGGAGTGGGGCTTTGGTCGTCTGCCTGTTTGCATCGCCAAGACGCAGTATTCTCTGACCGACAAGCCCAAGCTCATGGGCGTGCCCGTCGGCTGGACGCTGAACGTCACCGATGTTTCGCTCTCCGCCGGCGCGGGCTTTGTGGTCGCGGTAGCCGGCAACATGATGCTGATGCCCGGCCTGCCGACCAAGCCGCGGGCACTCTCCATCGACGTTGACGAAAATGGCGACATCGACGGAGTGTAAGCAGCATCCGCTCGCGAAATAGCATTGGATCGAGGGCCATCACCGGCTCCCGATTTTTTATTCGTGCTCGGCAGTTTCAAGGAGCGACGCTTCGTACTCTTCATCCGTAATGCGGCGCTGAGAGCAGTCCGCCGCTTCCAGAAGCTGTCGCCGCTGTTCCATGGCAGCCCGCTGTTCGGGAGTGGACGCGCCTCGCGGCGCCGATGCGCATAACAGAAGTGTCTCCTGATCCAGGAGCTTGCGGCCCATCAGTTCTTCGAACGCAGCTTTCTGACTGGGCGAAAGTTCTGCAGCCTGCAAAAGCATAGGGATACCCTCCACTTCATCGGGGCGGATTGCAGCAATTCTACCTCCGAGTCAGCGAAGCGGCATCCCTGAATTCGACTACTTTCCGTAACTGCGCACCCACTCCAGAATCGACCGCACCGCAACGCCGCTCGGTCCTTTGGCGATGTAGGGTTTCGACTCCTCGACCCACGCCATGCCGGCGATGTCGAGGTGGATCCACGGGGTGTCTTCGGCGAAGACCTTCAGAAACTCGGCAGCGGTAATCGCGCCACCCCAGCGTCCGCCGGTGTTTTTGATATCGCCGATATCGCTTTTGATCATGTCGGCATATTCGTCGCCTAGCGGCAGTCGCCAGAACTTTTCGCCCGAAGTCGCTAGCGCTTCGTTGAACTTGTCGAAGGTCGCATCGTCATTCGAAAAGGCTCCGGCATTGATCATGCCCAGCGCCACCACGCACGCGCCGGTCAGGGTCGCCGCATCGATCAGGTGGGTTGCGCCCAACTGCTTCGCGTAGCTGAGTCCATCGGCCAATACCAGCCGCCCTTCGGCGTCGGTATTGATGATCTCGATGGTCTTGCCCGACATGGCGGTTTGCACGTCGCCCGGCTTCTGTGCCTTGCCGTCCGGCATGTTCTCAGAGGCGCACACGATGCCGATCACGCGGACATTCGGCTTGAGCAGCGCAATGGCCCGCATAGCTCCCATCATGGCCGCGCCCCCGGCCATGTCGTACTTCATTTTTTCCATGTTGTCGCCGGGCTTGAGAGAGATGCCGCCCGAGTCGAACGTGATGCCCTTGCCGACCAGGCCCAGCACCGGGCCATCCGTCACGCCTTTCGGCTCATAGCGCATCACGATCAGCGCCGGCGGCTCTGCGGAACCCTGCGACACGCTCCAGAACGCGCCCATCTTCAACTCATGCAGCTTCTCGGTCGAGTAGACTTCGCAAGCCAGGCCGGCTTCCTGGGCCATAGCCGCGGCGCGCTGTCCAAAAATCGTCGGCGTCAGCTTGTTGCCCGGCTCGTTGACCAGCGAACGGGTAAAGTTCTGGCTTTCGCCGACAATCACGCCTTCGCCGAAGGCCACTTCCACTGCAGATTTATCCGCGCCGGCTCCAGCGGCTACCGTGAAGGAGCGTACGCTCAGGTCTTTGCGGTCGCTGCGATAGGTGTCGGGGTCGAAGTCGCCCACAAAAGCGCCTTCGACAGCGGCGCGCATAGACGGGCCAATCGGCAGGGAGTCCGCAACCGGCAAGGCAAAGGTCAGCTCCCGAATCGCGCGTGGCTTGGCGAAGCGGGTCGCGGTTCCGGCGGCATTGCGCACGCTGTGGACAGTGACCTTGGCCTGTTTGCCCACTCCCACGATCAGCAATCGCTTGGCTTTGAGGCCCGCCGGCGCGTGCAACAGAAGCGTTTCGTTGGCTCCGGCCTTGTATTCCCCACTAGCCAGCACGGCGGCAGCAGCAGCCTGCACGGCCTTGTCGTTTGTGAGCAGCAGCGGGGCAGGCTTGGCGTCGGGGCCTTTGGCGGTTTGGGTATCCGTGGCCAGCACGGCCAGCAGTTCGGTTTCGATTCCGGCAAGAGTGGCAAATGACAGTTCAGTCCGCATGTTAACCTCACTGCTATTTTAGGGGGCTTCGGCGGGGGGGAGGGGGGGGCGATTAACGCCCCATGCGGTGCTTGCTGGCATTGATCGCGGTGCGGGCCTCGCGGTCGGCTTCGCGGCTGCGCTCGGTCTCGCGCTTGTCCCAGTCCTGCTTGCCTTTGGCGACGGCCAGTTCGCACTTGACCCGCCCTTTGCGGAAGTAAAGCCGCGTCGGGATGAGCGTGTGGCCCTTCACCTGCGTCTTCGTCAATAGCTTGCGAACCTCTTCCTTGTGCAACAGCAGCTTCCGTGTGCGCAAGGCATCGTGATTAGCTATGTTTCCATGCGAATAGGGACCAATATGAACGTTGAGCAGAAAGGCTTCGCCGTCTTTGATCAGGCCGTAGGAATCCCTGAGGTTGGCCTGGCCTTCGCGGATCGACTTTACTTCGGTCCCACGCAGGGCCACGCCGGCTTCAACCTTCTCCAGCAGAAAGTAGTTATGGCTGGCGATGCGGTTTTGCGCGGCGTCTCGCTCGCCCGAGGCCACAGGGTCGCGGGGCCGTACAGGCTTCTGCGGTCCGGAGCGGTCCGGCTGAACGATTACGTGACTGGTTTGGCGGGCCATCGGGCAGCATCCTCAACTCCTTATCCTAACATTGGCGCAGCTTTGCTCGAACCCGCGCCCGGGCTTGTCCAGCAAGGCTTTGCTAAAATGAGGCCGTACGTTGCATAGAAACACATTTAGAAAATGCGTCCGGGGCAGCCAAGGCGGCCCGCAAGGCTTTCGCGCTGACCGCGGGCCGGCAACGACGCCTGGGAGCTCGATGAACCGCCGCACTGTTACTTCGGCTGCCACTAAAGCCACCTTCCTGGTTGCGCTTTTCGCCGTTCTGGCTGTGTTTGGCCTGTCCAGCGTCTCTTTGCATGCCGCCGATTCGGCCAACACTCTCTACAAGCGGGGCCAGTCCGCCGAGGCGCGCGAGGATTACGATGCCGCCTTCGACAGCTACCAGAAGGCCTATGCCAAGGCACCCAAGGACTTGCGCATTCGTACCGCCCTTTACCGGGCGCGCATCCCGGCCGCGGCGCTTCACCTGGCCAATGGCCGCAAGCTGCTCGGGGCTGGCGATGCCCAGGGCGCTCTGATGGAGTTCATCCACGCCGGCGAGATCGACGCCAGCAACGAAGCGGTGCAGCAGGAGATCGCCAAGGTGCGGACCCAGCTCGGCGCCAAGCCGGCAGATACCGAAACCAGCCTCGATCAGCAAAGCGGCAGCCAGGAGGCGCTCGACTCCATAGGGGCTCCGGCGATGCTCAAGCCGGTTTCCAACGAGCCGCTGACCCTGCACATGGTCGAGGATGCCAAGACGATCTACCAGGCCATCGGCAAGGCCGCCGGGGTCAATGTCCTTTTCGATCCGGATTACAACTCCAAGCGCGTCCAGGTAGACCTGAACAACGTCTCGCTGCTCGACGCTCTGCGGATCGTCGGCACGATGTCCAACACGTTCTGGCGCCCGGTAACGGTGAATACCATCTTCGTGGCCCAGAACAGCCGTGCCAAGCGCCAGGATCTGGAAGAGCAGGCCGTCCAGACCTTTTACCTGACCAACGCCTGGCAGCAGAACGACTTGAACGACGTGCAAACCGCCCTCCGCAACGTGATGGGCGGCAGCGCCAAGGTCTTTGCCGTGGCCAGCCAGAATGCCATCGTAATGCGCGGAACCCCCGATGAGTTGATGCTGGCGCAGAAGCTGGTCAGCGATCTCGACAAGGCCAGGCCCGAGGTGGTCGTCGACATCGCGATCCTGGAGGTCAGCAAGAACTGGGAGCGTACCCTCGGCATTGCCTGGCCCAGCAGCATGGGCATCCAGTTGCAAACCCCGACCAGCACCACCTCGGGGACGACCACCACAACCTGCTCCAGCAGCAGCGGCAGCACCACCTGCCCGCCGACTCTCTACAATCTGGCTCACCTCAATTCGAACGATTTCGCGGTGAGCGTCGGCGCGGCCACGGCCAACCTGCTGTTGACCGATTCGAATACCAAGATTCTGCAGAACCCCCGCATTCGCGCCACCGACGCCCAAAAGGCGACCATGAAGATCGGCCAGAGAATCCCGATCGCCACTGGTTCTTATCAGACCGGCGCCGCCACCGCCTTGGTCAGTTCGCTCGTCAACACCCAGTTCCAGTACATCGACGTCGGTGTGAATATCGAGATGACGCCGACCATTCACTATGACCGCGATGTGACCCTGAAAATGAAGATCGAGGTCTCCTCGGTCGCCAGCGAAAGCAATATCAGCGGCGTCACCGAGCCGATCATCGGCCAGCACACCAGCGAGCAGGTCATCCGCCTGCGCGAGGGCGAGGTCAGCATTCTGGGCGGCATCCTCCAGCAGCAGGATAATGTAAGCTGGAGCGGCATTCCGGGCCTGAGCTCCATTCCTCTGCTCAAATATCTGTTCGGTTCCAAGGATCACACCATCACCGACGACGAAATCGTCTTCATGCTGGTGCCGCACGTCGTCCGCGGACAAGACCTGACCCCCACCAACCTGCGCACGATCGACACCGGCAGCGGACAGTCGATCGAACTTCGCCATGTTTCCAGCGACATCCGGATTCCCAGCCAGGCCGGCCCCACGCCCGCCGGTCTGCCGGTTCGTCCACCCACTCGCTCCTCGTCCTCGGTTGGCTCGGTTCCCGGCTTGACTGCAGAGGCGGGGGGCATGGCGGCGCTGGCGCAACTGCGCGCCGCCGCAAGCACCACAGGCGACGTGGCCGCTGCGGCGGCCAGCCACGGTCCCATGCCGCCGCTTGCGCCGGGGCAGGCCAGTCCGGGCCAAACTGGTTTGGGCCAGCCTAACCCACCCCAAGCCAATCCGGCTCAGCCCAATCCAACTCAGCCCGGCCAGGCTGCCTCGACTCCGGTAGCTTTTGTCCTGAATCCGCCGTCCGCTCCGGTGACCGTGGGCGCCACCTTCAAGGTGCCTGTCGTCCTGCTCCATGGAACCGATATCGCTTCTGTCCCCTTGCAGGTGCAGTACGACGCCAGCAAGCTTTCCCTGGTCAACGTCGATAACGGCGACTTTCTGGAGAGCGACGGCAAGGCCGTGGCGCTGGTTCATCGGGATGACGGACCGGGAGCCATCACCATCAACGCCTCGCGCCCGCCGGGTGCGGTGGGCGTTAACGGTGCCGGTGTGGTGTGCGTGCTGAGCTTCCAGGCCAAGGCTGCGGGAGAGAGCGCCATCAACATTACCCATCCCGGGGCCGTGAACAGTGCGCAGCGCCAGGTGCCCGCCCAGGGCGCACAAACTACGATTCAGGTCCGGTGATTCAGGTGCGATAGAGAGGGTGCGGTAGAAAGCCGCACCCCGGTTTCACCCTGCGAATGTTGGGATGCCGATGAAAAGTGCTTCGCCAATTCGGATGTGCCCTCGGCGCGAACGGGGGTTGACCCTGGTCGAGTTGATCGTGACCGTGGCGATTCTGTCGATTCTTGCCACTGCGGCGGTGCCGGTGGCGCGATTCGAGGTAAAGCGGCGCAACGAGCGCATTCTTCGCTACGACCTTTGGCAGATGCGGGACGCCATCGACAAATACAAGGACGCGGCCGACAAGAACGCGTTCCAGACCAAGGTGGACAGCCAGGGCTATCCGCCTGACCTCGATACCCTAGTAAAGGGTGTGGAAGTGCAAAGCAAGAAGGTCAAGTTTCTGCGCCACATTCCGGTAGATCCCATGACCGGCAAGGCCGAGTGGGGCATGCGCTCCATGCAGGACGATCCGACATCGGACTCCTTCGGCGGCCAGAGCGTTTTCGACGTGTATTCCAAATCGACAGGCACAGCCCTGGACGGTACTAAGTATTCGGATTGGTAAGGAGATGGCCGTGCGCGGGATTCGGAAACAAGACGCAGGCTTTACGCTGATCGAGCTGATCATCGTGATGGCCATCATCGGCGTGCTCGCGTCGCTGGCAATTCCCAGCTTTGTCGGCGCCCTCAAGTCGGCTCGGGAAGCGGTGCTCAAGGAGGACCTGCATGTGATGCGGGCAGCCATCGACTCCTACACCATGGACAAGCAGAAGGCCCCCCAGTCGCTCGACGATCTGGTTCAGGAGGGCTACCTGAAAGTGATCCCCGAAGACCCGATGACCAAAACCAAAGAGTCCTGGGTGACCGACACCAGCGACGCTCTTCACTCGCTCGACCAGACCGATCCCGGCATCGACGACGTTCACTCCGGCTCGCAGGAGCAGGGCAGCGATGGCCAGCCTTATTCCACCTGGTAGCTGCTTTCGTGCTTCACAGCGTTTTCGAGCCTGCTCTTCACAGAATGCATCGTGCCAAGGGGCAATTCCTCAAGGAATTGGCCCCTTGCGCGCTGCCAGACATGTTCATGGATGAATCGAAAGCGCCTTAGTCCGCTTCGCCGCTCACAGCCTCGATCCGGCTCCAGAGTTCCTTGATCCCATAGCCGGTTTTTGAGGAAACGGGCAGCACCTCGTCCAGCTCAAGGCCTTTTTTCAGCGCCGTCATGTTGCGGGTGCGCTCGTTGCCGCTGAGCCGGTCGATCTTGGTGGCCACCACGGCAAAATCGCGTCCCGCGTGCCGCAGCCAATCGATCAGTTGGTGGTCGCTCTCCTGCGGCGGCACATTCGAGTCCACCAGGCAGACGCAGAGGCCGAGTGTCGCGCGACCCATCAGGTAGGGCTCGATGAACGCCGGCCAACCTGCCGAAATGGATTTCGAAATCTTGGCATAGCCGTAACCCGGCAGGTCGGCAAACAGTAGCTTAGGCCTTTGGCTCGGGTCTACCAGCGCAAAAAAGTTGATGGCTCGTGTGCGGCCGGGCGTTTGGGACACACGCGCCGCCTTCTCGCCGACCAGCGAGTTCAACAGGCTCGACTTGCCGACATTGGAGCGGCCCAAAAAGGCAATTTCCGGCACCGTCGCCGCAGGGAACTGCGCTGCCGCCAGGGCCGAAAGCAAAAATTGAGTGGTATAGCGCATAAGATGCAGTGGTGAACGAGCCGGCGGGTCAGCAAACGAGCGGGCGAGCGGAAGCCGTCTGTTTTCAGAATACAGGAGCCGGCTCGGCGAAGCTCCGCTCCACCCGCGGCAGCCGCAAACCGAGCGTCAGTCCGCGCACGATGTTGAACACGCAGAAGGCGCACCACAGACCGTGATTGCCCATCAGCCGCTCCAGCGCAATTGCCAGCAGCAGAAAAACTCCGAAGGACAGCAACATGCTGTCGCGCAGATCGCGGGCGCGCGTCGCGCCGATAAATATGCCGTCCAACTGAAACCCCCACACCGAAACCAGGGGCAGCGCGATTGCCCAAGGCAGAAAATGCACGGCCAACAGCCTTACCGATTCCTGATTCGTAAACATCCCCGCAAGCTGCGTGCCGAAGAGCAGGTACGCCAGCGAAACCAGCGCAGCCACCGCAAAGGCCGAAACCGTCGAGGCGCGCAGAACGGCGCGGTAGTCCGCCACCCGGCGTGCACCGACCGCCTCGCCGACCAGCGCCTCGGTTGCGTTGGCAAAGCCGTCCAACCCATACGAGGCGATAAAATGCAGGTTCATCAACACCGCGTTTGCGGCCAGGGTGGCGTCGCCGGCCCGTGCTCCGGCGCGCGTGAAGCAGGCATAGGCGGCGACCAACCCCACGGTGCGCAGCAGAATGTCGCGGTTCAGCGCAAACAGATGGCGCAGGCTTGGCCCATCCGCCAGTTCTGCCCAGTGCAAGCGGCCCGATGGATGCGCTCCGGCCTGCCGCGTCAGGGCCAGTCCCAGCAGGCAGCCGGTCCAATCCGCGGTGAGCGTCGCGGTTGCAATGCCGGCCACGCCCCAGTGCAGCCGCATCACCAGCCAAAGCGCCACGGCTACGTTGACCATGTTGATCGCAGCCTGCAGCAGCAGGGCCGTCCGGGCGCGTTGCCGGCCCAGCAGATACCCGAGAATTGCGTAGTTGGCCAGCGCCGCCGGTGCCGACCAGATCCGAATATGGCAATAAATTTCAGCATTCCGATGGACCTCGGCGCTGGCCCCGAGCATTTGAATCGCCAGCGCAATCAGTGGTTCGCGCAGCGCCAGAACGACAGTCCCGATCAGCAGTGCCGACAACATGGCCCGCAGAAAATGCAGCCGTAGCGCGTCGTCATCCTGCGCGCCATGAGCCTGGGCCACCAGCCCCGTGGTCCCCATGCGCAGAAAGCCGAAGGTCCAGAAGACGGCATTGAAGAAGATGCCGCCCACGGCCACGCCGCCCAGCGCCGCCGCTCCCGGCAAGTGGCCAGACAAGATCGTGTCCACTGTCGAGAGCAGCGGCTGGGTCAGGTTGGAAAGGATGAGGGGAACCGCCAGCAGGAAAACCCGCCGGTACCAGTAGGCCATTTCGTCGATTGTAGCTGTATCCCACAAATGCGAGCGCCCCAGAATCGGGATCGGCGCGGTTCAATCGCACTGATCCCGATTCTGGGGCACTCGCATCAATCAGGCAGCCTGGAACGGACGAATTACTGCCGGGATACCTGTCCGTTCGAGACTTCCGCGGGCTGAACCGTAGCCAGCACTTCCGCTTCGGCAGGCAGGGGCGTGGGCAACGGGCTTTCCAGCGCCAGCGTCAGCACCTCGTCCATCTGGTCCACAAAGTGGAGCTTCATCGACTTCTTGATGTTGTCGGGCAACTCCTCGATGTCTTTCTCGTTTGCCCGCGGCAGAATGACTTCGAAGATGCCCGCTCGCAGTGCAGCCAGCAGCTTCTCTTTCAACCCACCGATTGCCAGCACCTTGCCGCGCAGCGTGATCTCTCCGGTCATGGCAATGTCGCGCCGCACTGGAATCTTGGCCAACGCGCTCGCCAGGGCAGTGGCCATGGTGATGCCGGCCGAAGGGCCATCCTTGGGAATCGCGCCTTCCGGCACATGCAGGTGCACGTCCACGTTGCGGTAGAACTCGCGGGTGAGCCCCAGAGCCTGCGCTTTGCCGCGAATATAGCTGAGCGCAGCCTGGGCCGACTCCTGCATCACATCGCCAAGCTGCCCGGTGATGGTGAGCTTGCCCTTGCCGTCGAGCACCTGAACTTCGGTGGTCAGAATGCTGCCTCCGACCTCGGTCCAAGCCAGACCGGTCACCAGGCCGACTTCGCTCTTCTCGTGCACTTCGGAGTCGCGGAACCGCGCCACACCCAGAAACTCATGGATGTTCGCTTCCGTAATCTCTTCCTTATGCTTGGCGCCGCTCTTGACCACGCGCCGCGCCACTTTGCGGCAGACATTGCCAATCTCGCGCTCCAAATTACGCACGCCGGCTTCCCGCGTGTAGTAGCGGATGATTTCCAGAATCGCGCTGTCTTCGAAGACGATGTTCTTTTCGCTGAGCCCCGTCTGCTCACGCTGCTTCTTCACCAGGTATTGGCGGGCAATCTCCAGCTTTTCCTGCTCGGTGTAGCCTTGGAGCCGCAGAATTTCCATGCGGTCCTGCAAGGCGGCGGGAATCGTGTGCATGACGTTGGCCGTGGCCACAAACAGCACCTGCGACAAATCGTAATCCACGTCCAGATAATGGTCCTGGAAGCTCGTGTTCTGCTCCGGATCGAGCACTTCGAGCAGCGCCGAGGCCGGGTCGCCGCGGAAGTCCGATGCCATCTTGTCCACTTCGTCCAGCAGGAAGACAGGGTTCTTGGTGCCCGCCTTCTTCATGTGCTGGATGATCTGCCCGGGCAACGCCCCGATGTAGGTGCGGCGGTGGCCGCGAATCTCGGCCTCATCGCGTATGCCGCCCAGAGACAAACGAACGAACTTGCGGCCGGTCGCCTTGGCGATCGACATCCCGAGCGACGTTTTGCCCACCCCCGGAGGTCCGGCGAAACACAGGATCGAGCCGCGGGGATTTTTTACCAACTGGCGCACCGCGAGAAACTCCAGAATGCGGTCCTTGATCTTTTCCAAGCCGTAGTGGTCCTCGTTGAGCACCTTTTCGGCGTACTCGATAGACCGCGTTTCCTTGGAGCGCTTCTTCCACGGCACCGCCAGCAGCCAGTCGATATAGTTGCGGCTCACGGTCGACTCGGCCGACATCGGCGGCATGGCTTCCAGCTTTTTAAGCTCCTGGATCGCCTTGTCCAGCACATCCTTGGGCATGCCTGCGGTTTCGATCTTCTTGCGCAGTTCGTCGAACTCGCTCTTTTCGCCGCGGCCCAGTTCCTTCTGGATGGCCTTGATCTTTTCGTTGAGGTAATACTCTTTTTGCGCCCGCTCCATCTGCCGCTTCACGCGCGACTGGATGTTGCGATCCAGATCCAGCTTCTCGATTTCGACATCGAGAACGTCCGCGATGCGGGCCAGCCGTGCCGCCGGGTCGAAAATAGCAAGCAGTTCCTGCTTTTCTTCGATACCGAGCTGCAAATTGGCGGCAATCGTGTCGGAGAGCTTGGCCGGCTCATCCATGCGCACCGTGGCGATGATGGTCTCGTAATTCAGCGACTGCTGCAACTTTACATACTGCTCAAACAGGCTGGTTACGCGCTGCATCAACTGCTCGGCGGCCGGGGTCATCTCAAACTGGGTCTTGCCGGTGCGCACCGTGGCCACAAAAAAACCGTCGCGGTCGCTTACATCGGTCGACTTGGCGCGCTCTACGCCTTCCACCAGAACCTTGATGTTCCCATCCGGCATCTTGACGCTCTGCACAATGTTGCAGATGGCGCCCACCTGAAAGATGTCCTTGGCCGTGGGTTCGTCGATGCTCGCGTCATGCTGCGTAGCCAGAAAGATTTTCCGGTCGCCGTTGAGCGCCTCTTCCAATGCGCGCACGCTGGATTCGCGGCCCACCACAAAGGGGGTCATCATGTAAGGGAAAATCACCATGTCCCGGATAGGCATCATGGGAAGTTTGCGCTGTTCGGTCTTTTCGCGGGATGCGGTCATAGGGGGCACCATTAAATCTATTGGACGCGCAGCAGCGGCTTAGGATTCGCAGCCGCCGGAACGGTTCATGTTGGGATTGTACAGCGGAACGGCCTGAAACACTTTCCGGGTCTGGAGATCGATGCCATCAACGGGAGCAGGCTTCGAAAGACGATGAATCCGGATAAAATGGCCTTCTTCGTTTTCAGGTCAAATTGCAAAAGGAGTTCTACGGGTTGTTCGATTGGAGACTCCCGGGCCTCGATGGGGGCGAGGCCCGGATTGCTTTCGACAAGGGGATTAGCCGGCTTTTTCCAGCAGGCACAGCGACAAATCGCGCCGTTCGACCATTTCCTTGGTAATTTCGATGTCGCGGACCCGCTTGTTATTGGGCAGATGATACATCAGGTCGAGCATCAGTTCTTCGAGAATCATGCGTAGTCCGCGCGCGCCCACCTTGCGGGCCAGGGCCTCGCGGGCCACTGCGCCGCTGGCTTCCGGCGTAAAGTGCAGGCGAACATTCTCGAACTCGAACAGACGCTGGTACTGCTTGAGGATGGCGTTGCGCGGCTTGGTCAGGATTTCAATCAACGCTGCCTCATCCAGTTCGTCGAGGATGCCCATGACCGGCAGACGGCCGACAAACTCGGGGATCAGGCCGTACTTGATAAGGTCCTGTGGCTCGGTCTTGCGCAGCAGCTCGGTGTCACGATGCGAGCGAACCGTGGCGGCTTCGGTCTCAACCTCTACCGCCTTGAATCCCAAGGCTTTCTTGCCGACGCGCCGGCCCACCACACGCTCCAGGCCGACAAAAGCGCCGCCGCAGATGAAGAGAATGTTGGTGGTGTCGACCGCGGTAAATTCCTGATGCGGATGCTTGCGGCCACCTTGCGGCGGCACATTGGCCACGGTGCCTTCGAGAATCTTGAGCAGCGCCTGCTGCACGCCTTCACCGGAAACGTCGCGGGTGATGGAGGGATTCTCGTCCTTGCGGCCGATCTTGTCGATTTCGTCGATATAGATGATGCCCTGCTGCGCGCGGGTGACGTCGCCGTCGGCCGCCTGCAGCAGCTTGAGGATGATGTTTTCGACATCCTCGCCCACGTAGCCCGCTTCGGTCAGCGTGGTAGCGTCCACGATGGCGAAGGGCACGTCGAGCATCTTGGCCAGGGTGTGGGCCAGCAGTGTCTTGCCCGAGCCGGTCGGGCCGATGAGCAGAATGTTCGACTTGGCCAATTCCACTTCATTGTTGCGCATCCGGTTCATCTGAATGCGCTTGTAGTGGTTGTAGACCGCAACAGCCAGCTTCTTCTTGGTCTGGTCCTGGCCGATAACGTAGTCGTCGAGGAAGCTCTTCACTTCCTGCGGCTTCGGCAGGTGGCCGGCCGTGGTGGCGGGATGCGCCTCGGTGCGGTCGTCCTCAAGAATCGAATTGCAGACCGCCACGCATTCATCGCAAATGTAGGCGCGGGGGTAGTCGCTGGGCGACGAGATCAGTTTGGCCACCGCGTCCTGCGATTTGTGGCAGAACGAGCAGCGCAGTGCTTCTTCGGGTCCCGTGCGCGTTTTCATTGGACTACTCCCCCCGGATGATGCCTTCTGTTTTGAGTTCCGCTCAAGGCGGGTCTGGATTGAAAACTACGTACGCGGACGGTCGATGATTTCATCGACAATACCGTATTCCTTGGCTTGCTGCGAGTTCATGATGAAATCCCGCTCGACGTCGCGTTCAATCTGATCGAGGGGCTGGCCGGTGTGCTTGGCCATCAAGTTGTTGGTAATCTCACGGATACGCAGGATTTCGCGGGCATGAATGTCGATGTCCGTGGCCTGCCCGCTCAATCCGCCCATCGAAGGCTGATGGATCAGAATGCGCGAGTTCGGCAGGGCAAAACGCTTGCCCTTGGTGCCCGCAAGCAGCAAAAATGCGCCCATGCTGGCTGCCTGGCCGATGCAATAGGTCACCACGTTGTTCTTGATGAACTGCATCGTGTCATAAATCGCCAGACCGGCAGTGATGGAGCCGCCCGGCGAGTTGATGTAGAGCTGGACGTCCTTCTCCGGATCTTCGCCGGAAAGGAACAGCATTTGAGCCACGATAAGGTTGGCAACCTGGTCGTCAATGGGCGTGCCAAGAAAGATAATGTTGTCGCGTAGCAGACGGGAGTAGATGTCGTAGGCGCGCTCGCCCCGGCTCGTCTGCTCAACCACCATAGGAACCAATGCCATTGAGTGTTCTTCTCGCACTTCAGTTCGGGGAAGCTTGCTCCCCGTTATTGGGGACCATGCGGCCAATCTTGCCGGGCCGCACGGCATCTCTAGGACCCTACGCGGGTAGCCGTTCGTACAACAGACTCGCGGTTTTTTCGCGTTTCAATTGTTCCCGGATTCTAGCGAGCCCGCCCTCTTGAGTCAAACGAGCGCGCAGCGTTTCTTCCGGTTCACCGGACTGGATTGCGGCAATCTGCATCTCGCGATCCAGTTCCTCGTCGCTGACCGTTACGTTCTCCGCCTGACTGATCCGGTCCAGCAGGATAGAAGCCTTCACTTCGGCGGTCGCGCTATCCCGTTGAGCTGCACGCAGACGGCCAAAATCGAGCTTTCTCATTTGGTCCGTGCTCATGCCCTGGGCCGCCAACGCGCGCAGACCCCGATCCAGACGGGCATCGATCTGCTCCTGCACCAGCGACTCGGGCACCGGGAAGGGGTAGCGCTCAATAAGCGCGGCAAAGAGCTTGTCCTTGGTTTCGCCCTCCACGCTGCGGCGCTTGCGGTTGGCAAGGTGCTCGCGGACGCGGGTTTCCAACTCGGCAAAGGTTTCGTAACTGCCCAGTTCCTTGGCGAAATCGTCGTTCAGTTCCGGCAAGGTGCGCTTCTTGATCGCCTTCACTTCGACGTTGTAGGCCACGGTCTTGCCGGCCAGCTTTGGCTCGGGGTACTCGGCCGGATAGATGACCTCGGCCTTCAGTTCCTGGCCGGGCTTGGCGCCGCGCAGCACGGCGGTGAACGCTTCAACGGTGTCTTTGCCGCCCACTTCAACTAGGGAATCTTCTTCGGAGACCGGCGCAGCCTCGGGCTCGCCCTCAATCATGCCGTGGTAGCTGATCTGTGCCCAGTCGCCATCCACCAGGGCGCGGTCTTCTTCGACCGGCTCCACGGTAGCGCGCGACTCGCGCAACTCGGCCAGCTCCTGCTGGTACTCTTCTTCGGTTACCTCTACGGCCGGCTTTTCTACCGTCACGCTCTGGTAGCCGTCGATGGAGAAATCGGGCAGGTACTCGAAGACAGCTTTCACATGCAAAGGCTCACCGTCATCGACGGTCAACTCGGTTACCTGGGGCTGCCCCACGGGAACCACGCCCAGATCGCGCACTGCCTGGTTAAAGCGCTCGGGCAGCAAGCCGTCGATCACGTCCTTGCGGATTTCAGCGGCATACCGGCGCTTGACCACCGTCTCCGGCACCTTGCCGGCGCGGAAGCCAGGAATCTTGGCATATCTCTGGTAGTTGCGAGTTACCTTGCGGAAAGCCTTCGAGACGTCTTCCGCTGGAATATCGAGCACCAAGTCGCGGGTGCAGTCAGGATTCAGGACAGGCCCATGCTGGTGATCGTGGCCTTCATGATCGTGTTCATGCTGGGGGGCGAGATCCTGCGGGGCCTCGACCGTACCAGGTTGGGGATCGTTTTCGAGAGTGCCGGTTGAACTCAACGTTTTGCCTTCCGGGCGCATAGCGCCAACAAACTGTTACCCGGCGCTGCCGCACAGGGCGATACCAGCTCCGCGTGACCGGGAAAATATCTTCTCTCAATGGTAAGAGGGATTGGCGGCAGGGTCAAACCGGCCTGGCAAAGAGCGGCCTTTCAAGGCTTCTATTGTTCCGATGCCTGGGGCTTTCGCACGTAGGGCAGAAAACGGGGGTGGGCGGCACCGCAGACGGCATAGTGCTGGCGAGCCTCCCGGAGGCTCAATTCGCCGTTGACCGTCAGGCGCACATCGCCCGCGTCGTCATCCTCCTGGCCATCGTCTTCCCACCAGCAAACCGGGCATAACGCCATCGCGCCCGGTGCATCCAGAGTCTTATAGCCGCAGCAAGGGCAACGGAAACGCGCAAGGATATCCACATCAGAATGGACGGATAGGAGGCACCATTTGTTTACACACGAAGCCGGGACGGCAGGGCCGGCCTGAAGTTAAATCCCTGCCGCGTCCTGAATCAGAACCGCCTGAATCAGAACCGAAAGACCAGCCCGGTCGTGAAGCGGGCCGGAGAGCCATCGCCGGGAGATTGCGTAGGAGCGCTGATGCGGTCGCCCTCGAAACGCCATGCGAAAAACGGCGCTACCGGCACATCGAGGCCCCCGCCCAGCATATAGGCGAACGAGCCGCGGTTGCTTCCCTCCCAGCCTCCCACCGGTTCAGAGAAGTACACTGATTCGGAATCGCACCGGATTCGGAACAAGCCATAAAAAGGGAGGCAAAAAATCTTGATGCATCGCTGGAGTTCTTCCACCGTTTTTCCGCCGCGGGCCGTCTTCATCCGCATGTTCTTGCACATGTTCTTGATGGTCCTGTCGGTAGCCATGTTGGGGGCGTCGCTGGCCCAGGCCCAGCAAGCGCCGATCCGCGTCGCCATCGTGGGCCTTGTGCACGATCATGTCGCCGGCTTTCTCGGCGCATTGCCGCAGCACCGCGACGTGGATTTAGTGGGCATCGCGGAGCCGGACACCGCCCTGGCGGCCCGCTACGAGAAGCGGTACTCCTTGCCGCACGGCATCTTCTTTACCGGGATCGATGCCATGATCGCCGCCAGTCATCCCCAGGCATTGCTCGTGTATACCTCGGTGGGCGACCACCGCAAGGTTATCGAGGTTGCCGGCAAATATGGCTTGGCCGTGATGGTCGAGAAGCCTTTGACCATCTCGCTCGACGACGCGCTGGCCATTCGCCGCGTCGCTCGCGAGCACCGCATCCAGGTGCTGGTCAACTATGAAACCACCTGGTATTCGAGCAATCGTGCCGCCTACGACGAGTCCGAAAGCGGCCGCCTGGGCGCGATCCGGCGCGTGGTGGTGCACGATGGCCATGAAGGGCCGAAAGAGATTGGCGTGAGTCCGCAGTTCCTCAACTGGCTCGCCGATCCGGAGCAGAACGGAGCCGGCGCTCTCTATGATTTTGGCTGCTACGGCGTGGATCTGATGACCTGGCTGATGCATGGCGAAACGCCGCTGACGGTGACCGCGGTCGTCAATCACGACAAGCCGCAGACCTATCCCAAGGTGGATGACGACTCGACCATCGTGCTGGCTTATCCGCAGGCCCAGGCCGTAATTCAAGGCTCGTGGAACTGGCCTTTCTCCCGCAAGGACATGGAGGTCTACGGCGCTACCGGCTATGCCGTCACGGTCGGGCTCGACCGCCTGCGCGTGCGTCACCAGCACGATGCCGACGAGCAGTTGACCAAGCCTGCTCCACTCGGCGCCGAAGAGAAGGATTCGCTGAGCTATCTGGCCGCCGTGCTGCATGGCCAGATCACGCCCAAGGGCGACCTGACCGCGTTGGATACGAACATGGTGGTGATGCAGATTCTGGATGCGGCGCGCGAATCGGCGCGTACCGGCAAGAGCGTTCGCCTGCAGAAGCTGCCGGAGTAAGTTCGGTCCCCAGCCTCAAACAAAAAGCCCACCTTGGCCGGACCCTGTAACTCGGTCCAGCCAAGGTGGGCTTTTTGTACGGGCCTACGGTATGAACACGTGCAGCCGCACATGCCACCTGGTACTCTGGCCGGGCTTCAGCGTGACCATGCCCGTGTCCATCGGTCCCCACTCCTTGCCCCACGGATCGCCGAAGTTGTACTGGTGCTCCACGGCGACAAACTGCTTGGCCGGCGGCGCATAGACCTGGATCGTCTTGATCTCCGGCGACAGTCCTTCGATATCCACCCCATAATGGGCGGCGGGGTCGATCACCTTCACGGTGACCAAGCCGTTCTTCCACTCCAGATGGCTCCAGTTGTCATCGAAGAAGGTGTCGCCGAGCGGCTTGCCGTCCGCCGCGCGCAGGTCGAAGCGGGTTCCGTCGACAGGCACGATCTTGCCGGTTGGGAAGACGTTGCTGTAGTTATCGACCTCGGCCACCGTCGCGCCGGGCACGTGGATCTGTGCCTGCTTGCGATCGCCCGAGGGCAGGTTGAAGTAAGGGTGCCAGGCGATGGCGATGGGCTCGGGCTCGCTGCCCACATTCTTGGCCACGATGCTGGTGTCGATGGCCTCGGCGGTCAGCGTGATGGTAAACAGCAGGTCGGTCTTTGAAAACCAGTGCCCGCCAAAGTTGCCGCCGTGAAGGATGCCGGTCACCTGCTGGCCGCCGGGGACATTCTTGATCGCCACGTCCTCGATTTTGGCCTTCAGGATGAGCCCGTGCATCGCGTGGCGCTCCGAGCCTGGAGCCGCGCCGATGCTGTTGGCCGGCAGTGTGACGGAGCGGCCCTGCCACTCGGCGGTCAGGGTGGTGCCGTCTGCGGAAAGCTTGCCGCGAATGCGGTTCGGGTAGGGGACCAGAAAGGCAGCACCTAGCCGGTAGCCGAGATCGCCGTTGGCGGTGTCGTCCTGGTCCAGCATCTTGGCGGTGCCGGCCAGGTCGGGCGAGGCCAGCACGTCCACAGTGCCCTTGCCGGGGAAGTTGGCGGTGATCTGCTGAATCTCCATGCCGCGGCCCGGCAGCAGCGTGATGCTGGTGAACTCCGGCTTGGTGCTGCTGGAGGGCGTGCGGGTGAGGGTGACGATCTTCTCGCCGCCAATCTCGGCAACCGCCTGGGCGTGCCCCTGCTGGCTCACTGTGCAGGCCGTCGCGGGCAAAAGCAGGGCAAATGTGCAAAGCAATCTCTTCATCTCAATCCATTCCTGAAAGTGCAAATCGGGTGCTTCATAAAGTTGCTTCGGGCGCAAAAGTTCGAGGGCACGCCAGAAAGCGTATCCCGAAGACGCAGCCATTCTACGCTGTGCCGCTGCCGGACCGCACACGAAGACCACAACTCAGCCTGCACAATCGGCCTTCCGGACCGGCTCCATTTTGGCCCGATCTTCGGTCCCGGCATTTGGCCCGAGCCTTTATCCTCGCCGCTGTATATAATGTGGTTGCTGGGCGGGAGTAGCTCAATGGTAGAGTAGCGGCTTCCCAAGCCGTTGGTTGCGGGTTCGATCCCCGTCTCCCGCTCCAGAATGAATTCCCCGAGTTGCCAGGGTGGTCGTACGGGCTGAAAGAACGCCGCCGCTACTCGGATTCCTGAATCTTCACCACGAAATAAGTGACGGTTTCGCCCTCTGCCAGCAGTATTTGGTGCGGCATCCCGGCGGGAACATGCAGCACATCTCCGGGGTTCATCTCCTCGCTGCTGCCGCCTTTGATCGCCGTGCTGCGTGTCTCGCCGGGGCCTGTGGTTTTCGCCTCCACGGGGTCGCCGCCCGTCACCAGCGTCGCGTGTCCGTCAAGAACATAAAAGAGATCGGCAAAGTGCTGGTGCACTTCGCCTTCGCCGCTGTGGCTGCGAAACGTCAGCATGGTAGCGTGCCGCGGATATTTTTTGAGCGTCTCGCCGGCAACTCCATCGTGTTGCGCGGCGAGTGGACGCAGATGTTTTGCCCGTTCCAGCAACTGGGCGGCAGACCAACGATCGGATGTCATGGCTTCGGTAAGGCTCCTGTCGAAAAAAGAGAAACGCCGCTCAACGAGCAGACGGGGAGAATCGCACCGTATAAAATCCCCGAAAATCCAAACGAAGCCACTCTACATCGCTACTCCCACCGTGTCTTGAGCGGATGCTGCAAGCGTTCGCGGAAGGCGTGAAGATAGGCGATCCAGGCGGCCTCGTCGGGCACGTCCGACTTGGACCACGTCGCGCCGGCATAGTAGACGACGGGCGCGCCGCTCACGGCGGGCAACAACAGCAGCGCATTGCTGCCGGTCAGCGTGATTCTGCCGGTCTTGCCCGGCTCCAGCACCATGCCTGTGCCCACGCCGCCCGCGTCCGGGTCGGTGAGCGGCTCCCACACCGAGACGAGGCTTTCCTCAGCCAGCGGAGCCGCATGAAAACCGGCATGCGTTGCCAGCCCAGCCGCCCACTGGCCGCTCTCGGCCCCGTTGAACGAGAATGTGGACTCGATGCGGTTCAAATGCGACCCGGCATCGAGAGAGATGATCTTTTCTTCGGAGACTTCGGCCCCGCCCGCCTGCCACGGCGCATAGCGTATCCGAACGCGAAAGCGAATGGGTCCGGCCGCCAGCACCTCGGCGCTGGTGTAATTTTTAGACGCCAGCAGCCGGCCATCTTTCCACACGCCGGTGCCGCCACATCCGCGCGTCGGCCCCACCTCGTAGGAGTCGAGCCCCTGCCCCGTGTCTTTGTGATAGCTGAGCGCGGGATTATGAGTGCGCTGCCCCTCGGCGTCGCGGCGATACCAGGTGTTTACCACCAGGTCAGGAACGCGTTTGGACCAGACATCGATGCCCGAGCCGGTTTCGTCCGTCGCCTGCAGGGCCGGTCCATAAGCGCGATAGGCCACCTTGTCGTTTTCCCACGCAAAATCGTCTTTGTGCTCGGGGACGGCACGGCCAAACACCCATGGCTTGCTCTGCGCCGGATTGTAGGCCGCATGAATCGACAGCCGGACCGTCTGGTGCGGAGCGAGGTTCACCAGCACCAGCAGCCGGTCCGCAGCGCCGTCCGCCTTGCTGTCCAGTTGCACCGGCAGGTTGCGATGGTTGGCGAGGTTGGTGACTCCAAAGCGCGTCGCATGGCCGGCGATCCTGGTTCGAATCTCCGCCAGTGGAATTTCGAGGATTTCTTCGGGCCGGTCGAGGTCGGTCGGATTGCTCACTGCGACAATTGCGCGGCGTGCGCCAGCGGCGTGGGCAAACCCGCCGCCTGCCAGAAGACAGAGTTGAAGAGCGAACGCGATTCGTACGGTCTTGCGACGGACCATCATGGTTTCCTTCAGCGCCAGCCTCAACTCAAATCCGCCAATTGCCGCGCCCGATTGAAGATATCAAGAAACATCGGCCGGGTCAGCTTGCCGGTGTTGGTGTTTTGCAAGGACGGATGATAGCTGGCCAGGACCGTCAAGCCACTGGCCAGAGTGTACTCGGCGCCATGGCCGAACGGGAAGCTGGAACGCGGCGGCAGTTGGCCGCTTCGCCGGGCCCAGCCCAGCAGGCCCTCGAAGGCGATGCGCCCCAGGCACACCACCACCCGCAAATGCGTCAGCAGCCCCAGTTCTTCGTCGAGCCAGGGCGCGCAGTTGCGCTGCTCCTCGGGCGTCGGCTTGTTGCCGGGCGGTGCGCAGCGGACTACCGAGTTGATCAGCAGGCCGGTGAGCTTCATGCCGTCGCCGGGTCCCGTGGCCTTGGGCTGCGAGGCAAACCCCACCTCGTGCAGCACCGGGTATAAAAAGTCGCCGGAGCCGTCGCCGGTGAAGGGCCGTCCGGTCCGGTTGGAGCCGTGCGCGCCGGGCGCCAGCCCCAGCACCAGTACCCGCGCCCGCGGGTCGCCGAAAGATGGCACAGGACGGCCCCAGTAGGTGCAATCTGCGTAGGCGCGGCGGCGCACCCGGGCCACCTCCGTGCAGTGGTCGCGCAAGCGTACACAGCGCTCGCAGGCAATGATGCGGGCATTCAAAAGGTCCAATGGGTCGGGGGAAGAGGCCATAGCGGAATTTTATGGCATTGCGGCTCCTTTAGCTTTTAACGCGCACCATGCCACTTTGCCATCCGCTGGACTGAATCTCCGGCGCGGAAATACCATCACATAGTTTGTTAGATAGATCGTCCGGACTGCGCCGCTGCACGACAGGCGCGCGACCAAAGCCAGATTCGACAATGCTTTGACGTAGCAAAACACCCAAAGCGCCAAAATTGGAGAGGAATACGATGAAACCTGCAAAGCTGTTGCTGCTTGCCGGCGATTTTGTTGAAGACTACGAGATCATGGTACCGTTTCAAGCCCTGCAAATGGTAGGTCACACGGTCGATGCGGTTTGCCCCGGCAAGAAAAAGGGCGACTTTGTCCGCACCGCCATTCATGACTTCGAGGGCGATCAAACCTATTCCGAAAAGCGCGGGCATAACTTCGTGCTCAATGCGACCTTCGCCGACATCAAGCCGGAGGACTACGATGCGCTCGTTGTTCCCGGCGGCCGTGCCCCCGAGTATCTGCGGCTCGACGCCAAGGTGCTCGACATCGTCCGCTACTTCTTCAAGGCCGACAAGCCCGTCGCCGCGCTCTGCCATGGTCCCCAGTTGTTGGCCGCTGCAGGTGTGCTCAAAGGCCGCACACTGAATTCCTATCCCGCCTGCGCGCCCGAGGTCGAACTGGCCGGCGGCACCTTTGTGAAGGTGGATTTCTCAGAGGCCGTCGTCGATGGCAACCTGGTCACCGGTCCCGCGTGGACAGCCCATCCGGCCTGGCTCGCCAAGTTCCTCGAAGTCGTCGAAGCGCACCTGACGGCCACGAAAGCTGCTTGATTGAATGCTGTCGCTCCCTGGTGTTGCCCAAACGGATATCCCGTTGAGCCGCACCAGGGAATCACTCCAGCAATAAGTGGAATAGTTACTTGGCCGCGGGCGTCGCCGTCGCTTCGGCTTGCATTTTGCCTACATGACGAACCGCGCGGTCTACCACCACAAACAGAAGCTGGTCCGGATCTCTGCGGGCTTCCTTCTTGATCCACTCACCGGCTTTGGCGCCGGCATCCCGCGTTTCAGGCAGGGCAATCCCGCGCTTCTGCGCGCTGAGTTCGGCAAGCTGTTGCACCATGCTGAGGAACTTATCCTCATTGCGTCCGCTGGCAACCCATGCTTCATGCACGGTCATGGTGACTAACTGATCCACCGGCTGCGTAGGTACGGGAGCCGTGTCTGCACTGCTCGGTTTCGCATCCTGCAGGGGAGCCAGCGCGTGGGCGCGCACGGAAGAAGGCATGGTGCAGGCTATGACAATTGCTGCTAACAGAAGCCGCATTTTCATCGTTCTCTGTCCTTTCAAGGGGTCTGCGTTCAAGGCATGAATCGTGTAGCGAATTGCCGCTTGGTGCTCAAAGCATTTCCGAAATGCTCTAGAGCGTTTTCGATTCACTTATTAACATCTCTGGCATCGTGCAAGGTGGCAATTCCTTGAGGAAATTGCCGCTTGGCATCCTGCCTTCTGTTAAGAGCAGAATCGAAAACGCTTTAGTAGGGGCGCCCGTGCCGGTCGTAGCGCTCGCGGTAATCGCGCCGCTTGTTGTCCTGGTTGGCTTTGCCCGCGATGGCGCCAATCCCCGCGCCTGCCGCGCCGCCAATCAACGCGCCTTTAAGGCCGCCGCCAAACAAAGCGCCCACCGCCGCTCCGCCTGCGCCGCCAATCAGCGCTCCCTTGCCGGGTCCGATTCCGCCCTGATCGTGGTGCCGCCGGTCGTCGCGATCGTTGTAAGGATGCCGGTCGCGTGCGCCTTGATAAAACTGATTCTGAGCGCTCACCGGGATAGCCAATGGGAAGGTCATCGCAGCAGCCAAGGCGCCACATGCGATCCAACGTATGAGTCCGTTCATGTCGTTCTCCTGTCGCAGCGGTGCGCTGCTGCAGTCCGTTCTGCCCAGTCTCGTCTGATGCCGTTGGGTCCGGCTATGTCGCCTGATTGCGGTTGCGGGCTCCGCCGACATCGGCTCAGGATATCTTGCGAATGCAAGTCGAATCAATAATTTGGCGTGGGGTCGCGTTGATTTTTCTAGTCAAGGAAAAATCGTGGCGCCTAGAGCAGGCTTGCCCGTGTCTGTCTCGTTTCTGAAAAAGCACGGACAGCGCGCACCTCGCGCAGCGGCAAGCCCGTGGCTGAGGCAATGGCCCGTTGGATCTCGGCGAGCGTCGACAACGCAATCGTGGCCGGCGTTTCCGCGCCCAGGTCCAACCCCCGCTTCGAGGCATCCGCCGCTGACCGTACCGGCGCGGCGGCCATCCCGGGCGAGTAACATCCGCGCACCCGATTTGCGATAACTGGAGCCCTCGGTCGCCACCACCGTTGCCAACACATAATCCGCCCCGCTTGCTTCCAACTCGTGCCACAGCGGCAGAATGCGCTCCAGATCGGTCATGAACTCCTATTGAAACTTCAACGATCTTCGCCAGTGTTACGTGTTCGATGCTGCGGTGTAGTCTTCGTCCGTCACCGGTTCCAGCCACACAACATCCACGCCGTGAGCATCCGTTTCCTGCATGGCGATATGCGCCATGGTGTTGCCCGGCATAGCTCCATGCCAATGCCGCTCTCCCGGCGCAATGACCACGGTGTCGCCGGGGTAAATCTCTTCGACAGGGCCACCCTCAAGCTGCACCAGCCCCGCTCCGCTCACCACGTGGAGCGTCTGCCCCACAGGGTGCGTGTGCCAGGCTGTGCGTGCTCCGGGCTCGAAACTAACGCGAAAGGCACGAAGCCGCGAAGGCTCCGTGCCCACCAGGATTTCATCGATCCAGACAGTGCCTGTGAACCACTCTGCCGGACCCTTTCGACTTGGCCGCTCGTTACTGCCGATCACTTTCACTGGATACAGACCTTTCTCTTTCATGGTTGTTGGTGCCGTTTCAGGCTTCCATCACCTTTGACTGCAATAAATCCTCAATGCGTACCGGGAGCGGCCGCACGCGAATGCCGGTGGCGTGATAAACAGCCGCTGTAATTGCCGGAGCTACGCCCGCCATCCCGATTTCGCCCACTCCGCGTGCTCCGTACTCATTCACAATCAGGTCGGGATAATCGAGAAAGGTTACGTCGAGGTCCGGCAGATCGGCGCATGTCGGCACCAGGTAGTCGGCAAAGCTGCCGTTGATGGGCTGGCCGGAGCGTGACTCGTAGTGCGTCTCTTCCAGCAGCGACGTGCCCACGCCCATAACCGCGGCGCCCAGAATCTGGTTAGTGCCCGCCTTGTGTCTTCGCCTCTGCGGAGGCTTCTGCCGCCAAGGGCTCCAGGTCCAGCGCGTGCTGGTCGGGGGCAAGTTCATCCTTTGATTTTTGCGGCGTGTGAGAACGCGGGGGCTTAAAGCCCAGATCGGTTGTGTCTGCCACAGGGGACCTCCTTGGGGACAGGTAGTTCGCCAGTTTTAGGGCTTGCCGGAGGTCTTGGAGAGGCTTGCACCCGCTCCAGTTGGGGAACCACCGTGCCGCTATCCTACCCGATTTTCTTTTGGATAGGCATGAAGTTTACGTACCGAACTTGGGAACATAGTCTGCACAACAAATTGAAACGGATCGAAACAGGGGAATTTGTTTCGATCCGTTTAGAAACGCTCATCCGTTCAACAAGGCTTGCATGGCTGGCGCGTACCGCTCGCCGGCGATTGCCTCGGGCGGGAAGACATTTTGAAGCTCCTGCAGCAGTTCGCTGGAAAGGGAAACCTCAACGGCTGCCGCATTTTCTTCAAGATACTTGCGCCGCTTGGTGCCCGGGATGGGCACAATGTCTTCTCCTTGTGCGAGCACCCAGGCCAAGGCTAGCTGGCTGGGCGTGATACCGGCCTTGGCGGCTACCTGCTTGACCTTCTCCACCAATTCCAAGTTGCGCGTGAAGTTCTCGCCCTGGAATCGCGGGCTGAAGCGGCGATAGTCGTCCGTCTCAAAATCCTCCGGACTCTTGTAGGCCCCGGTCAAAAAGCCGCGTCCCAGTGGACTGTAGGCCACAAAGGCCACGCCCAGCCGGCGGCAGGTCGGCAAAATCTCCGGCTCCGGCTCACGGCTCCAGAGCGAATATTCCGTCTGCAACGCGGTGATCGGGTGCACGCTGTGGGCGCGCTCAAGCGTTGCCGGGGCAGCCTCCGAGAGGCCGAGAAACCGCACTTTGCCCTCTTCGACCAGCCGCGACATGGCGCCCACTGTCTCTTCGATAGGCGTCTTCGGGTCTACACGATGCTGATAATAAAGATCGATTGTGTCGATGCCCAGCCGCCGCAAACTGCCCTCGACCGAACTGCGCACGTAAGCAGGACTGCCGTCCACCCCGCGCCGCGTTGGGTCGGCCGGGTCGCGAACGATCCCGAACTTGGTTGCCAGAAAAACTTCGTCCCGCCGCCCCTTGATTGCCTTGCCTACCAACACTTCATTGGTGTGCGGCCCGTAGACGTCCGAAGTGTCGAGAAAGTTGATGCCCAGTTCCAACGCGCGCCCAATCGTGGCCAGCGATTCTTGCTCGTCGCGACCGCCGTAGAACTCGCTCATGCCCATGCAGCCAAGCCCAATGGCCGAGACTTCCGGTCCATTGGTGCCCAATCTACGGGTCTTCATCTGTTGTCTCCCAGGTGGAAATTTACAGTTAATACTGCGTGAGCCGATACAGGCCAAGCGTCCCTTCCTTCAAGAAAGAGTGCTCGGCCTGTTCTCCATTCTGAACCCGTAAATCCTGAATTTGCTCTACGCGCTGGGCGCCAGTTCGCAGTCAACCTCGGGCTCTGAGAGCGCCGGGCTGTTGATGCGTATGCGCTGCTCGATCTTGCGATAGTTCGCGATCTTGTGCGTCAGCAACGCGTGGGCCTGTTGCAGCGCGACGATCTGCGCCGCAATCTCGGCCTGATGATCTTCGAGGATTTTGCGCCGTTCCAACGATGTGGCATCGCCCAGTTCCCGCAACTCCGCGTAGCGCTGCATTTCGCGAATGGGCATGTTGGTTGCCCTCATGCAGTGCAGAAACTGTATCCAGGCTTCATCCGCCTCGGAATAGCGCCGGTGGCCGTTGTGCGCGCGCCCGACCGGCTGGATCAGGCCAACGCGCTCGTAATAGCGTAGAGTGTGCGCGGTCATCCCGCACCGCTCTGACATGCTCCGTATTGTGAATCCCGCATCCCGCATACATTCAACGTACATCTTCGAGCGCGCTCCAAGTCAAGACGCTTCGCGAGTAGGGGCAGGTTGTTGAGGGATTGGCAAAAACAGAGGGGCGGGGCTCACTACCCCACTTATACCTTATCGTAGTAGGTAAAAGGAGCCTTGTGGCAGACCAGCAATTCTACAGAACGATGTTGGCAGTGGCGTTGGAAGAGGCGCGCCAGGGCTTGGCCGAGGGTGGCATCCCGATCGGCGCCGCCCTCTTCACACACGCGGGTGAATTGGTAAGTCGAGGCCGCAATCGCCGCGTCCAGCAAGGGGATCCGAGCGTCCACGCCGAAACGGATGCTTTCCGCCGCGCCGGTCGCCAGCGTAGTTATCGCAACTTAATCATGGTGACAACGCTGGCGCCCTGCTGGTATTGCAGCGGATTGGTACGCCAGTTTCGCATCGGCACGGTGGTCGCAGGCGAGAGCCGTACCTTCGCCGGAGGCCTCGCTTGGCTGCGCGAAAATGACGTAAACGTCATCGATCTGGACAGCCAGGATTGCCGCGAACTGCTCGAAAGTTACATCGTCGTTCACCCGGAAATCTGGAACGAAGACATCGGCGAGGAATAGACAGCCTCTAGGCTGAACAGCTCGCCAGCTTGAGACTAAGGAAACGCGCAAACAAGAAAGGCGGCCCCATCGGGAGCCGCCCTTCTTGTTACTGAGCCGCACGACAAATTAGAAGTCGAAGTGCAGGGACATCTGAATCTGACGCGGGCTGCCAATCGTGTGCGTCACGATTCCCAGTCCCGATGGGCAAGAGTAAAAATTGTTGACCTCGTTCTGGGTGCCGCAGCCGGTTGGCATCGGCGTTGTCCCCTGCACCGGACGCGAGTCGTAATACTGATTTTGAGAAACCTCGCTGCCGGGGATGTCGAAGCTGGTGGTGTTGGTGAGGTTATAAACGTCGAAAGTGTATTTGAGGCTGTACCGGTCATTGAAGTTGAGCACCTTCACAAGCGACGCATCGGCGCGCTTCTGAAAGGCCTGCCGAAAGATATTGCGCTGTCCGGTAGTGAAGCCGGTTTCATAGGGATCGGTGTCGGGAATGGCGCCATTGAGGCCGCCTGCCGGCAGAATCGGAAGCGTGAAGCACGAAGCCTTGAGAGCCACGTCTCCGTTTTCAAAAGCGCCGGAGCGTCCTGTCGTCGCCGATTTGGCGGTGCAACCGGGTGCGAGCGGAACGATGGGGTTGGTGATGCCGTCCGCGGTCGAATAATAGGCGCTGCCCACTGCGCCCGAGAAGTCGATCACGCTATAGGGCTGGCCGCTTTGCAACACGGTGAGGCCCACCAGCGACCAGTTATCGCCAACCTTGCCGAGCAGTGAGTTCTTGCGCGCCACATCGGGAACACGGAAGACATAGTTGAAGCTGATGACGTGGGTGCGGTCGAAGTCCGACGAACCATAACCGCTGCGCAGGTCCAGAGGATTGTTGCCGTTATAGAAGAGGCCCAGTCCGCTCTGCTCATCGAGGGCGTGCGAGTAAGTGTACGAAGCCCCGATCTGGAAGCCGTGACTCATGCGCTTCTCGATATGCGCCTGCAGCGCGTTATAGGCATCGATGCCCGCAGCACGATAAGAAATGGACTCGGCCGCGTAGCCAATGTAGGGAACGCGAAGATCGACGTTGCCGCCTTCATAGTTCGCGAGATAGGGAGTGCCGTCCGGCAGGTTGATCGGTGCGCCCGTCGGGTCGGTCACCGTGTAGCCGTAGCTGTACTTCTGTTGATAGGGGCTGCCGTTGAGCGTTGGGCTCGACGGCGAGGCAATACTCGGCTGATTGAACGGCACAGGAACCACTTGGTGGCGGCCCACGTTGCCGACATAGCCGAGTTCGATGGCCAGGTCGTTGCGCGGCTGCCACTGGATATCCATGGTGTAGTTGATGGTGTAAGGGAGTTTGTTGGCGCGGTCGTAGACACCCAGCGAAACTGGCTGGCCGTTATTGATCAGGTCCGAAGCGCCGGAGCCCGTGTTCAGAATGCTGTAGGCGTTGGGAAGATACTTGCTGAGATCCGATGCCTTCGGGTTGTTCGGTGGCGCGAGCAACGAAGTTCCATAAGGATTCTCAAGGTTGCCCGTGGCTGCTGTGGGTGCCGTGGCCGGACCTCCCGGTGTCGCTGGCTGTCCGCCGCAGGTGACGATGTAGCCCTGATAATACGACTGCGTAGAGGTTGGGCAGCTCGATGCGTTGACGAACGGAAGCTGCTGGTTCACACCGAACGGGCCGCCGGTTACCGTGCCGATGGCATAGCCGGGCGAGAAATAGCTGAACAGTTCGCCGCGGTCATAGTACATGCCGGCGCCACCGCGAATCACAACTTTGCTGTGAAACATCTCCGGTTGCCATGCCGCGCCGACGCGTGGGCCAATGCCCCACTGGCGGCCTGTCAGCGTAGTCGGACTCACACCCTTGGTCCCATTGGTATTGTTGCCGGCAATAATCAAGCCCGAATTCGTGATCGTGTCGCTATTCGCGTTGTAACTATAGAGGCTGGGATCGAAGTTGAAGATACGGCCGTATTTTTCTGTCAGGCCGCCATCCCAGTCGTAGCGGATGCCCGCGGTCAGCGACAACGTCGGCGTGATCTGGTACTTATCCTGCAGATACATGCCGAGTTGGTTGGCGCGATAATAGCGGTTCGCATCGCCCTGCAAAAATGAGCTGACATAGAAGCCGGTGGATGAACTGCCCGGCGTCACATAACCCTGCACGAACTGGCTGAAGTCATCCGTCGCAATGGTGCCGGTGCCGGTGCGCTTGTCGATCGTGTTGAGCTGTGTATAGGTATAGCTCGCACCGAAGCTGACGGTATGCTTGCCCAGCATCCAGATAGCGTTGCCAGAGGGCGCAATGCGATTCTGAAACACGCCGGTGTTCGAAGCCTGCCCTTCGGCGTTGGGGCCGATATTCAATACGGCAGTGGACGTTCCTTCGGGCTGATAATCGCCCAATACGTTATAAACCGAGACGCCGGGAAAATAGTTCGACCCGAACATATTGATGGAGCCGTTGCCCGCCGAGCCGCCGGGGATCGAACTCGGTCCGAAGGGCTGCTCGTTATTGCCGTAGTTCTTCTCGCGCAAAAAACCGAGCGTCTCGGTTGTGCTTAGGTTCGACTTCACCACATAGCTGTTGCTGATGGAGAAAACTTGCGCACCCGAGTCGAGGTGTTCGGTGAAGCCGGGAACGCTGGAATAGGAGTAGGGCGCCAGAGTCGGATCATGCTGATAGAAATACTTGATCGAGAGCGTGTCTTTGGCGCTCGCGTTGTAGTCGAGATTCGCCACGGCCAAATCGGCCGTGAACCGGCCTGTGCCTGGAATAAAAGCGTTATCGATGTGTGCCGCGCTGGGCGCGGAGCCGAGCGAGTCGTTGGGGATGAGCCACTTGCCCGGCTCGCCGGGAAGCGCCGGCGAATTGAACAAGACCAGCGCCGTGTGGTCGATCTGGGCAGCGGTAAGATTAGTGCCGAAAGAACTGTTGGCGAGTGCCGCCAGGCCGGAGGCGGAGCGGTCGTCGGTCAATCCCACCGGAACGTCCAGCAGCGAGTCGCCAATTTCCTGGTCGGAAACATGCAGGTGCTGATAAGCGAGAAATCCGAAAAGCTTGTTCTTGATAATCGGGCCGCCGACCGTGCCGCCGGCAATGTAGCGGTGTAACTGAGGAACCTTGTTGTACTCGGGAATGTCCGCGTCCTGCTTGAAGAAGAATGGAGCCGCGTTGAGCCAACTGGTGCCGCGATGCGCATAAAGAGCGCCGTGCACATCGTTCGTGCCGGAGGTGGTGCTCATATCGATATGCGCGCCCGAAGTGGAACCTTGCTGGGCGTCATACATTGAAGCGTTGACGCGCACCTCTTGGATCGTCTCGGGCGCGGGCGTGGGAAGAGCATTGCCGATGGAGAGATAAATGGAGGCTGCCGTCGGAATCACGCCGCCCGCGCCGGTGCTGCTTGAAACGCCTGTGCTGTTGATGACGCGCGCCGAAGGAACCTGGCTGGTGCTCTTGCCGTTAAACAAATTGCTGGCATCCACGCCGTTCAACAGAAAACTGTTCGAAGTGTCGCGTTGCCCGTTGGACCAGATAGGCGCGTTGCCGAGTCCGGAGTTCGCGCCCGTGCCGCCGGATAACTCCGCGTTTACGCCGCTCGATAAGGTCGCCAGCGTGGTAAAGCTGCCCGTCGGCAATGGCGTGGCTTCAATCTGCACCGGGTCCATGACGTAGCCGTTCGTCGTGTCCACCGCGTTCATCAGCGGCGTGGCTTCTACCTCGACGGTGGTGCTGGTCTGGCCTACCTTCAATGCTGCGTTCACTGTGGCTGTGCGGTTGGCTTGGACAGTGATGTGCTGCGTCTTCTGCACGTCGTAGCCGTCTGCCGTATAAGTGAGCGTGAAGGCCCCAATGGGCAGGTTCACAAAAGTGTATTCGCCTGAGCCGTTGGTCTTCGCCGTGCGGGTCAACGCCGTTTGCTCATCCACTGCCGTGACCGTTGCGCTGGGAATGACGCCACCCGAGGCGTCTGTCACGACCCCGGTGATGCCGCCGAGCGTCTGCTGTGCCCACAAGAGGGAACTACACAGCGCAACGGCCGCTATAAGAGCCAGCAGCCGGGTAAGTAGAGAGAAAAACGTACGCATGGAATACCTCAATGACAGGCCTCGAAATGAAGATTTCCCATCGGTCTTTTGAAGTGCTCAAAAAACCTGGGACAGAATAGAAAGTTCTGACGTTCTGAATCGCTCAAGTTCAAATTGAAAAAATAAGGAACCGCTACGAGTGGTGCTCGCGTGTTGTTTGATCCGGTCCGATTTGAACTACGGGATGGCTATAGAATACCGGTTGCTGCGCAGAATTCAACGGAAAATTTACGCTATTTTGTTGCCAGTTCGAGGCCTGTTGTGATTTGGCCGGTATTGCCCATCTTGCCGCTGCAACAACAAGGCTCACGCCGAGATGGTGACTACTTTTCCACGCCGGGCTGCATACCACGCGATGCCTGCAGCGATATAGCCAAGATAGAGATAAGGAATCCGCGCGTGAATCGCGTCGGCGGTCGACTTAAGATCGAAGATTGCAATCAGAATCATCACCGCCACGGTGAGAACGCTGACAACCGCAACGACGTGCGAATGCCGGCCCAGCGCGCGGCGGGCAAATGGCAGTGCCAGCGCGACCAAAGCATACGTCGTGAGAAAACCGAACACCGAAAGCGAACCCAACAGGTCATAGATATCGGAGCCCGTCGCCCCGCGCAGAGCCAACACGGCCGTTGCTGCGAATAGGAGGCCGGTCGACCACGCAACAGCCGCGGTCGGCGTTCCATGCTGCCCGTTCGTGCGCTCGAAGACGGCCGGCAGCAGCTTGCCGCGCGCCATGCGCATCAGCACGCGCGCCGCCGCGGTGATGCAGGCCAGCACACATGCAAACATGCTGATCAGCGCTCCCACGTCCACGCCCACACCTAGCGGAGAAACACCTGCTCGTACGGCCAACAGATGCAAGGGGCTTGCGGAGGCACTCAGCTTGTCCGATTCGCCGCGAAAGCCCAGCACCACTGAATAGGAGCACAACATGAAAAAGATGCCGGCAAGAAGAGCGCATTGCAGTACGGCGCGGGGAATGGTGCGGAGCGGGTCTCGCGTTTCGCTGCCCAGCGTCGTCGCGCTCTCAAAACCCACAAAGCTGAACATCGAGAGCACCAGCGCCGGCCCCAGTGCGGAGAACGAAACGCCCTTCAGTTGGAATTGGTCCATGTCGAAATGCCAGCCGAACCGCACCAGCACCACGGCCAGCACAATCACGATCAGTCCGACCGAGGCAATCTCAATCCATAGCATCAGCTCTGCTGAGAGCTTCACGTTGCGATAGGCAATGAATCCCGCCACCGCGCACACCAGCGCCAATACAGGGAGAGCCGGCGGAGCCCAGTGAAAGAACTGTTGCGCAAGCACGCTCGTGTAATAGAGAGCGCCGCCCGCGACCGAGGCGCCCGTCGCCAGATACGCCAACAGCAGAGCCCATGCCGCAATGACTCCGAAGATCGTCGGCAGTGTGTCTGCCGTGTAGGTGTAGAGCGACCCCGGCGAAGCCGAGAGCTGCGCAAACCGGCTCACGCAAAATCCCACCAGAAAAATCGCGCCCGTGGCCAGCAGATAGACGAACCACGTCGCATTGCCGGCGAGCGCAAACACCAGCGGAATCGTAAGGGATGGCGATGCCGACGGCGCTACAGCCGAGACGGATTGGGCCAGCGTTTCCACCGGTCCCAGCACCCCCGCGTGCAACCCATAGCTTTCAGGCGCGCTTTCCGGCCTGCTTACCTCCGAGTACACTACGCCCCTCGTGCTCGTCTGCTCGGTCACCGATCCGCCCTTCTGCTGCAGATTGTTTTTCAGGTGGAGTGATAGTTGTCCTATCCCTGTGGAGGAAATCCTTGACCACTGCGTGGCGCCTTGCTCAAGAAAACACGCCCCTGGAAACACCACTTAAATAGGAGAACTGCTCTAGTGTTGCGCCAACGCGCATTGCAGTCAAGCGGCCGGTTGTCCTGCGGCAGCCAGCAGCCAGTTACACTAACATCGATGCCTGTCGCCGTTCTTCTTCTTGCCGCCGGAGCGAGCCGCCGTCTTGGCCAGCCCAAGCAACTGCTCGATTATCGCGGCGAAACCTTGCTTGAACGGGCCATTCGCCTGGCGAATGAAGCGGGCGCCTCGCCGGTGATCGCCGTGCTCGGCGCGCACGCTGATCGCATCCGCGCAGCCGTCCGCTTCGATCATGCGCTGCCAATCATGAATGAGTATTGGGAGCAGGGAATTGCCAGTTCCATTCGCGCCGGTCTTATGGCGTTGGATGCCGCTACGCCTCGTGCCTCCGGCGTGCTGGTCATGAGTTGCGATCAGCCCCGTCTCACTGCCGATCATCTCCGTGCGCTGATTGAAATATTCACTGCAGACTCTGCGCCGCTCATCGTTGCTTCCTCCTATGCCGGCGTTCACGGTGTTCCCGCCGTGTTCCCTCGCTCTGCCTTTCCCCACCTACTCGCTCTTCGCGGGGATAAGGGTGCCCGCGCACTACTCAAGCAGCCGCCTGCTCGGTGATTGCAATTGAATTTTCCGAGGGAGAAATCGATATCGATCTGCCCGCTGACCTGGCGCAGCTTGATTGAGCAGTACCCCTCGACCGTCGCTTCGATATAGCCACGCAGGCGAGCGGAGTGTCTGTGCCATACTGTCTTTACTTTTGCTGTTTTTAGAAGGTTGAGAGCAAGTCAGAGATGGAGCATCTGCCAAATTCGGAGTTTCTGCGCCGCGCCATTGCGTTGGCCACTGAGAATGCCGTGAGCGGCCGCGGCGGGCCGTTTGCCGCCGTCATCGTGCGCGACGGCAAAATTGTGGGCGAAGCCGCCAACACGGTCACCGCAACTCACGACCCCACCGCTCACGGGGAAGTGAATGCCATCCGCGCCGCCTGCAAGGCTCTGGGAACCTTCACTCTTGCCGGCTGCGAACTCTACACCAGTTGCGAACCGTGCCCCATGTGCCTGGCCGCTTCCTACTGGGCGCGGCTCGATGCGGTCTATTATGGTTGCTCGGCTGCCGATGCCGCCCGTGCCGGTTTCGACGATGCTTTTCTCTATGAGGAGTTTCGCAAAGAGCACGCCGCCCGCGCCTTGCCTGTAACACAGTTACTCGGCGATGAAGCCTGGGCCAGCTTTGCCGCCTGGATCGCCTCGCCGGCCAAGGTTACTTATTGATAGGTGTGTTGGTGGCGCAAGGGCCGCAGCTCTTGCGCCGAACCAGCAAGGTTAGTGCGCCGTCGTAGCCTTCGAACGCCTGTCTACCTGCTCTTGAATCTTCGTCATATCCTGATGCAGCAACTTACCCCGCTCCACCATCAAATCGCCGCCGACATAGACTCGGTCGATATCCCGTTCTGCGGTAACTAGCACTAAGTTGGCGTAGGGGTCGAAGATCGTTCCCAGGCGCGTCGGATCGATCACCACAAAGTCGGCGAACTTGCCCGGCTCCAGGCTGCCCAGCCTGTCTTTCACGCCCATTACGTCTGCCGAACCCATGGTATGCAGATAGAGCACCTGGTAGGGGCTCATGATCGTCGCATCTTCATACTTATCGCGGATCGCATATAATCCGGTCCGCATATTTTCAAATGGATCGGCTAAGTCGGCACTGGCCTCGCCATCCACACCCATGCCGACCCGCACACCCTTCTTCAGATACTTGGGAATATCCGCAACACCCGAAGCCAGTCGTCCGTTCGAGAGCGGATTCCAACTCATGCCTCCATGCGCTGCGGCCACCTGGTCGAGAATAAAATCATTAGTGTGGATAAAATGGCCGAAGTAGAGCGTCGGCCCCAGCATTCCACTATCCATGAACCAGCGAAACTTCGACTGCTCGATGCCGATGGTGTCGGGCGGCTCCAGATAGTGGCTTTGGTTGCCGACGTGAAACTCATCCATCAGAGCCTTTTCCACCACCGCCTGCTGATAGGTTTCGTTGAACGAGGTGGACCCATTCAACATCACGCTGAGAAACTTACTTGACTTAGGTTGCTGTGCCGTCCAATCCAAAAAAGCCTTGAGCCGTGCGCGCGCCTCGGGCAGTCCGTCGCCCGGTCCGATCTGGTCCGGCTGGTACCCGTGCACGAAGCGTATGCCCGAGTCGGATTCGCCTCGGAACGAAGCCTCATCGCAATCGATGCCTTTGCACAACCCGCCCCGTGTGCCGCCGTATGCAAAGTCATACGCGCCGGTGATGCCGTGCTCCAGGTGGTCGAGTGCGCCATGCAATGTGAACCAGTAGTAATCCTCGGCCTGCGCATGGCTGGCGTGCTGGCCATAGAGTCCGTCGATCCAGCCGGGTAGCGTTTTGTCCGCGGCAATGCCGCGAAACGCGCTCTGCCACAAGTGGCTGTGGGCCGAGAGAAATCCGGGAATGATCCATTCGCCGTGTGCGTCCCATGTGGATTGCGCGGCCAGGTCCGCCGGCGGTTCGCCGGTGCCCACGGCAGTCAGTTTGCCTTCGTCATCCACCACCAGGTAGCCGGTGAAGGGCTCCTTCTGCCCATCCGCCATGGTCATCAGCCGCGCATTTTTCACCACCAGTTTGGTGGCCGCACAGGCCCACTGTGCCGTCATCAGGCACACGGCAATCACGAATGCAAACCAACATCCCCTCGTCTTTGACATTCCCCTTCATACCGCGAATCCGTCGGAAAGGCAATGCATCCTGTCTGCAATGCATCTGTCCTATGACCGGCATCCTCGTCGCCACGCGATAGGTCACTTCATCGCTCGGCTATACTGCGAGCCATGCGACTTATCCCGTTCGGCTTGTTCCTTGCCGCTGCGATGGCCGCCGCTCAATCGGCGCCCACTGCACCGGCCGTCTGGCGGCTGTTGGATTCAGGCACAACCGCCAGCCTTCGCGGCATTGATGCGGTCGATGGCACCGTAGCCTGGGCGAGCGGCACCGGCGGCACTGTGTTGCGCACCACCGATGGCGGCGCTCATTGGTTGACGTGCGCCATTCCCGATGCAGCCACCGATGGGGCAACGCTTGATTTCCGCGGCGTGCGGGCCTGGGATGCGCAGACAGCCATGGTCATGTCGTCCGGTCCAGGCAAACTGAGCCGCCTCTATAAGACAGTCGATGGGTGCAGAAGTTGGACACGCCTTTTTACCAATCCCGAAAAGGAAGGGTTCTACGATGCTCTGCTCTTCCTCGATCCGCAACATGGCATCGTGTTAGGCGATCCGGCTCACGGAGATCCGCAGATCAATCCGGTAGAAGGCGGCTATTTCACCTTTCGCCTTCGTGTCACCAATGATGCAGGAAAGACCTGGATCCCCGTCACCGATCCTGAATTCGGGCCGCCCGGCAAGAACCTGCGGCCGTTGAGCGGAGAAGCTTTTTTTGCCGCCAGCAATCGCTCCATGGCCGTGCGCGACGGCTGGTTGTGGATCGGTACCGGCAAGAATCGTGTGCTGCGCCGCAAGGTTGCCGCCCATGAGTTTCAGTCGTCCCTTTGCGCCGGAGCGATCGACCCTTTCTCGCAGTCCTGCGGCATTCCCTGGCTCGATTGGCAAAGCGCCGTCGTTCCCTTGGCGAGCGGTAACGCCTCATCTGGAATTTTCGCAGTGGCCTTTCGCGATGCCCTGCACGGCATGGCCGTAGGCGGCGATTACCTCAAGCCCGGCGAATCCGCGGGCACAGCCGCCTGGTCTGCCGATGGCGGCCAGCATTGGACCGCCGCCGCCGAGTCTCCGCATGGCTACCGCTCCTCAGTCGCATGGAGCGACAACCGCAAAGCTTGGATCGCCGTCGGCACCAACGGCAGCGACATCAGCCGCGACGACGGCAAGACGTGGCAGCGTCTTGACGGCGGCAACTGGAATGCCCTCTCTTTGCCCTTCGTCGTCGGACCCAAAGGCCGCATCGGACGCCTCGACCCGGCGGCTCTCCCCGACAGCGCCAAGAACCAGTCCGCTCGATCCGGAGAAGAGCGCCCCTGACGCATTCGCTCGACATGCTCGCGGCGAAAGATTTCCTCGGTCAAAAAAATGCACTCTGTTGAAAATTCACAGATCAGGATTCATAGGATCAAACCGGATCTATTCCCGGTTCTCTTGAAGGTCTGGCCGCCTCGACCGCACGGCTCACAGGGGATAAATTCCAGAATGTCCGCATAAAGCTGCTTCTTCTCTATCGTTTATGTTGCCGATATCAAAAAAGGCGCATCCAACCAGATGTGTCATATCGCACTGCTGAATCCCGTCGCTTCAGCGAGCATCGGATTTGCAAAACAAATTTGTCCGGTTCCGCGCCTGTTCCGCGAACCTTGCTTTGCGCAGACTCAGGCCCAACACGTTAAAATGGTGTCAACCGGATGACTCAAACTTCTCCAGCGGCTGCCAGCCAGGCTTCCCGCTCCACGCGGGACCCGGAGTTGCGAGCGCCGATTGACGCGCCCATCATTCAGGTCACCAACCTGGAGAAGACCTATCACACTGCCCGCGGCGCTCTCACACTTTTTCGCGGCCTCAATCTTGAAATTCAAACGGGCGAGCTGGTAGCCATCGTCGGCCAGTCCGGCGCAGGAAAAAGCACGCTTTTGCACATGCTGGGAGCCCTTGATGCTCCCTCTGCGGGCACTGTATACTGCGCCTCAACCAATGTGGCAGCGCTGACTCAAAAGCAGGCCGCAGCTTTTCGCAATCGCGAAATCGGCTACGTCTGGCAGTTTCACTATTTGTTGCCCGAGTTTACGGCGTTGGAAAATGTGGCCATGCCCTTGTTGGCGCGGGGTCTGGCCCGGCGCGATGCCTTGGCGACAGCGGCCAACTGGCTCAGGGAGGTTGATTTGGAGGATCGCGGCGATCATCGACCCGGCGAACTCTCCGGCGGCGAGCAGCAGCGCGTGGCGCTGGCCCGTGCGCTGGTCAACAATCCCCGCCTCCTGCTGGCCGACGAGCCCACCGGCGATTTGGACGAGACAACCGCCAACCGGGTCTTCGATCTGGTCGAGCGGTTGCACGCAAACCATGGCCTCACTTCGATTTTGGTGACGCACAACCTGGACCTGGCCGCGCGCTGCACGCGGGCATTGCGTATGGAAGGCGGCCGGCTTGTCCCATTGGCCGAACGTCCCCAAACGGAACATGGCGCAGCCCATATGAGCGGAAAAAGCAGCGTTTCCGGCACTTGGTGAGTCTCATTATGTAAGAAACAGGCTCGGGCGGGAAAAAACAGTCCCCTCCGGCCTGTTAAGGGTAGGATGGTAGCTCCATGGCAGCAAGACTGCCGGGGCGAGCGGGATGCACAGCTTCCGGAACCATCCCAAAGAGCTGTTCGGAGACAGGAGCGGTATTTTCCAGGGGTCTCCGGCGGCGAAGTTAGAGAGGGCACGCGCGGGTTGGGCTGAAGCCGGCAGATGAACCGGACGGCCACTCCAGCCGATAGCCTGTTTTAGGGGAGAACACTATGTTCGAACGCTATACGGAGAAGGCACGGCGCGTGATCTTCTTCGCGCGATATGAGGCCAGCCAGTTCGGCTCGCCCTATATCGAGACCGAGCACCTTTTGCTTGGACTGTTGCGCGAGGACAAGGCTTTGACGAACCGCTTTTTGCGCTCGCATGCCTCGGTGGAGTCGATTCGCAAGCAAATCGAGGCGCACACGACGATTCGCGAGAAGGTTTCGACAAGTGTGGATTTGCCGCTTTCGAACGAATGCAAACGGGTTTTGGCTTACGCGGCGGAAGAAGCCGAACGCCTGGGCCACAAACATATCGGCACCGAGCATCTGCTGCTGGGTCTGCTGCGCGAAGAAAAATGCTTCGCGTCGGAGATTCTGCAGGAGCGCGGTCTCAAACTCGCGCAAATCCGTGATGAACTGGCCCGGGTCACGCAGGAGAAGGCTCCGGCGCAGCAGCGTCAGCGCGAGTCCAGCCTGTTGGCCGAGTTCAGCCGCGATCTGACCCAGGCCGCCATGGACGGGCAACTCGATCCGCTGGTCGGCCGCGATGGCGAACTGGAGCGCGTAATCCAGATCCTCTGCCGCCGCACCAAAAACAATCCCGTGCTCATTGGTGAGCCCGGCGTCGGCAAGACGGCCATCGTCGAGGGTTTGGCGCAGCGCATCGCCGATGGCGAAGTGCCCAGCTTCCTCGCCGATAAGCGCGTCCTCGGTCTCGATCTCTCGCTCATCGTGGCCGGCACCAAGTACCGCGGCCAGTTTGAAGAGCGGCTCAAGACCATCATGAAAGAGCTGATGGAAAATCAGAACTCCATCATCTTTATCGACGAGCTTCATACGCTGGTGGGCGCAGGTTCGGCTGAGGGGTCGCTCGACGCGGCCAACATTCTCAAGCCGGCGCTCTCCCGTGGAGAAATTCAGTGCATCGGCGCCACCACCCCGGCCGAGTATCGCAAGTCCATCGAGAAAGATCGCTCGCTCGAACGGCGCTTCCAGGCCGTCAAGGTGCCGCCGCCCAACGAGGTCGACGCGATCAAGATCATCATGGGCATCAAGGACCGCTATGAGAAGTTTCATGCGGTCAGCTACACCGATGCCGCCATCGAGTTCGCCGTCTCGCACTCGAATCGTTATATTCCCGATCGCTTTTTGCCTGATAAGGCCATCGACTTGATCGACGAGGCCGGCGCGCGCGTCAAGCTCCGCCAAACCTCGTTGCCCGAGGAGATCACCGAAGTCCAGAAGCGCATCAAGTTCATCGTTCACCGCATGGATTCGGCGATTGCCAACCATGAGTTCGAGAAGGCGCGTTTCTACTCCGACGAAGAACGCAAAGAGCGCGAGAACCTGCGCGGTCTGCGCGACAAATATCACCTCGACGACTCCGCTGCCGGCATCGTGGGCCGCGAAGATATCGAGGATGTCGTCAGCCGCTGGACCGGCGTACCCGTCACCAGCATCAAGGAAGAAGAGACGCAAAAGCTGCTGCGCGTGGAAGAAGAGCTGCACAAGCGCGTCATCTCTCAAGAGAAGGCCATCAGCGCTCTCGCCAGGGCCATCCGCCGTTCGCGTGCAGGGCTCAAGTCCCCCGCGCGGCCCATCGGCAGCTTCCTGTTCCTCGGCCCGACCGGCGTCGGCAAAACCGAAATGGCCCGCACCCTGGCCCAGTTCCTCTTTGGGTCGGATAAGGCGCTCATTCGCTTCGATATGTCGGAGTTCATGGAAAAACACTCCGTCTCCAAGTTGATCGGTTCGCCTCCGGGATACGTGGGCTACGAGGAAGGCGGCCAATTGACCGAACGGGTCAAGCGCTCGCCCTATTCGGTAGTTCTGCTCGACGAAATCGAGAAGGCGCATCCGGATGTCTTCAACCTGCTGCTCCAGGTCTTTGAAGATGGTCAGTTGACCGACGGCCTTGGCAATACCGTCGACTTCAAGAACACCATTCTCATCATGACCTCGAACATCGGCGCCCGTCACCTGCAGAAGAAGCAGGGACTCGGCTTCCAAAGCGAGCGCGAAGACTTGGTTACCGAGAAGGTCGAAGAACTGGTCAAGCAGGAAGTGAAGAAGACCTTCAACCCCGAGTTCCTGAACCGCTTGGACGAGGTCATTCTCTTCCAGTCGCTCTCGGACGCGGACCTGATCCAGATCGTCGAACTGCTGGTGCAGAGTTTGAACGCGAATCTGGCCCAGAAGGCCATCACCATTTCCGTCACCGAAGAAGCCAAGAAATGGATTCTCGACAAGACGCTCGTCGATCGCAGCTACGGTGCTCGTCCGTTGCGCCGCGCCCTGCAGCGTTACGTCGAAGATCCTCTCTCCGAAGCCCTGATCGCTGGACACATTACCGACCGGCCAGCCTTCCTGGAGGTCTATCTCGACGCCAACCAGCTCTTCTATCGGCCGGTTAGCGCAGACGAATCCGCCACCGACGAGAAGACAGAAAAACCTGCGGGCATTCTGCTCTTCAGCGCCTAGGCTGCACAACCAACAGCCTCGACCAGCCCTCGGCCAACCAGCCGGGGGCTTCGTCTTTTTGGGGGAATCCTCGCCCCCTGCTTACTTCATGTCCGTTCCGGCGGCAAGAGGCGGAGAGCAGTTCTGCTTATCCCCGCACCGATGCCTGAATCATCGGGGTGGCCGCAACCGCTGCTTTGACTTCCGCATTCCGCGCCATCAGATCGAACAATGCCTGTGTCACTTTTTCATCGACCTCTGAAGCATTCGTGATCTGCACTGGGAACCTTGCCCACAGTTGAAAGGCGCCTCCGCTGAATTGCAGTCGCGACTCGATGCCCGGCGGGTCAATCGCCGTCTGCATCCAATTCTGCACATCCCGGTGCTGACGCTCGATCTGCGTGCGATAGCTCTCATAGATGGCGTGCACCTCTTTCATCATGGCGTCGCACACCAAGCGGTAATTCGCGGCATCGGTAAGTTTCACCGTCAGCTCATGCCATGCATACTCGGTTCCCGGAATCTGTTTGTAAAGCGGAGTTCCGGCCTGGAACAAAACCGCGTTCGAGAAGACCGCCACACGCCCGGTCGGATTCAACGCGGTTCCACTGCCGGCTAACTCCATCATGTAGAAGCGCACCAGTCCCACATCGATCACATCGCCGGTCACCGACGAAATGGTAATGCGGTCTCCCACCTTGATCCCATATCTGCCGATGATGAAAAAGTATGCCGCCACCGACAACAAAATAGTCTGCAACCCCACCGCAATGCCGGCAGTAATGAACCCGGCAAATGTTGCCAGCGAATTGAACTGGGTGACGAATCCAAACAAAATCACGAGGACCGACAGAAAGCTGACCACAACCCTGCGCACAATAAGAAACTGCCGCCGCCGCCGTATGTCGCGGACGTACTTATTCGTGGCGCGCGTCCACAGTTCGCCGGCTCCGATAATCACGCCCAGCGCAATCGCAATCACCAGAATCCTCAACAGTAGCGCATGGAAAATGGTGTTGTATTCCTGATCGACCGCGGCCTGCCACGCCGCCAGATTGGCGCGGCTCTGCTCCAGCACAATAATCTCCTGGCTCAGAGGAACAGTCGCCGCCGCCAGTGCTTTGAACTCGGTCGTGATATTCCCGATCGTGGTTCCGCTGTTTGTTTGTGTCGCCGCAGGCACTTCGTGTCCCACAGCGGCCTTGCCGGTCGCGGCTGCTTGTGCGGCGGCTGCCTGGGTTACGGCTGCGGCTGTGTCCTGCGAGAGTTGTTGTCCCTGTTGAACCAGCGAACGAAGAATCTTCGACATCGGCAGACGCAGGGCGAGCGCCTGCTGGTGCAGCCTGTCGTTGTTGTGAATCAGCGTAGTGAGAGCGTGGCGCGTCTCAATCAGTTCGAACAGCACCGCCCCTTGGCTGGTCAGGCCCGACGAACGGGCAGATTCCAACGTCGTGAGCGGTGGAGCGGCCGTCTTGTTTGTTCCCTGCAATTCAGGCACCGACTGTTGCAGCCGTTCGATGTCCCCCACTAACCCGGTGTCGTTGTCGCCTGCGACCATGCCGACAATCTTTTCGAGAGCGTCCTTCATCGCAGTCTCAAGATCGAGGGCGCCTTCGATCTGCTTTCTCTGCGCCTGCAGACCGGCCAGAGCCTTGGGCTTGGCACTGGCAATCTGCTTATCCAGGGCCGCTTCCTGAGCCTTGAGAGCGGCGATTTGTTTCTCGGCCATCGCTTCGGTGTTCTGCATCCGCTGCTGTTCGCCCGACTGCGCGCCACTTGCCTGCGCTTCCGTATGAGCCTGATAACCGGCGATCAAGGCCGACTCGGCTTTCGCGGACTGGAAGGCGAAACCCGCAACTTGGGAGGCCTGTGCAACAGCCTGGTCGCGATAGATCACATCGTTCGGTTCGCCGGCCTTCTGAATCGGTTGAATCGACGACCGATAAAACTGAATGACGGAATTCAGGTGGGCCATGATATCCCGGCTCCTGGCCTGAACATCGACCGCCGGAATCGAACTTTGCTGCGAAAAGGCAAGGTGCCGCTGCCCGAATGAACCCGCTAGTAGAGAAGCAGCAACGAACCCCGGCAGCGCCAATGCCTTCCAGCCTCTGCGCCCGCCGCAATGGCGCGCCCCATCTTCCGTTTTTCGATTGTTCGTCTTTGGCTCGATCGGTTCAACATGCTGCACTCTGTCACCTCGTATGATTGGTTCGTCGCAACATCATGTCGCGCGCCGTTCAGAGATTGTTACCGGTTGATACAAGAATAGATACAAGAGTAAAGATGCGGGGAACCGCGCACCCCGGAATTTTCCACTCATGCATTGTTTTTGAGCGACCATGCTGGCAGCGTTATCCGCACCGTCGCTCACTGAAGCAAGACATATCCCCTGCTATCGCAAAGCTCTCCGGGAGTGAAGCGAATCCATCGACTCCGTGGGCAGAACGATGCTCACGACCGTGCCCGTTCTGTCTCCCTGCGCCCTTGAGCGGATCTGCAAATGGCCGTGGTGTTTGGTGATGATGCCTTGGGAGATCCAGAGCCCGAGGCCGGTACCGTTGATTCCCTTGGTCGTGTAGAAGGGCTCAAAGATATGCCGCATGTCTTTCTGAGGAATTCCATGGCCGGTATCTGCAATCGTGATACGAATGCCTTCCATGCCTGCATTGCGAAGCCGCGACTTACTCGTTCGTATGATCAGCCGCCCTCCTGCGCGCATCGAATCGATTGCATTCACCAGCAGATTATTCAGAACCTGCCGTATGTCCCCCTCATAACAAACCGCGCTGCCTGCGCCCCGATGCTGCATCTCCAGTTCGATATGCGCATTTCTGAGTCGCGCCCGGTAGAGCCCGAGCGTGGGCTCCAGCAGTTCTTCCGCAGTAATGGCACGAGGCTTGGTCGACTGCCGATGAAAGCGTAGCGTGTGGGTGACGATCTGGCTCACGCGCAAAAGTTCTTCCTGCGCTGTCGTGACCAGCCGCCGTATCTCCGGATCCTGCGCTGCCTGTTCAACTAGATAAAGCAGGTTGGTCACTGCCTCCAGAGGATTGTTGATCTCATGCGAGATGGATGCTGCGAGCCGGCCGACCGCCGCAAGCTTCTCGCTCTGCATCAGTGCCGACTCCGCGCGCTTTTGCTGGTCGATATCTGAAATCGCAACCACGCCGCCGCTCACCTCGCCCTTGTCGTCGAAGATAGGCGCAGCCGCAAATCGCACCCATGCAAGCGTGCCGTCTCCGCGCCGGTAAAGATAATCCTCCGGCGGAATCGTGCAGCCGGTCCTCATGGCGCGCGCCAGGGGATACTCTTCCCCCGTGATACGATGCCCGTCCGGGTGAAACGCGACCCAGTGCGCATGAGATTCAATGTCGGGAGTCGGCAAGATCGGATGACGAAAAATCTGCTCGACGCTCCGATTTCCCAGGATGACTTCTCCGTTCGGCTTGGCCAGCAAAATCCCCACCGGCAAATTGTCGAGCATCACATGCAGCGTCTCTCGCTCCTGCTTCAACTCGGCCATCGCTTCGTCGCGTTGACGCAGAGCGTCGCGAACCTCATATTGCCGCTGCCGTGCCCGCAGCGCCGCCCGTGCGCTGCTCACCAGGGTCATGGTCCTGACAGGCCGTTCCAGCAGCACTGGTGCTCCCAGCGGCAGCAGTCTCTGTTCCAGGCTGTAGTTGTCCGGGGTTTCGCGCCCGCTGCTGGTCAGGATAAGAATAGGCAGATCCGACCACGCAGGCTGGTGCTCGATCAGCTTGCCAAGCTGCTGGATGGAGGCAAGGCTCAACGCCTCTTCCGCAATGAGCAGCGGACCGATCACATGGTCGCTCACCACCTTCAACAGTGCCGGCAGGTTGCCGCACGATTCGGCGGCAAGACCATTGCGATGCAATGCCTCTGTAATTAGCTGCGTGTCCCGGCCAGTTGGAGCAATTACGCGCACGACTAAGCTCATGGTTTAAACCTCGCTCCGGTTGCTTAGTCCTCTCGCTCTATAGGCATAGCGAGATTAGGAACCCCCGTCAAAACACCCTGAAAGTCGGCAAGTGGTTCTCCGATTTCAATGCCTCCCTCGTTCATGCGAAGCTCCCGCAACGAGCGTTCATGTTGACCCACACGCTGCTTGACCACCGAAAGAGCCTGCCGGATGTTTCCTTGCGCTTCGAAATATCGAAGAAGAACCACCGTGTCTGACAGGTAACTCACATCGACCTCGGTTTGCATTCCGCCGATAAGCCCATGCTGCGTATAAATGAGAAAGGTTACGATTCCTTTTTGATTCAGAAAGGCGAGCAGCTCATGCAAGTGCAAACTGAGATCGTGTTCGCCGGGCATCGACATCAAAAAACCATTCAGGCTGTCGATCACCACCACGCGCGTGTCCCGTCTCTCCACATCCTGCCGGATCTGCCATGTGAATTCGCCCGGAGAAAGTCCCGCCGGATCGATCTGCGACATGGCTAGTGTACCCTTGGCAATCTCCTCGCGTACGGGAATACCAAGCCCCTCCGCCCTGTCCTGGGCCGTGCGCAACACTTCATCGAAGACGTACATGATCGCCCGCTCGCCTCTCTTCGCGGCCGCGTAGGCATAGACCGTCGCCAGCGTGGACTTGCCGCTGCCGGACGGCCCGATCAGCAATGTGGACGAGCCGCGGTTGATTCCTCCGCCAAACATCTGGTCGAGCGCCGGCAGATGGCTGGTGATCCGTTCTCCATCAAAAACAGTTTCATGCTCGTTCGCGATCAGCCGCGGATAGACCGCCAGCCCGCCCCGCTGGATGGTGTAGTCGTGGAAGCCTTCCCGGTACGCGCTCCCGCGAAGCTTGATCACTTCGACGCGCCGCCGGGTGACTCCATAACTCCGCTGCAACTTCTCCAGTCGCACCACCCCATGCGCGATGCTCTGCAATTGCATGTCGCTTCCCTCGGCCGTTCGATCGTCCAGAAGCAGCACCGTCGTATCGCGTCCGGCAAAAAAGTGCTTGAGCGCCAGCAATTGGCGGCGGTAGCGCATCGTCTCCGCCGCCAGCAGACGAAGTTCCGAAAGGGAATCGATCACCAGGCAATCCGGCTTCACCTCTTCGATAAGCTGAGTCAGCTTTTGAATGGTCGCCGCCAACTCAACCTCGCTGGGATGAAAAACCGTGTACTGCTGTTCTGGATTGAGACTGGCCTCGGCTGGAACAAACTCGGCAATCGGAAGCTCCCCGGTGTCCCATCCATGCGAGCGGGCGGAGTTTTCCAGTTCCGCCCTCGATTCGGAAAGGGTGATGTAGAGAGCCTTCTTCCCCGCGCGCACTCCCGCGATGATGAATTGCATCGCCAGGGTTGTCTTTCCCGTTCCCGGATCTCCCTCCAGCAAATACATCTGGCCCGAGGGGAGCCCTCCCGAGAGAATGTCGTTCAGCCCGCCGACTCCTGTGTCGATCCTTGTAGGTTCGTTTTTTTCCATGCTCTCGTCCTGTCGTTCAGATCTCGACATCCCAATCGCTGCGTACTGCTGCCTCCATCGCCGAATCCTCGCCGCAATGTCGTTAGATGCCTCCGCGCTCGATGGGAGACCACTCGGCGCTTCCGGCCCGTATCGTCCCTAAGCCCGCCGGGGCGTATGGAGGAGTTAGTCCGTTCTCAATTCTTATGTTTACGGGGAATTCGAGGCCTGGATCTCGGGTTGTTTTCTCCCGATTCTTCGTAGAGCCTCAGAAGACAAGATGCCTGCCCGCGGTCATCGTTTTAATTTTTTTGAGATAAAAATCCGAAGCTCGGATTCAGGCCTGGAGCCATCAATCCGGTCTTAAAATCCAACCTGAATTTCCGCTTTTACAGCAATTGTGGGATAGGTGCCGACCGAAAACACACAGTTGAGTGGCTCTTTTCTCAAGAAAAAACCACCTTTTACTGCTCTCAAAAAGTCGACGTGTATTCCGAAAATGCTCTAGTCGAACACGACCGTCTTGTTCCCATAACAGAGAATCCGGTGGTTGAGATGCCAGCGGACCGCTCGTGAAAGCACAATGCGCTCCAAGTCACGGCCCCGCTCCACCAGGTCTTCCACTTGGTCGCGATGCGAGATCCGGGCCACATCCTGCTCGATAATCGGTCCGTCGTCCAGCACTTCGGTGACGTAATGGCTGGTCGCGCCAATCAGTTTCACGCCCCGGGCATGGGCCGCGTGATACGGCTTGGCCCCGGTAAACGCTGGCAAAAACGAGTGGTGCACGTTGATCACGGCTTCTGGATAGCGATCCACGAAGGCGGGCGAAAGAATCTGCATGTAGCGGGCCAGTACGACCAGATCAATCCCTTTTGCCGCCAGCAATTCCAGGTGCCGTGCTTCTGCTTCGGCCCGCCTTGCCACGGTTACCGGCACATATTCAAAAGGAATGCCGTAAAAACCCGCCAGATTCTCGACTTCCCGATGGTTCGACACAATGACCGGAATCTCGCAAACCAGTTCCCCGGTCCGCCAGCGATGCAGCAAGTCGGCCATGCAATGCAGATATTGCGAGCAGAATAGCGCCACTCTCGGCCGCTCGGCACTGGAATTCAGCTTCCAATGCATATTCAGACCGGCGGCCAGCGACGCGAAGGCCTCGCGGAACCCATCCAGATCGAACGTCGCTGCGCTCGGATCGCTGGCCGGGCCGTCGAGCGCCCACTCCACCCGCATGAAAAACAAGCCCAACTCGTGATCCTGATGCTGGTCGGCATGCAGAATGTTGGCGCCCCATTCGTAAAGCAGCGTAGAGACCTGGGCCACCAGTCCCCTGCGGTCAGGGCAATCGATGAGCAAAACAGCCGAATCTTTCATCCTGGGATCAGCTTACGTCATGAAAGAGGAGGCGCGTCCCGTCTTCCGGGCGGCCACGCGCAATTTGAGAAAGAAACGCCGGGGCGAATCGTGCAGCCCCGGCGATGCGCGTGCAACGCACATAAACCGTGAAAAGCTATCAGGCGGCGCTGTCGATCCGGCTCTGCGACGAAGGGCTCAACTGCTGACGCAGGCTCCCCGCCAGGTCGGCCACCACGCGCAGCTTGTCGGCGATGGAAGAAGGGATCTCGGTTCCCGACAAGGCCAGTTGCGAGTGCAGCAGCAGACCCGCGACCGTGGTCTTCAGTTCGGACTCGATGGCCGCCGTCGCAGCCCGGCGGGCCAGCGACTGCTCCCGCTCCCGGCGATGCAGCGCCGCGCGAATATCCCGAATGAGCCGGGACGTGCCGGAAAGAGCAAAGTTGACCTGCAGCGGAATCGCCAGACCGGCGTGTTCCCATACCGACTCGGCTCCGGCCGGATCGCACTCGGCCATGGTTTCGTCCACAATCACCGCAGCAAATTCGGACCGCCGCATTGCCGACAGCGCCGCTTTGCGCCCCTCGGCGACTTCGACTTCCATTCCCAGCTCCGCGCCAACTGCCGCGGCACAGTTGCGAGCGCCTTCAATCCCCGTCACCATCAAAATGCTCATCTTCGACTCCTTCACTGTCTGCCCGGCTAAGTTCGGGCGAAGCTTATTCGTGGGTTCCGCATGGGTATACCCATGCGGCCTTGTGGCTGTTCCCGCAATTCCCCTATCGGCGCGGTTTGCTCCGGCAGCAGATCCATTGCGGACTATTCGCCCTGTAATGGTTCCGAAATGCCGTATTCCTTCAGCTTGCGATACAGAGTGGTCTTCCCGATGCCGAGCAGCTTGGCGGCCTGCAGCTTATCCCCGTTCAATGCCCGTATGGCGCCCAAAATGGCTTGGCGTTCCAAATCGGCCAGGGTCATCACTTCAGGAGAAGATCCGTCCCCGGTCGGCTCGTTCGGCGATGCCGCCACCCGCCGGGCTTCCAGTCCCTGCTGCTGCAACTGGGTGGGCAAATCGCCCAGGTGCAACACCGGGCCGGAAGAGAGCGCGCAGGCCCGCTCGACCGAGTTCTCGAGTTCGCGCACGTTGCCCGGCCAGTCATGCCGCATCATCGTGCGCAACGCCTCGTCGCTCAGCGTGAACTTGGTGCCATGCTCACGGCTGATGCGGTCCAGAAAGTGCGCCGCCAGCAGCGGAATGTCTTCGCGCCGGTCGCGCAGGGGGGGCAGCCGCAGGTTGACGACGTTCAGGCGATAGAACAGGTCCTTGCGGAAGGTTCCCGTCTCCACCATGGCCGCGAGGTCGCGGTTGGTGGCTGCCACGATGCGCGCCTTGATCGGCACCCGATGGGTGGCGCCCACCGGGCGAACCTCCCGCTCCTGCAGCGCGCGCAGCAGCTTGGCCTGCAGATCCAGGGAAAGCTCGCCGATTTCATCCAGAAAAACCGTGCCCCCTTCGGCCGCCACCAACAATCCGTCTTTGGAACGGTTGGCCCCGGTGAAGGCTCCCTTCACGTAGCCGAACAACTCGCTCTCGATCAGGGTGGGCACCAGCGAGCCGCAATCGACCGGCAGAAAGGGCTTTTGCGAGTTGGGGCCGTAGGCGTGGATGGTCCGCGCCACCAGTTCCTTTCCGGTCCCGCTCTCGCCCAGGATCAGCACCGGATGCGAGCTTTGCGCCACCTTCGACAGAATGCGGTAGAGCTTTTCCATCTCGCCCGAACGCCCGATCATGGCGCCCAGGCCCTGGCTCATCCGCAACTGCTCCCGCAACTGGCGGCTGGCCAGGTTGGTGGTGAGGTTCGCGGCGGCGCGATCCAGCACCGTCGAGAGCTCGTCCATCGCGAAAGGCTTGGTGAGATAGTCGGTGGCTCCGCAGCGCATGGCCTCCACCGCGGCGTTGACCGAGGCCGAGGAGGTCATGGCGATGACCGCCGTCTGCGGATAAAGCAGCTTGACCTCGGAGACCAGCTCCAGCCCCTGGGTGCTGCCGTAAGGCAGGTTGACCAGCAGGATGTCGGCGGCATGGCCGCGCAGCAGGACGCGGGCCTGATTCATGTCGCCGGTGCTGTCGACCGCATAGCCCAGGCTGGCGGCGATCTCGGCACAGGCCGACCGCGCCGCGCTGTCCGCATCCACCACCAGCAGGTGGAGCCGCACCGGCGCTTCCGTCATTTGAGGAATGAATTCCATCACTTTGTTATTTTGAACTGTTGCGAGCATTGTATGCGCCTCACGCGTACTTAGGTGGATTTGCATTGACGGGCGGCCGGGACTTTTTGCTAGATTGGCCGGGCCGGGTTCCGATTCCGGATTTGGCGCCAGATTTGGAATCAGGCTTGGCGCCAGAATTAGGTCCAGGCTTAGCTCCAGGTCCTGCGGGTCAGCGCCGGCAGCTCAATCTCGAACCGCGCGCCTCCCCGAGTCCCGTTTCCGGCGTGAATCCGTCCTCCCGCCGCCTCGATGATCGAACGGGTGATCGAAAGTCCCAGTCCGCGGTGCGCTGCCGGCCAGCCGTCGTTCCCCTTGGCGCTTTCTCTCCGCGTCGAATAGCCCGCGCCGAAGATTTTGTCCGCCGCCCCTTCGGGAATGCCCGGCCCGCTGTCTTCTACGCTCAGCAGCAGCCAGGTTGCCGCAGCCCGTTCCGCCGCGCTAGCCTCTGCCGGACGCCTGCGCAGCGTCTCACGCAGGGTCAGGCGGATGCTGCCGGCGGCGGCCATCGACTCGGCCGCATTCTTGACCAGGTTCACCAGCACCCGGGTCAGGTCTTCGCCGCTCAGTGCCACTGGCCGCGCGCCCTGCTCCGCTTCCATCGTCAAGGTGATTGCCGGGCCGGCGAGGGCCGCCAGCAAATTTCGGTTGGCCTGCAACTCTTCGCGCAGATCATCGATCGGATGATCGAGCGCGCGGTTCAGATTCTGGGAGCACGAGACCCGGCCGGCCGCCGCACTCTCGGCGAACAGGCCTCCCTCTTCCCCCGATCCGGCGTGCTCGCCGGGAAGAGCCGGTATACGGGTGTCGAGAGCTACCAGCTTCTCCACCAGGCGGCGGCTGGCCGCGGCAACCAGCTTCAACTCCGCGCCGTAGTGGGCATAGGGGGCCGATAACACGCCCGGCTCCTCCAGAAGCTCGCAATAAAGCCCCAGAGCGGTCACCATGTTTCTTGCGTCATGTGCCAGTTCCGCCAGGCTCTCGCCCGGGCTGCGCATGGTGGCAAGCGTTTGCACGACCGCCTTTACACGCTTGTGTGGCGTTCCACCCAACCCCGCTTCCGCAATCTGCTCCATGGCCCTCTCTCTTCCTTTTCTCTGTCGCCCGTAGCTTATCGACCGGACAACATTCCCGATGGACCTTTTTCCCCGCAGGAGAAATGTCTTTCCCAGGCGGTTCCGTTTTTGGCTCTTCGATTCCTGATATTGCACTAAGTTTTGTCCATTCCTATTACACGTAGCGTGCCAAACTAGGACACCTTTGCTAAGCCGTTGATAAGAACCGGTCTGAATGTCTAATTTCAGGGCAACATAGGAAAAGCATTGTGGAACATTTTGTCCCGAAACGGAACGATTCGGGATGGGATCTATAAGGTAACTCTTCTTTATTGATAGACTTGCATAGTGATTCCTGCAATGAATCCCATAAGGGGAGAATTCCCATTTTAGAACCGGCTTTGCCTTCCCCCTTGCCCCTTCCCGTACAATCCCCCTATGCACGTCTCAGGCCACTCTCCCTTCTTCCGCCCCGGCGGCAGAACTCCCGACCAGCTTCGTCTCCTCACCCTCACGCCCGGCTTCGTCCAAACCGCGGAAGGCTCCGTGCTCGTCTCCTTCGGCAACACTCGCGTGTTGACCAACGCCACCATCGAGCAGGGCGTTCCCGGCTGGCTCCGCAACTCCGGCCGTGGCTGGGTCACGGCCGAGTACGCCATGCTGCCGCGCTCCACCGTCACCCGCACCCCGCGCGAGAGTGAACGCGGCAAGATCGGCGGCCGCACCCATGAAATTCAGCGCCTGATCGGCCGCAGTCTGCGCTCGGTCGTGGATATGCACGCCCTCGGCGAACGCACCGTAATTTTGGATTGCGACGTGATTCAGGCCGACGGCGGCACCCGCACTGCCGCCATCACCGGCGCCGCCGTGGCCCTCGCCCTGGCGCTGAACGCGCTCGTGGCAGCCGGCACCCTCAAGCACTCGCCGCTCAAGCAGTTGGTGGCCGCGACCTCGGTCGGCA